>JBOHGT010000494.1:0-2885 GCA_050700385.1 Pseudonocardiaceae bacterium | reverse complement strand
ACGGCAGCGTCCAGGCCGGGCTCGCCGACCGGCTCGCCGCGCTGGCCGTCGCCCGCGACGACGGTGCCGCGCTGCTCAAGGCCCGCCTGAAGGCATGGCGCGCCGACCCGACGCTGCGCCGGCTGCTGCGCCTCGTCGACGTGGCCACCGCGCTCGACCGCCGCGACGAGGTGCTCACCCTCGAGGCCGGGCGCGCGGCCACCGGCCCGCTCGCCCAGCGGGCCGGGCTGGCAGCCGGCCTGCTGCTGCTCGCCGGACGGGTCGAGGACGCCTCGGAGCTCATGGCGGCGGCGGGCCGGACCTTCTGGGAGCACCGCGGGCATCCCGGCGCGGTGGTCGTGCCGTTCCTGCTGATCGGTGGCAGTGGAGCGCAGGGCGACCAGCGCTGGCCCGACCTGCTGCTGTTCGACCTGCTCGATCAGGCGAACTCGATCGACTGGCCGTACGGGTTCGACGACGATCCCGACACCTTCCCCGCGGCGCTGCAGACCGGATCCGATCAGTTCCACGGCATTCCCCACGGCGACTTGCTGCTGTCGAGGCTGCTCGTCGACGTGCTGTCCACGCAGCCGGTCGAGTCCGACCAGCGGCGGCAGTGGCTCGACCAGGGCCGCGCCCATGTCGACTCCCGGCTGGAGGCGGTGGTGGGCGGCAAGCACAGCAGCTCCTACCGGCGGGTCGCGGAACTCGCTGCTTGCTGCGCCGAGGCGGTCACGCTCGCGGCCGGCGCCTCCGCCGGCCGCAACTACGTCGACGCCCTGCACGCCCGCTACCCGCGGCACGTCGCCTTCCGCCGGGAGCTGCGATCGGCCGTCGCCGAGTCGCCGCTGCTGTGAAGCGATCGTCCCGGTTCTTGCTCTGCCGCCCGCTCGGGTAGCACGTAGCTGACCGTGAGCAGCACGAGCTGACGGGCACTGACAGCTGCGGCTCCCACATCGGGGAGCGTCGCCAGTGCATGCTCACCAGGTGCGCGGTAGCCGATCGGGCCGCTAAGGGTGATCCAGGAGGCGGCCGCCGGGGTGGGGCTGCCGTCTCCGGTGAGTCCCGCGCCGCTGGTAGTGGACTCCAGCGCGCAGGCTGAGGAGAAGGGCAAGGGCATGTGGTCGCGCCTGTTCCGACGCGACCGCTAGTTGAGTCACCGGAGACGGTAGCGGCGGTCTCGCCAGGTCCGTTTGCTGGCGGTCCCGGCACGACCGCTGCCCGCCCGGTTCCCACCTCAAGAAGCTCTGCACTCGATAGACTGCAGTCGGCTAGATCATCGGTGCGCACCGACCAGAGCGGCTGAGGCGCGGCGACGGATCTCGATGACTACCGACAAGTGTGGCAACGGGTGACGGGGCTGCGGCCTGCTGGTGGTGACGCTGCTGAAGAACTCTCATGAGGCTCGAGGTGGCGCGGCAAGTTGTTGCGCGCGTTGGTACGAGACTCCCAGAAGCTCGCCAATATCACGCACTGGATAACCTGCCTCATGAAGCGACCGGGCGAGATCTCTCGCCTCGGCTGCCGCTTCGGCCTGCGCCCGGTTCGCACGTTCTCGGGCCGCGCTGAGGTGTGCTACCTGGCTGGCGATTTCTTCCGGTATGCGGCGCTGACAGCGACGTCGAACGACTCCTCACCGACGTCGATCCGGAGCGCGATGGCATCACGAGCCATGTACTCGACCTGGTCGAGGCGTCGAGCCTGGGTCGTGAGCCCCAACTCGTCGATATCGATCACCCAGAACCCTTCCTCGCGCCACGTCGTGACGTCGTAGGTCTTGCGTTCGCTCACCGCAACCACTCTTCCCCGAAGTGCGGACACCCGATCATCTGATTGTAGATTTCGACTCGTTGTCGATGTCGTGATCTGACGGTGGCGTGGGACCTGAGTCTGGTGCTCGCCACCACACGAGCAAACGCCACTTCTCGTGCCCACCCCCGCTCATCCACCTTGTAGGCGTCATGCTTGCGCAGCGCACCGAGGATCTCCACCCCGGCGGGCTTCCGAGCGCGTCCCCGGCCCGCTGCAGCGCGGCATGCAGCTCGTAGAGCCGCTCGGACACCTCGCCACCGTCGCGCTGAGCCGGTCGAGCGAGACGTGTCACCGGCACGCTCCAGACGTGCTCGGATGCCCGGCTCGTCGGCGCACACCCTCGCCACCGCATCCACGACCTGCGTGGACTGCTCACCCGTCATCTGGTCCCTCTCGCGCGTCACGCCGCGATCGCCGGCCAATCCGCCTGGGCAGGGCCCTGCCACGACATCCCTGCCGCGCATCGGCGTGGCGCGGCTCCCGCGGGACGCGAGTGTGGCATGGTGCTGCGGCGCGGGCCGGGGCAACGGTCCGAAGCATGGTCGGCCGACATGGGACGGGACGACAACGTGATCAAGCACGCGACGGCCGGCGCGTTCGTTTTCTGCCGCTTCCCGGACTGGGGCTGGCGACTCGGTCTGATCGAGCACCCCCGGCTGGGCCGCTGGATGGTCCCGGGTGGCCACGTGGAGGACGACGAGTGCCAGGCGCAGGCCGCGATCCGCGAGGTCGAGGAGGAGAGCGGTCTCGCCGGCGTCCGGCTACTGGAGGGCCCGGCGCCGCCACTGCCCGCCGGCTTCCCGGCTACTCACGCCCAGGTCCCGTTGCCGTGGTGGATCATCCAGCAGCATGTCCCGGCGGACAACCACCTTGCCGAACCGCACACGCACGTCGACCACCAGTACGTCGCCGTCGCCGATGATCCCGAGCCGGCCCGGTCGGCAGCACACCCGTTCGCCTGGTACACCGTCGACCAGGTGCGCGAGCTGACCATGTTCGAGGACACGAAACTGCTGGCCAAGATGCTGTTCTCAGGCATCGGAGACCTCGCCGATGGCCGGCTGGACGCCGCAGAGGCGCTGCGACCGTTCACT
>JBOHGT010000493.1:0-7227 GCA_050700385.1 Pseudonocardiaceae bacterium | reverse complement strand
GGACGGCGCTCGAACGCCTGGTCGCCGCCGACGAGGTCGACCTTCAGCCGGCGGGACTTGCGGGTCATGGGGCCGGTGTAACGAGCCATGTCTGGTTACTCCCTTCCCCTAGACCCGGCGCCGCTTGGGCGGCCGGCAACCGTTGTGCGGCTGCGGGGTCACGTCCTGGATGGTGCCGACCTCAAGGCCGGCGGCCTGCAGCGACCGGATCGCCGTCTCCCGGCCCGAACCAGGGCCCTTCACGAAGACGTCGACCTTTTTCATACCGTGCTCAGCGGCCTTGCGGGCGGCGTTCTCGGCAGCCATCTGCGCGGCGAACGGGGTGGACTTGCGCGAGCCCTTGAAGCCGACGTGACCCGCGGAGGCCCAGGCGATCACCGCACCAGTGGGATCGGTGATCGAGACGATCGTGTTGTTGAACGTCGACTTGATGTGCGCATGGCCGTGCGCGACGTTCTTCTTCTCCTTGCGCCGCACCTTCTTGGTGCCGGCACCTGCTCGTGCCCTGGGTGGCATCTCTCGAGAACTCCTACGGGGTCTGGTGCGCCGGGCCTGCGCCCGGCGCGGTCTTCGGGGATGGGCGGGAGCCGGCCCGGCGGCTACTTCTTCCCACCGGCCTTCTTCTTGCCGGCGACCGTCTTCTTCGGCCCCTTGCGGGTGCGGGCGTTGGTCTTGGTGCGCTGCCCGCGCACCGGCAGGCCGCGGCGCCAACGCAGCCCCTCGTAGCAGCCGATCTCGATCTTCCGGCGGATGTCGGCATTGACCTCGCGGCGGAGGTCACCCTCGACCCGGTAGTTCTCCTCGATGTAGTCCCGCAGCCGGACGAGGTCCTCGTCGGACAGGTCCTTGGACCGCAAGTCCGGGCTGACCCCGGTCGCGGAGAGGATCTCGTGGGAGCGGGTACGGCCGATGCCGTAGACGTAGGTCAGCGCGATCTCCATCCGCTTCTCGCGGGGGAGGTCGACGCCGGAGAGTCGTGCCATGCGGCGGTGTCTCCTGTCTCGTCATCCCCAGGTCTGCTCCCCGTCCGTCCCGCGGGCGGACTCGTCGTCCGCGGGCCCCGGCCTGGAGTCCGGGGGTGGGCCCGTTCCGTGGGACTCGACGGTCGAACCGTCTGTGGCCACGGACCGGGATGGCGCGGGGAGGCCGTCTTCGACGTCGTCGAAGGTCTGCGAGCGGTGCCGTTCAGCCCTGGCGCTGCTTGTGCCGGGCGTTGCTGCAGATCACCAGTACCCGGCCGTGCCGGCGGATGATCTGGCACTTGTCGCAGATCTTCTTGACGCTCGGTTGGACCTTCACGTCGTCTCGTTCTCCTGCTCAGGGGGCTCAGGCAGCCCCCGGGCGCTTTACTTGTAGCGGTAGACGATGCGGCCTCGGGACAGATCGTAGGGCGAGAGCTCCACGACAACCCTGTCCTCGGGCAGGATGCGGATGTAGTGCTGACGCATCTTGCCGCTGATATGTGCCAGGACCCGGTGGCCGTTCTCCAGCTCAACGCGGAACATCGCGTTGGGGAGTGGCTCGACCACGCGGCCCTCGACTTCGATGGCCCCGTCCTTCTTGCCCATGTCCTCCGCGTTTCGATTCGGTGGTGCTGCGTGGTTCGGTCGCGCTGGGCGGCCGGTGGTCCGGCCCGACCACGGCACGGGCGTGCCCGGCTCCGAGTCGCGCGGAAGGCATCGAGGATGTGCGGCACGCACTGCGACGCAGACACGCTGGAACCGGCGCACCACGCGCCGACGTCACAGTGTACGTCTGGCGTGTCGGGCGCTCCAAATCGCCCCAGCTCAGCCTCGGTGCGCCTGGCCACCGACCCGCGCGGAGATCCATCCGATGAGCAGCATCGCACCCCACGGCCCCGCCACCCACACCCACCAGGGATAAATCCACTCGACGGTGGCGACAGACACGATCGCCCAGATCAGCAGGTTGATCAGGCTGGCGGCGAGCCAGCCGGCCACGGCGCCCCGTCGGGGCGCGGGGCGGGCCGGGGACCGCACGCCCCGGACCGGCGGTTGCGGCGCCGCGGGGAGGTCCGCCGTCACCACGGCGAGCTCGCCGTAGGTTCGCGCCGCCCATGCCTGCCGGGCCCGCTCGTCGAACTCGCCGAGATCGAGCCGGCCGTCCCCGTGGGCCTGCCGCAACTGCTCGACGACACGCTCACGGTCGGCGTCCCCCGCGCGCATCACCTCCCGAGATACCGGCCCGTCCACGACCGCCGCCCTGTCGTCCATCCCGCACCCCTGATCCGCTCGCCCGCCAACCAATCGTAACACCGTTACCATGGTCCTGCCAGGCGGTTCTACGACCGTGCTGCGGCCACCCCGCCGACGGGACGCCGCGTCGGCGATGAGTTCTGGGCCGCAGCCCGGTCTCATCCTCTGAAGCGACGTGACAACGGACCCAGGGAGAGCAGAGATGGCAGGCAACGAGATGGTGGCCGAGTCGACCAGCACGAGCAGTGCCCGCAGCGAGCACCTGGCTCGGGCAGCGCGCGACACTGTCCTCCTCGTGGCGCGAGTGGGCCTCGGGGTGCTGATGGTGTGGCACGCCAAGATCGAGTACGACTTCGGCGGCAGCGTGTCCGGCGTGATCGCCCTGTTCGACCAGTCCGGCGTCCCGCTGCCCACGATCGCCGGTCCGGCGAACCTGTTCGGCGAGCTGATCGGTGGCATCGCGTTGATCCTCGGCCTCGGCGTGCGGGTGATCGGCGTGCTGATGGCGCTGAACATGGCAGGCGCGTGGATCTTCGCGCACACCGGCGCCCTCTACTCAATGGATCACACGGGACCCGAACTCGTTATCGCGCTGGGCCTGCTGAGCCTCGTGCTCGCCGTCACCGGCTCGGGGCGTCTGGGCCTCGACCACCTGATCGCCAGGCGGGCCCATCGCAGCGACGAGACCCGGGACTGACTGAGCGAGGTAGGCCTCGCCCTGCACGCGTCGCACGCAGCGGCGTCCCCAGACTCGGTGGCGACAGGGACGCTACCGCTCACGGGCGTGGAACGGGTCCCTGCCGGGTCGTCACGCAGAGCGCCACAGCGATACTTTCGCGAACATGTCCAAACCACCCTCGGCGGACTCGCCGTTCTGGAAGGTCTTCCACGCCGCGACGCGGCTGAATGTCGCTCTGTTCCGCGCCTCTGGCGGGCGCGCCGGAGGTCGCATCGGCGGGGCGCCGGTGCTGCTGCTGCACCACATCGGCCGCCGGTCCGGCAGGGCCCGGACCACGCCGTTGCTCTACCTCGACGACGAGCCGAACATCGTGGTCGTGGCATCCAAGGGCGGCACCGACACCCATCCGGCCTGGTTCCACAACCTGATGGCCATGGACTCGACCGAGATCGAGCTCCCCGGCCGTCACCGGCGACGGGTCCGCCCGCAAGTCGCCGAGTCCGCCGAGCGGGACGCCCTGTGGCCCCGGCTCGTCGAGCTCTACAAGCCCTACGCCGACTACGCCACGTACACCCACCGTCAGATCCCTGTCGTGATCCTGGCACCGGTCTAGAATCAGGCGCAGCCGGTCGTCGCGCATGGGCGGTGCCACACGCCGTGGTGTTGCGCGAGGTCGCGCTGCAACCCAGCGCTACTCATCGATGCGGTGACCATCACCGGTCACCGGAACGGAGCCATCACCGAGGAGATCATCCGGCAGGGTCGCCAACAACCGGGGAAGATCGTCCGTCACTGTGCTCCACAGCACGTCCAGATTGATGTCGAAGTAGTGATGGACGAGACGGTCCCGCATCCGTGCAGCCGCCGACCACGGCACTTGCGGGTGAGACTCGCGCAGGTCGCGGCTGACGTGCTTCGCGGCTTCGCCAACGATCTCGACGAGCTTCGTGAGGGCGAGTCGCAACAGCTCGTCACGGTCGAGATCGTCGCGGCTCCGACCCGCAGCGTAGGTCACGGCCTTGTTCGCCGCCTCCACGAGATGGCGAACCCGGACCTCGTCGTCAAGCTGCATAGAGCACACGCGCCCGTGCCCGGACGTCGTCCCGGAAGTACCTGCTGAGGTCCTCATAGGTCCGCAGCTCGACCTCCCGCCCCAACACCGCGCCGAGCTCCAACTCCAGCTCTGCGAGGCCGAGCAGACCTGGCGTCCGACCCTCCTCGAACTCCACCAGCAGGTCGACATCGCTGGCCGGGGTCTCCTCCCCACGGAGCACCGAGCCGAACAACGCCAACCGCCGGATGCCGTGGCGAGTCGCGAAGTCGCGCAGCACCGCTTCAGCGTCTCCGCCGTCCAGGTGTGCCGTTGCCATGAGAGACATCATGCCCGGAGTCATCCACGAACTCGATGACGAGCGGGTCGTCGCAACGTCGGCAAGGTCAGCGCCGTTCCGGGCCGTGGACGCTGCCTGCTCCCCCTGACGCCGTCGTCTCACTCAATGACGGCAGTGCGCCCGTCCGATCACCCGCGCGTCACGCGCTCGGTGGGTTCGATCCGCGGGCGCTGGCCAGCAACGACTACATACCTGCGGTCGTCATGGCGGCGGTGAGGCGGGTGGCTCGCATGCCGGCCCTGGCCGGTAACGGGAGCCGAATGGTCAGCGGGCGCTGCTCACTCCGGGGGACGTGCGGAGACCGTGGCGCCAGATGGGCGACGGTGGGGGCCTCGGGTACGGTCCAGGGTGCACCAGGTTCAGCAACGCCCGCAGCATCCACTCCGCGTGGCCCTGGTAGGCCGACACGACGACCTCAGGTGCGAAGATGTCGACCCCTGCCTCCTTCGGAACCCCTCGCCGCGGTCACCCGGTCCACGCCCCTGATGACGACGGTGTCCACGTACTGCCCCCACTCGTAGGAAGCCACCAAGGCACTCGGTTCGGCTCGCCCACCGCAGCAGTACAGGACAAACCCATCCTGTATGACGCTCAGCAGCAACCGCTCCACTGGCGGCATGTCCACGTCGCCGCCGAGGCGGAAACGTGCCGCCGATACCGTCACGATGTCGCGTCTCTTGGCACCGGCCCCTCGGTTTCCCCTCCGACGGTGACCATCGTGATGTGCGACATAGTCCGTTAGTGGCACAGCTGGTGTCACCTGGGCAGCGGATTATCTTTGGACCAGCCCTACCCAGCGGGCGAACGTGCGCAGGGTGTCGGGACAGGTCCGCCCGAGGCGGAGCAGGGTTGCCAGCGTCTGACACACCAGCGGGTGCTCGCGAACATGCTGCGGCGTGATGTCGCGCGCGGTCTGCAAGCAGGCAAGGGCCTTGTCACGATGTCCGACCCACAACTGCGCCCGGGACAGGTCGATGTAGTAGCGCGAGCGGCGTTCGGCGGGCAACTGCAGGGGTGGCACCTGTGTACAGACGGGTGCGAGCGTGAGTTCAGTCGTTGACCCCGGGTCACGCGAGGCGCATTCGGTGGAAGATCGGCGTGCGCGCTTCCGGTGCTGGTCGGAGCGGTCGTACGGTCCCGCCACGAGAGGGAGGTGGCGATGCGTGACCGCGAGCCGACGATGCGCAGCCGGGAGCTCGGCGAGGGCCTGCGCCGGGCGATGGAGGGCGCCGGGTTGACCGGGGTCGAGGCCGCGCGGCGACTCGACTGGTCGCCGAGTCGGGTGTCGCGCATGCTCTCCGGCACGCGCGGCACGACCGAGGTGGACGTCGCGATGTTCCTGACGGTCTGCGGCGTGCGCGGGCGGGAACGCAAGCGGCTGCTCGCCGTCTGCCAGGACCAGGGCGTGCCGGGCTGGTTGCAGGAGTACGGCGACCGGCTACCCAAGCAGCTCGTCACGCTGCTGGACCACGAGGACAAGGCCCAGCAGATCACCGAGTTCGAATCGACCTGGGTGCCGGGCCTGCTGCAGACCGCAGACTACGCACGAGCCTTGCTCAGCCGTTCGGTCTCCGTCCCGGAGAACGAGGTCGAGGAGTGGGTCGCCGCCCGGCTGGCTCGCCAGGAGCTGTTCACCCGTGGCACCAGAGCACGGTTCGGGTTCTTCCTGCACGAGACGGCCCTGCGGTTGCCGGTAAGTGGTGCCGCGGTGCTCTCCGACCAGCTGCACCACCTGCTGCGGATGTCGGTGCGACCACCCATCACGATGCGCGTCGTGCCCTCTGCCGTGGGGGCGCACGCCGGAATCGCGGGCTCGTTCCGCCTGATGGAGTTCCCGGAGTTCCACCCGGTGGTCTACCTGGAGAGCGAGACGACGGCGCTGTTCCTGGAACGCCGCGAACAGGTGACGGCCTACCGCCGGATCCTCCACGCACTGGCCGGGGTTGCGCTGGACGAGGGACACTCGCGGGACCTGATTGCCACCGTGGCACAGGAGCTCTCCGCGGACCTGGAGGACGGACCATGAGTACCCCCGACCGGAACAGCGTCGTCTGGCGTACCAGCAGCTACACGGCCTCCACCGGCAACTGCGTCGAGGTCGCGCCCACGACTGCTGGCGGCACCGTGCTGGTCCGCGACACCAAGGACCGCGAGGGCCCGGTGCTCGCCGTTCCCGCGGCCGTCTGGCGCGCGTTGCTCGCCGACATCCCGCGGTGACCTTGACCGACCAGCGTGGGGCAAGCCGACTTCGTCGCCCCCGCTACACCGGTGGGTACCGCACGGCGGCGGCAAGCTCGGACGAGACGGTGCGCAGCTCGGGTAGCAAGACCAGTCACTGGCCGCACTGGCCGAGCTTTATGGCGGCCTACCACGGGCCGAGGAACTGGCCACCGCCCGCCGGCCGGATCTTCGACGACACCGTGCTGGTTGGCTTCGCCTCGACAGGTCGGTGTATGCCCGACGGTCGGCGACAACGTGCGCACGGACCCCAACACCATGCACACCACAGCGCCGACATGCACACCAACGACCCCGGTCGGCACACCGTTGATGCTCACCCCGAATGTCGCCTACATGGTCATCCCAAGTGGCGGCAACAGCTGGTCGTCGAGATCGAGACCGGCACCCGGTACCGTGCCACCGCACGTGATCGTTAATGGCCGTCGAAGGTTCAGTTCGGGGCCGCCTCATCGGGCTCGAGGAGCCCGCCGCCTGCATCTGCGCGGAGAGCTCCTGACCCCCACCGCCACTGCCCGGTGTGAAACATGCCCTCGGTGCTGCCTCGTCCGGGACTGCAGGATGGTGCTGGAGATCGGAGCCACTTCGATGAGCCTCGGTTCAGTAGGGATCGGATTGAGAGCAGCGGGTCTGGTCGGGGTCCAGCGCGACCTCGCTGGTGGAGCGGAAACAGCTGGACGTACGCGTCGCCACGTCCACATCC
>JBOHGT010000492.1:0-3244 GCA_050700385.1 Pseudonocardiaceae bacterium | reverse complement strand
CCACCGGCGTGCCGGTGCGGGCCACCCCGCCGACCGTGGGCGCCCGGGTGGCGCCCGGAGCTGCCGGCCGGTTGCTCGTGCTGGCCGCCAACGACGAGCCGGGCTGGCGGGCCACCGTGGACGGTGCGCCGGTCCCGACGGCCCGTGCGTGGGGACACCAGGTGGCCGTGGAAGTCCCCGGGACCGCTGCCGATGTCCGGGTGGAGCGTTCCGAGACGCCGCGCACCGCGCTGCTGCTCGGTCAGGCCGCGCTGGTGCTGGTGGCCATCGCCGCCGCGCTGCCCTCCCGCCGCCGCGCCGGCTGACCACCGCCGGCGCGAACTCAGGGCCCGTCGGTGGGCCCGTCGGTGGGCCCTTGGGTGGGCCCGTCGGTGGGGCCGTCGATGCTGTCCGGATCGAGCCCGAGGAACGCGGCGACCTGCTCCACGAGCACCTCGTGAACGAGGTCGGCGAGGTCCGCCCCGTCGGCCGCCCGCGACTCCAGCGGGCGTCGGTAGAGCACGATCCGGGCCCGGGTGGGCAGCCCGCGCCGGTCGACGCCCGCCGGGACGAGCCGGGCGAGAGGCACCTTGCCGTCCTCGACCACGTCGCTGCCCCAGATCACGGTCGCCGGGTCGGCGTCGGTGACCTCCGGCACATCGTCGACCGCGACGTCCAGCCGGTCGAGTTCGGAGTGCCAGCGCTCGTCGATCGGCTCGAGGGCATCGAGCACGATCGCGTCGAAGCGCTCAGAGCGGCTGCGCGCCGCAGGCATGGTGGCCGGGTACAGCATGCCGCGGATCCCCCGGCCGCGGCGGTCGCGGCGCCTGCGCGGGCGCGTCCTGGCGCGCCGGCGGACCGTCATGGCGATCGACATTACGCCCGCCCGTCTCACGCCCGCAGCCCGGCGCGGCGCGGCGCTCCGCGCGCCTGCCGGGCTCGCACTGCGGTGCGCGATATGGTCCTCGGCGTGCGCAAGGTGAGGCGGTGTTCGAGGACCGGGTGCATCAACCCGGCCGTCGCGACGCTCACCTACGTCTACGCCGACTCCACCGCCGTGGTGGGTCCGCTCGCCACCTACGCCGAGCCGCACTCCTACGACCTGTGCGAGCAGCACGCGCTGCGACTCACCGCGCCGCGCGGCTGGGACGTCGTCCGGCACGAGGGCGAGTTCGCCGAACCCGAGCCCTCGGTGGACGACATCACCGCGCTCGCCGAAGCGGTCCGTGAGGCAGGCCGGGCCGACCGGCCGGTGGAGCCGGTGCCCGCGGGCGCCGGTCCGGACAGCGGGCGCCGCGGTCACTTGCGCGTGCTGCCCGATCCCGACGAGTGGTGACGGTTCGGGCCCAACGGGTGAGCCTCGCGCAGCGCGGGGTGTCACGGCCCGGGGGACGGATAGGCTCGGTGCCAGGAGTGCTGTCGAGATCGAGGGGTCGGGATGCGGGACCTGTCCGCCGTCGTCAAGGCGTACGACATCCGGGGCCTCGTCGGTGAGCAGCTCGATGAGACCGTCGTGCGCGACATCGGTGCGGCCTTCGCCGATCTCGTCGGCGGTGACGAGGTGGTGGTCGGCCACGATATGCGCGAGTCCTCACCCGGCCTTGTGACCGCCTTCGCCGACGGCGTCACCTCCCGTGGCCTCGACGTCGTCTCGATCGGGCTCGCCAGCACCGACATGCTCTACTTCGCCTCAGGCCGCCTGGGGCTGCCCGGGGCGATGTTCACCGCCAGCCACAACCCGGCGCGCTACAACGGCATCAAGCTCTGCCGTGCAGGGGCGGCGCCGGTGGGGCAGGACAGCGGGCTGGAGGAGATCCGAGCCGCCGTCGAGCGTGGTGTCCCACCCGGCCCGGGCGGCGGCAGCCTGACCGAGCGGGACATGCTGGCCGGCTACGCCGAGTACCTGCGGAGCATGGTCGATATCGGCGGCATCCGTCCGCTGCGAGCCGTGGTCGACGCCGGCAACGGCATGGCAGGGCACACCGTCCCGGCGGTGTTCGAGGGCCTGCCGGTGGCGCTCACTCCGCTGTACTTCGAGCTCGACGGCAGCTTCCCCCACCACGAGGCGAACCCGCTGGACCCGGCCAACCTCGTTGACCTGCAGGGTGCGGTACGTGCCGGCAGCGCCGACATCGGCCTGGCGTTCGACGGGGACGCCGACCGCTGCTTCGTGGTGGACGAGCGCGGCGAGCCGGTGAGCCCCTCGGCGATCACCGCGCTGGTCGCGACGCGCGAGCTCGCCAAGGCCCGTGCCGGCGGTGAGGAGTCGGGCATGATCATCTACAACCTGATCACGTCGCGTGCCGTGCCGGAGATCGTCGTCGAGCACGGCGGCACGCCGGTGCGCACCCGGGTCGGGCACTCCTTCATCAAGCAGACGATGGCCGAGACCGGCGCGATCTTCGGTGGGGAGCACTCGGCGCACTACTACTTCCGCGACTTCTGGTGTGCGGATTCCGGCATGCTCGCGGCGCTGCACGTGCTCGCGGCGCTGGGCGAGCAGCAGCAGTCGCTGTCGGCGTTCATGCAGCGTTACAGCCGCTACGCGGCCTCCGGCGAAATCAATTCCACGGTGGACGACCAGCGCCGCAGGATGGAGGCCGTGCGGCAGCACTACTCGGGTCTGGACGGCGTGACACTCGACGAGCTGGACGGGCTCACCGTCGAGCTGGCCGACGGCTCGTGGTTCAACCTGCGCCCTTCGAACACCGAACCGCTGCTGCGGCTGAACATCGAGGCCCCCGACAGGGGAGCAGTAGAGGCCCTCCGAGACGATGTGCTCGCCCTGGTGCGTGACGGTTGGTAGCTCTTCAAGGACGACCAACCGCCGGTTGGTCGTCCTTGAAGAGCTACCAACCCGCGGATCACCGGCGAGGAAGAGGAGCGAACATGGCGGTGCAGCTGGACCCGCAGCTGATGGAGATCCTGGCGTGCCCGTGCCCGGAGCACGCGCAGCTGCGCACCGGGACCGCGATGGACCCCGACGCCGACGCGTTGACCTGCACCGCGTGCGGGCGCAGCTTCCCGGTGACCGACGGGATACCGGTGCTGCTGCTCGACGAGGCGCTGCCCGGTACCGGACCGGGAACGGATGGTGGCGGGGCCAGCGGGGGGCGGTGACCACCGTGACCGGCGCCTTCGACGACGACCTGCTCGACGACCCCGAGCGGCTGGCTACCAGGGACTCCTCGGGCCTGCTGCGCGCCGCGGCGAGCGCCGGGGCTCAGGTCCGCTCGGCTGCCGCCACCGCCGCGGAGGCCGGGCT
>JBOHGT010000491.1:0-1890 GCA_050700385.1 Pseudonocardiaceae bacterium | reverse complement strand
CCCGTGCCCCGGACGATGCCGGTCACCAGCGCCACCGACGGGCGCTGCCACCGCATCGCCGAGGACGCCTACACCGCCGGGCTGGTCGAGCGCAGCGGCCGCTACACCGCGCTGTGCGGCCGACGGGTGCCGTCTGCGCCGATGGTCTGCCCACCCGGCCCGGATTGTGCGGGCTGCGCCGCCGCGGCGGGCGTTCCGCTACGCGGCGGGCGGGGCCGCCATCGGCGCGCCATCCGGCGGGGTCGGCACCGGAGCAGTGCCCGGTGACGGGCTACCCCGCGACGCCGCTGCTGCGCAAGCTGACCGCGTGGAACGGCTGGCGCCACGACCTGATCCACGACGCCCACGGCAGGCTGTCGGCCGTGGTCTACGTCCGCACCGGTCCCGTGTGGACCGACAGCGTGGCCATCGCCGGGGAGGATCAGACGATCGCCATGCGCCACCGCAGCAGCGATGACCGGCTGATCCTGCCCACCGAGCTGCCCTCGGAATCCCGGGCCGTGTGGCAGCGTCACGGCCGCTGCGATGAGGTCCTCGCGGAGCTGTTCGAGCTGCCATGAGCGAACACACCGAGCAGTGGCGGGCGGCCGCGGCGTGCGCCACCGCGCCCGACCCCGACCGGTTCGTCTCCCACAGCACCCCCCAGCCGCGACGCGGCGGCCCTGGCCGCCGAGTTCTGCGCCGCGTGTCCGGTGACCCGGCCGTGCCGCGCCTACGCCCGAGCGACCCGCTCACAAGGCGTATGGGGCGGCATGTGGTTCCCCACGCCGGGCACCGGGCGCGCGGTGAACCTGCTGCGGTGATGAGCCCCGGCCGGCTGTCGGTGAACACTCCCGGCGGCCGGTCGGCCCCGGCCGGCCCGGAGTCACCCCGCGGTCCGGCCGGGGATCCACATCCTTGACCAGCAGCGTTGCGCCATGCGCAACCCCATGAGACGTACGGACCGCGAGCGGCAGCACCTCCAGCTCACCGCTCGCCGTGCTGGCGTTCGCCTCGTCCAAGACAATGAGCTGTGCCCCGGTGCGCTTGACCATCCGCACCAGTGCCTCGCGCACCAGCTCGTGTGAGGACATGTGGCCGAGCGTCGGTACTACCACGCTGTGCGCCTCGGGTAGCTGCAACACGTCCAAGAGTCCTGTGAACCCCGTCCTGGCAAGTGTGTCCATGCTGCCGCGCAACTTGTCCGCTGACTGCCACAGCTTCTGAAAATCGAGCTGCTGGGCTGGACGTTGCGCCGCTCGTCGGCTCACCCGCTGATCTCCCTCGCTCGTGCTTCATGCTGAGTTGACCGGGTTTCACAATAGCTGGGGGGACATCCACAGCGAAGGCGCGCGACGAACGTCTCCTTCCTTGCGGCGGCCGCTACCATCAGCAACCCGGGACTCCTCGTTGGGGCAGGGTAGCGCACGCGGCAGGCGAGTTCGACGAGGTCGCCCAGAACCTCGATCTCCAGCTCAGCCGCAGTGCGGGCACCGTGGCCGCGTCCATCACGTCTTCCTTGAGCGTCTCAGCTCTTCGCTGGACAGCTCGTCGATCGTTCTTGCCGAGCAGCTTGTGCCGCCGCTCGCGCAACGCCGTCGACCGCCATGGCGATGCCCATCCGGGCGATGAGCAGCGGGTGGCGCTCGAACACGCTGCCGTCGAGTGCGGTGTCGACGAGCCGGCGGGTGAGCAGCTCGAAGTGCAGGTTGAACTTGTCGAGTAGCTCCTCGCACCACTGGTCGACGAGACCACCGGGGGCGACGATCAGGCATCGCGCCAGGTCGCCGCGCAGCATCAGTTCCTTGATGTAGAGGCCCGCCATGATGGTCTTGCCGGCGCCGGGGTCGTCGGCGAGCAGGAACCGCAGCGGTGTGCGGGGCAGCAGCTCGCCGTAGACGGCCTCGAGCT
>JBOHGT010000490.1:0-13968 GCA_050700385.1 Pseudonocardiaceae bacterium | reverse complement strand
TCCCTGCGTCGGGCGCAGTGAAGGCGCCCTTCGCGGCGCGGGTCCGCCCGGCTCGTACTGGAGAGGACCGGCGATATGTCGGCAGGTCCGCGTAACGTCGCCATCGACGGCCAATGTCGATCACCCGGGTAGGAGGCCGCCATGGCCGACGTCGCCGAAGTCGCCGACGACATCTTCCGCGTCAACCTGCCGGTGGCACCCGACTTCGACGTGAGTTTCTTCGTCATCCGCGACGAGGCGCCCACGCTGGTCGAGACGGGCTTCCGTCGCGCATTCACAGAAACCTACGAAGCCGTACGCCAGCTCATCGACCCCACCACGCTGCGCTACATCGTGATCCCGCATCTGGAGGGAGATGAATCCGGGGCGCTCAACCACTTCCTCGAGCAGGCGCCGCACGCGGTCGCGGTCGGCAGCCCGATCGGGGTAGCCACGAACCTCACCGACTTCGCGGTCCGCGAGCCGCTCGCCGTCGACGACTCAGACGTCCTCGATCTGGGAAAGCACCGGCTTCGCTGCCTCGTCACGCCCTACGTCCACCAATGGGACAGCATGCTCCCGTACGAGCAGGCAACCGGGACGTTGTTCTCCTCCGACGTCTTCATCACCCCGCGGATGGACGACCAGGCGATCACGGACGCCGACCACACCGACGCGATGCTGGAGGGGTACAAGACCATCGGCATCTTCCCGTCCCGTGCCCACCTCGGCGCCGCGCTCGACAAGATCGACGCGGTCGCCCCGCGCACCCTGGCGTGCCACCACGGCAGCGTGAAGGGCGGCCAGGTCGGGGCGTACCTGCGGGCGTTGCGCGAGCACGACGTCACCGGGCTGACCGACTGGAACCCGATGCAGGAACCGCCCGGACAGTAATCCGCCGACGCGCGGGCCCACGACCTGGATATGTCGTGAGCAAGATCCTGTACCGTTCCTACGCGAGAAACGGTCCAGCCAGTTCGTGATGCGGTGCAGCACCAGCGGGTTGATGCGCGCGCCCGCGCGTCCGCGCGACGTAGTAGCCGCGCCGGATCTCCCCGCTCTGGGTACGCCGCTGCCGGGTCCGCCAGATTCGGCACGAGCATGCTCAGCTCCTGCCCAGCCGGGCGCCGACGTCGACCACGATGTGCTCAGCGGCGTCGTGCGACACCCGGACGAGGCAGCCGCCTCGCCCGACCATGTCGATGTCGCGCGAGCGGGCAGGATCGCGCAAGGGCGAGTAGCTTGTCGGGTCGATGCCGAAGCCGCCACTTCCCGAGAAGCCGAGCTGCGCGACGATCCGCAGCTGGTCGACATCGACCGGCTGGCCCGCCACTACATCGGCGGGCAGTACCCGTCGAGGCAGCGCAACCGGATCAGCGCGTGGATCGAGATCGACCGGTGGCACGGCTGGGGCGCGGCGGAGAACACCGACATCGTCCACCATTAGTTAGCCGGACACTCGCCCTCGCGGTAGCGACAGCACGACCTCGATGTCGCTGATAGTGATGCCGAGTTTGGTCCCGTGGGCTTCCCGCAGCAGCCGTGCGATCCGCCGAATACCGGTTCCCGCCCGAGTGGCCAGCTGCGCCTCGGCCGTCCTGCTGTAAATATGCGGGTTTCGCGTGACGTGCACGCCGGCACGCATCGCGTCAGTGTCCACACTGTTCGGTGGACGGCCAGGCGAATGCACCTCGACCCGGTCGGACAGCACGAATATCCTGATCGGACCGGGAATCGTGTAATCGCGATGCACCAGCGCGTTCACTACCGCTTCCCGCAGCGCCGCGGCCGGGATCTCCTCGCGCTTCTCACGCTCGAACCCGACGATCTCGTGGCCGGTTCGCAGGTGCAGCCGCAGGAATGCCTCGGTCTGATCGACAACGTCGAACAAGCCTCCGGTCAAGTCCTTGCGGTCGAGGAAATCGTCACCGATATCGTCACCGGACAACGCGCCGACCATGATCCGGGACGACTCCAGGTGAGACTGCGGACGACGTCCGAATACTACTAAGCCACCAACTGTCGGGTGGACGCCGTCGTACATGCGCCATGCGCGCAGCAGGCGCACGAGGTCCTCGTCGGGATCCGTCCACCCTGTATTCTGAAGGTATTGTGACACCGCGTCGAGGTCGAGATCGGCGAGATCGAGGCGGGCGAGCGGCTGCTCGTCGTAGAACAGGGCCTGGGTGGCCTGAAACAGCCGCAGGAGTTCCTCGCGGCTCGCGGCGCGACACCGTGTGCCGGACCGCGTGTAGTACCGGCCGTCACGAGTCCCGTAGGGGCGCTGGTCCCCCTTGGCAACGTTGAGCACGACGACATCCTGACCGTCCAGAGTGACGATCTCGGGTACGACCGTCACCGGTGGTGAGCAACCGTTGAAGGCCACGTCGTCCACCTTCAGCAGCAACGCGTCCGTATCGGCGACGCCGACGACGCGACGGTCCTTCGCCACACCAACGACGACCTGCCCGCCATCGCTGTTGGCGAAGCACACGAGGTCCTTGGCGAGCTCGACGTTGTTGGTGACGAGTTCCTTGAAGTCGGTGTGCGGGTCCTCCCATCGAAGGATCCGCTCGCGGAGTTCCTCAGGCGTCATCGAGGCCACCATATTTCTCGGCGCGGCGACGGAATGCGTCAGCGCCACCCTCCAGCACGGTTCTGATCTCCTCCCGAACGGTGGCATCGTCGATCGAGGCCCTGGTCCGCACCGCGCAGTGGCCGTTGTCATCGACGAGGCTGAGCACGAGTTCTGCGTCGCCGTTGACCGGGATGTTCGCGTTGTGCGTCGCCGCGATGATCTGTCGGCGCCGCGCGGGGTCTTTTACACCCTTTTCGGCGCGCAGCAACGACACCACGTCGTCGTAGACGAACCGGTTGTCCAAGTCGTCTTCGGGTTGGTCGAGGACGAGAGGGCGCCCGCCCTGTGCGAAGACGAGCAGGAGCAGCGCTGTCGCCTTCTGCCCGCCCGAGAGCTGCGCGAGATCCCGGGGGCGCCCGTCGATGATGAGCGCAATGGAGACGCTGTCTTGCGGCGCCAGCACCTCGACCTGGCGCAGTCGTGTCGGCTCGTCGGTAAACCAGCGCACGAGCCGCTGCGCCATCGCCTCGGTAATGCCGAAGCGTTCGGTAACGGCCGATGCGCCCTGAGCCACGAGCAGCGAGAACTCGACCCCATCGGTGCCAGGATGGGCGGTAATGGCATCGATCGCGTCGGAACTCACTCTCGAACCCTTGAGGATGGCAGTGAGCCGGCTGGTGAAATCGGTAGTGTCAGCGAGATAACTGACTGTCATCTCCAAGGTGCCGGCGAGCTGCTGGTTGACGTCGTTCGCAGCGCGCCTACGCAGGGCGAGCGCCTGCCTGCGCTGGTCCTGCAGCTGGCGGAGAAGCTCGCGCCGACGTCCGTGTAGATTCCGGAGCTCGTCCTCGTGCCGAGCAAGCCGATCGACGATCGGCTGCAGGGCGGTGCGCTCCTCGACGGCATCGATATACCGTTGGGCATCGAGACCTCCGCCGCCGAGCTCGGCCTGGATGCGACGGAGATCCTCGTCGAGATCCGATACGAGCGTCTGCCATCGGGCGACAGCGTCGCCGAGCCGCTCCTGGAGCGCCTGGAGCTCGCCGTGGGCAGTGTCAAGAGCCTGGCTGATGCGTTCCCGCGTGGTCTCGACGTCGCCGGCAAGTTCGGCCAGGACCCCTGCGTACTCGCTCTGGCTCGCACGGAGATCGGCTGACGCGGCGGTCAGGGCCTCCGTGATCTCGGCTGCTGCGGCCGTATGAGCACTCGACGCGTCACGAGCACGCAGCGTCGCGGTGTCCAGGCGCGCACGATCGGCGCTCGCCTTGCCCTGGCGGTCGAGCTTGTCCGCCACACCTTGCTGCTCGAAGAAGTTGACTTCCGCATTCAGCCTGCCCAGCCGCTCGGTGTACTCCTCACGCCTGGCGAGCTGACGCTCGACATCCTCGATGGCCCGCTGGTTGCGCCGAAGATCCTCCACGGTCCGGCGCACGGTGAGGTCGGCCTGCCGCGCATCGTCGCCGATGATCTCGTCGAGCAACTGGCGGCGGAACGAGTCGTCCCGAGCCACCGCCTGGATCTCCCGCTGCAGCAGGATCACCGGCGAGGCACCCGCCCCGAACAGCTCCAGCGGTGGCACCTCGACGGCGGCGCCGGTGCCCAAGTCTGTGACGCGGGGTTCCTGATCCAGTACCCGAGTTATCTCGTAGCGCTGCGCTCGTAGGGGTCCCGGCCGTTCCACGAGCAGACGGACACGCCCACCGCTGCCCATCGCGTGCCGGACCAGCGAGATCCGCTCGGACTGGTCGGAGTACACCGGACCGTCCAGGGCGTAGCGCAAAGTTTCGAGGACGGCTGACTTGCCCGCGCCGCGGCCGCCAATGAGGGTGGAGAGGTCGTCGTTGAATCGAAGTGTCAGGCCGTCAAGGAAGTTGCCATGGACCTCCATCGACAGTATGCGGGGATGGCGAGCGGGTGCAGGTCGCCTCGTCAACACCCGCGTCTGCGGATCGTGCAGCGCCAGTCGCAGCGCGGAGGCGTCGACGGCGCTGAGCTTGATCCAGGTGAGGCGGGGCCGACCGTCGGAGGTTGTCTTGGTACCCACCTCGTCGAGCCTCTTGGGATCGCCGCTGAGAGTGCAGGCCAACGAGTCGAGCTGCTCGGGAGTAAGGATTCCCGTGCCCTGCAGGCTCGTGACGGCGTCCTCGCAGTGATCGATGGCGTCCAGCAGACCGTCGCGGACGAGTTCAGCTGTTTTCCTCGCACCCCACTCCTCGAGAATCCCGTTCTTCTCGCTGGCGTGGGGGGCGACGACGACGCAACCGAGCTCCTTGCGTATCGCGCGAACAGCCTCATCCAGCGGGTCCCGAAGTTCGAGATCGACGTGTTGCGCTCGCCCCGTGAAAAGTGGTTGCGACTGCTTGCCGAGGTGTCTGATGGCATCGGTGATCCGATCCGGGTCGGTACCCGGGTCGCAGACCAGCAGCAGGTGCAGACCCTTGCCCACGTTGTCGATCGACAGCTCAGCGCCGGGTAGCACCGTGATCCCGGTGGCGCGCTCCCGGATGACGAGAAACCACTCCGTGCGGACACCCTGGTAGTCAGTGATCGCGGCTACCTCGATACCAGCAACCCGGAGTCGCTCGACGTACTCCTCGGCGATCCGCTCGCGGTGCACCTCATTGTGCTCGTCGGTTCCCCCGGGCAGCGCAAAGCTGTGCACACCGGGGGTGTGCAGGTGCAGGTCCACACAGCGCCAGGTGGCGCCGCTGGGCACATCGGGCAACGAGGTCACCCCTGCATCCTCCCTGATCGGACCGACAGGCAGCCGCTGACACGGCGTCGCCCATGCGGGCCGCGTGTCGTGGCCAGCATCCCCCATAGCGGACACCGCCCTGCACCAATGTCGCCGCTGGCCATCGGACGCCGCGGCGCGCGGTAGCGGCCTGGACGGGCTGCATACGGTGCTGGACGGGAACTCCTCGTAGGAATGCGACTCGAGCGGAGGGCTGGGACGGTGGACGCTGCCGGACGGCTCGGTGGTGCTGCGCGTGCTGGGCACCGGCGCGACGGCGCACGCGTTCCACGTGCGCTGGCCGAGCAGCGTGATGAGATCGCGGAACGGGCGACCGCGGACACCGGCATGCGGGTGAGCACCGTGCGCCGCTCGCGGTGTGCGCAGGGTGCACCCGGTTCGCTGCGACTCTGGACGTGCCGCTACACCCGCCCCAACTCGTCCTCCGCCTGCGACAGCAGCTCCCGGACACGGGAGATCGCCGCATGCCTGGGCAGTGGTACATCGGTATC
The DNA here is from genome assembly GCA_050700385.1 of Pseudonocardiaceae bacterium. GTDB lineage: Bacteria > Actinomycetota > Actinomycetes > Mycobacteriales > Pseudonocardiaceae > WHSY01. The sequence goes on along the minus strand of JBOHGT010000490.1, from coordinate 8,165 downwards.
GCGGGCAGCGCGCATCGTCGCCCACCTGATCCACTCCGACAGCGAGGTCCCCGCCGCGGCGGCAGCCTCCCGGATCGCGTCCGCCTCTTCGCCGGGCAACCGGAACGACATCGTCACCCGGAGCGGCTTGACGATCTCGAACTCGACTTCCTCGCCGAGCTCGTCCTCGCGGTGCTGCCAGTGGTACTCGGCCAGCTCCGCGTCGCTCATCTCGTCGGGATGTTTGCTGTCGGTCATGGCATCCTCCATGCGCTCACCGGACGGGCTGCGCGGGCCCGGGCGTTGTAGATGAAGTTGATCCGCACCCTCGTGGGTGCTGGACGTGCCCTGTGGCAGCGGCCGCCACACCCTCGAACTCGCCCGGCGCGGCTGTCACGTGACAGGGCTGGACGTGTCGGCCGAAGCCGTCGAATACGCCAGCAAGGTCGCCGCCGACGAGCACCTCAAGGTCGACCTCCGACTCGGCGACATGCGGGCACTGCCCGCGGATGTCCAGGCCGACGTGGCGATGTGCCTGGGTAACGCCTTCGGCTACCTCGAACACACCGGCACGCAGAAATTCCTCGCCGACCTCGCCGGGCTCATTGTGCCGGGGGGCGCCCTGATCCTGGACTACGGGTTCGTGGCCGAGTCACTGCTGCCACACCTGACGCTCGAGGAGCCGCCGATGACGTTCGGCGGGGTCGAGGCCACCTCGGTCAACGAGTACGACACCGCGAACAACCGCCTGCTCACCGCGTTCACCTTCCGCCGAGGCGTGGAAGAACACCGCGGAACGTCGGTACAGCACGTCTATACCGCGGCGGAGGTCACCCGGTTGGTCACCGCGGCCGGGTTCACCGATATCGACCTGTACGGCGACACCGACGGCACCGCATTCCAACTCGGCAGCCACCGACTGCTCCTGGCGGCACGGCAACCCTAGGCATGTCTGATCTTCGGCGGCGGAGCGGGCAGTGTTGCCTGCTCCGCCGCCGGACGTACGAGACCGGTACGCCGCCGACGCGGGCCCTACGGCTGCCTGCCAACCCGAAGGGTTGGTTGATCACGGTCGCGTCCCGCCGGCGGACCGAGCTGTGGCGCAACGACTCGGCCCGCCGGCGCAGGGAGGAGACGGCCGTCGCACTGGCACCGCCGGACCCCGAGCCCGTCCCGGCCGTCGACGACACGCTCACCCTGCTGCTGCTGTGCTGTTACCCGTCACTCACCCAGGTCTCCCAGGTGGCCCTGACGCTGCGCGCCGTCGGCGGCTTCTCCACCGCGAAGATCGCCCGCGCGTTCCTGGTCCCGGAGGCGACGGTGGGCCAGCGCATCAGCCCGGGCGAACAGCGGATCAAGACCAGTGGCGCCGAGTTCCGGATGCACCCGCGGGCCGAACGTTCGGAGCGGATGGTCGCGGTGCGCCACGTGCTATATCTGATCTTCAACGAGGGATACACCGCCAGCTCCGGGTCGGCGCTGCATCGCGTCGAGCTCACTACCGAGGCGATCCGTCTGACCCGGCAGCTTCGCGATCGCCTGCCCTCCGACGGCGAGGTCGCCGGGCACCACCGAGTCGACGCTGTCCGAGCACACTTACTCGACATCGCAGGTGACCAGGATGCGGCACGTGCCCACTACGCAAGAATACACCGCGGATATCGAAAGCGGTGTATCGATAGGGAGATTGAACACGTCTCGACTGTGCCGGTTCGGCGTACCTTCTTCGAGTCGACCGCTATCAAAGAGAACGGCATCGTGGGCGAGCCGGAGATCGTGTGCATCCATCACTGTTCCCTGCGACGAGGCCAGGTTTGCCGAGAGCAATCCCTTGATTCTGCCGTCCGCATCCACCGCATAGACCAAATGTCACGAAAGGCCGCTCGTGTTCGAGCGCGACCAACCATGGACCGAGCACCAGCCGGATCAATGATCGAGATGACGGCGCGAGAAATACCAGAATCGATCAGTGCTTGGCGGCAAGGTGGCGTACGGCCGTGGTGATTGCATGGTTCGAGCGTGACCACCGCAGTTCCGCCACGGGCGCGCTCGCCTGCGGCGGCGAGCGCTTGCGTTTCGGCATGCGGCTCACCCTTGCGTTCGTGGTAACCCTCGCCAACAATCTGCTCCTTTGAGTCAAGTATCACGCAACCGACCGGCGGGTTCGAGCTGGTCGTCCCAAGCCCGAACGCCGAGAGCACGATGGCTCGTCGCATGGCATCGAGTTCAACGGGTGAGGCCATTACTAATTTGTCGCAGCGAGATTATCGAGTAGCTCCGCGACCCGGGGGAGCCGTCCAGCGCGGTCTGCTCGACACCCTACACCTTCGCAAACTCTCGCGCGCGCTCCAAGAAGTCTCGTACTGCTGGCACCTGAGCGTCCGGCTGCAGCTGATAATAGAGGTCACGAATACGAGCGGCGGCGAGGGTCGAGTCCAGACCCTCGGCCAGCTCGATCGCTGTCATGCCATAGCCGACTGCGGTGTCCAGGTCGCGCTGTGTGCCTGGCCGAGCCAGAGCATCGGTCAGGTAGGTCAGATGGAGCTGGCGGTCACGGACAAGTGACTCGTCGAACAAAGCGATGCCTTCGTCGAGCATGACTGCCGCTCGGTCGGGCTGACCAAGTTGCAGTAGACACTGGCCGGAAAAAGCGGTGATGTCTGCGGGGTTCACCCAGTACAGCCAGGCGGGATCGTTATCCGGCTGAAACTGCTCGGTTTGCGTGCGGGCCCGGGAAATCGCCGCAGTGCAGGCCGACGGGTCCTGCAAGGTCGCAAAAGCATAAGCCTGCCAGTTATACAGCTGTGCCAGCAGCCGTGGTGTCTGCTGGCCACGCACACCGGCCACGGCGGTCTCGATGAGCGTCACGGCGTCCGCAGGCCGGCCCTGACGCGCGGCCTGCTCGGCCATGCAACCCAGGATGTGGGCGCCCAGCGGCCGATCATCAGCACTGTGTGCCGCTCGCAGGGCGGCGATGTAGTAGCGCTGCGACAACCCCAACTGCCCGGCATCGTAGGCGGCCCAGCCAGCGAGCTGGCCGAGTTCAGCGAGCGCCACATGGAGCTTACGTCCAGTGCGCTCGTCGTATGACGCTCGGTCGAGCAGCCCGGCGACCCATCCAAAGCCGTGCTGGGCCAGCGCGAGCACGCTGCCGCCACCAGCCACGTCGTCCATCCTGCGCAGCTCAACGATCATAGCCGGGAGCCGGTCGACCAGCCCTGCCGATACCCGACCGCCTGACAACCCTGACGCCAACGGGCCTGGCTCATGCACGAGCCACTGGTGCGCCGGTGCGGTCAACGTCGCCCCGGTCAAGAACAAGAAGCCTCGGCGCTCCATCAGGCCACCACCGCCTCTCAGCGCGACCGCCGCTTCGACGGTACCCCGAGGGCTCCACGGCAACGCGAGCATCGGTTCGCGCCTGGGATCGTCGGCCACGTCCGAGCCAGCCAGCGTGGGTGTCATCACGTGTCCGCTGCGCACGCGCCCGGCGTCAGCCTGATGGCTCGGCTGGGCTCTGGCCCGCCGCTGTGCCTGCTGCTCAGCGCGGTGAGCTTCTCTTGCCCGAATGAAGGCGTCGTAGGCAGCCAGCAGTGCACCATTCGCGCCGACTGCCCTGTCTACTGCTTCCCAGAACGGGGAGCCCGGTAGCTGGGAACCTGCTTCAGCATGCGTCACGGTCGTGCGGTGACAGGGCACCACCCACGCGATATCTGCCTGGTAGAGGCCCGCCGCCTCCCTGAGCGCAGCCAGGTGTCGCCCCAGCGCCCGTTGCTGCTCGACAAGCTGTGGTGGCTGGCGGGCCATGCTGTCGTCCCCCTCGTAACTGGGCTGCGGAACCGCTCGGGCCGCCAGCCTAGCGCTCGCGAGGTTCGCATTGGCTCACGTCCCTACCCCACCTGAGGCCCACCCGCTTCACTGCTCTCAAGGCCCCAGGGCCGGGGACGTACGAGCTCAGACGTGGTGGAGCCACCGGTCTGCCGTGAGAGACGCCAATCCGCCAGTCGGTGGAGGCGAGCCAGGCCGGCAGCGCTGCCATCCCGTGCCGCGTCTGGCAGCTCACCCCGGTCCTGGGTGCCGCCGAGCAACGGATGAGCACAGGATCGGGGTTGACGAGCTGGTGAGCGAGGAGCCAGGCGAGATGCAGGACACCCGCGCAGTGCGTCACGGTGATGGCGAGCTGGCGCCGCTTGGCATCGAGCGGAGTATCCGGCCGGGTGTGGCGTGTTCTGCCACGGTTCTCGTCGCTGACATGGGTGATGGTGCGTTGTTGCTGCAAGGGTGGCGGGCCGGGCCGAGTGCCTACCTCATTGCGGAGGATGCGGTGCCGCTGCGGCAGGTGCTCGAAACAGCGTTCGGGAGTGAGCTACCGGTGAGTACCGGCAGGACGTTCGGCGGCGGGCAGGTGGACACGGTAACGACCGCGTGTACGGATGAGGCGCAGTCGTGATCCGCGAAGACCGGGAGCTGCTGGCTGAGCTGGCGCGGGTGAACAGTGATGCTGCACCGTTGGCGATGCGAGTCATGGACGACAGCGCCACGGCTGACGAGCAGTACGGTTTCGCCGAGCGGTTGATCCAGCTTGGGGAGCGGTTCAAACGGCGAGCCAGGCAACAGTCCGTACCTGTGGTGGAGGGAGAGGTCGTCGCGGATGTTGACGTGGGTGCGGACGTTCGCGCGGGAGTGTCCGACCAGGAACCGTGAGCCCAGGAACCGTGAGCACTGTGTGGCAGGCGCAGTACCGGCTGCTCGGAGAGCGGTTGCGCCAGCGGCTGGTCGAGCAGGTAGACCGCGGGTTGACACCAGACCGCGACGACGAGCTGCTGCTCCGGTTGCTGGGCTTGGTGGTGGATCTGCATGAATGGCACCAGGTAGATAAGTACGGGCAGTGTCGACGGTGCCGGTTGAAACGCCGTAGGTGGCAACATGGACGTCCGAAACGGTGTCCCGTTGTTGACAACATTGAGTACTACTTCGACGAGGCACCGCACTTTATTTGGTGGCAGGTGTTCGGGCAGTCGGGACGGGAGATGACACTGCAAGACGCGGAGGAGTGGGTGGAACGCCAGCGGCAGGAACTGAGCGGCGACGAGCTGGATAATGACGAGTCGGGTGATCCAGCGGCGACCATCGCTGGGGAGAGAGTCGAGGGTGGGAGGCATCGATGGCAGTGAGTGCGGCGGTCAGTAGTACGACGTGCTCTTCCGGCGCTCGGCAGCTGCGTTGCGCCTGGACTGCTACCCCACTCCGGCGGCGATCGCCGCGGCCGGGCACTCGCCGCGCGGCTAGGGCTCGAGGCGCCGGTGGGCGCGGGCGATGTCGGTCGCCAGGTGGTCGAGGGTGCGTTCGAAATCTGCGGCGACCTGGTCGAGGTCGGCGCCCAGCCGGTTGATGGGGTCCGCGGTGCTCCGGCACCGGCCTCGGACCGGTCTCGTCGTGTCTGCTGCTCGATCTCGCCGACGAAGTCGAAGAACCCTGATGATCCGGTCATACCACCGCTGCTCCGGTCTCGCCCCCGACGGCCTCTGCTTGGGTCACTCCACATGTACTCTACGGAGAAACCCGGGCCCGGTGACACCGACGCGATGACTCTGGTGGGGCGATGACGGTGGCGGAATCGTTTGGGATCATGCCGGGCCGACTACGCCAATCGGGCAGCGGCATGGCTGGTCTTGGTGATCAGCTCGGTGGTCGACTGAGTAGCATCCGGGCCGAGCAGGCGGGATCTGCATCGGTATGGGGCGGCGACGATGCGGGCACCGCATTCGGCGGTGCCTACGGGGAGGTCGCCCAGACCGCCGGCGAGGCGCTCGCCGCGCTGGCCGATGCCCTGGACACGGTGGGTGCCAAACCTGGCGGCGATGGCGGACACCGCCAAAGCGGCTGATCAGGCCAATGCCGACGCGCTCGGAACGCTCAGCGGCCAGGTGATCGAGCAGATCACCGGCGAGGTGGGCTCGTGACCGTCACCCTGCCGCCGGAGCTCGCCGGGCTGCTCGAGCAGGCCGGTGGGCACTGGCCGGAGGCCGACGAGCACCACGGCGAGTCCATCGACGCTTGCGGAGAATCCAACGCTATGAACAGCACCGCAGACACCAATGAACTCAAGGAGATTCTGAAGCAGGAACTCCTCGACCAGGTCACCGACGTCGGGCCGCTGGGCGTCTACGAACTCGTATGGTCGCTGCGCGGGCAGGAGAACACGTTGACCGATGCCGAGCGGGTGGCGCTGGCCAAGCAGGTCGCGCGGGGCGTCCTCGGGTCCGGAACGGTCGTGCTGTGCAGGCTCCGGTGGCCTTCGAACGACCCCATCTCCTCCTCGCTGACCTTCGACGACGTGACCGAGGCGGACTGGCTCGACATCCCACCGTCAGGCGAGTATCCCGCCTTCGTCTCCCGCGAGGACTGACGAGTTCACCCACGCACCCGGTGCGTACCGCGCGCCGATGAGACCCATGGCTGCCGCCCCGGCATCCTGAGCGGGGTGCGGATGAGCGCAGCTGGATGGCCGCCCAGAGCTGAGCCGTAGCAGGAACACGTACGTGAGGGCTCATCCCCCGGTATAGAGACGATCAAGGGACACGCAGACTACCTGCCCGTCGCGCTCGGCCGCGCGCAATTCGTCGGTGAAGCCAGCTCCGCTGAAGCACACCAGCCGAGCACACTCGGCGCCGTCGCGGTCCTGAGCGACGAGGAGTTGCCGGATACGCCGCAGCCGGTCGAGTTGGTCGGTATCCATCACCTGCCCCCACTTCGCCTCGCCCAGGGACAGCACTCGCCCGTCCGCCGATCGCGCTGCGACGTCGACCTCCCACGTGCGGCGCCGTGCCGCATCATTCACTACGCCGCTGCCCACGACGGCGACACGACCGCCGTGGGTCGAGTCGTCGGCGAAGCGCGCGGCCCAGTCCCGGCACAGCTGCTCGAAGTGCGGACCGAGCACCGCCGACTCGAACCGGGCCCGCGCGTCGGTCCACACCGTCTCGGCCTGTCCGGGACGCTCGAGCCTCGCCCACTCCGGTCGCATGACCGCGTGGTAGAAGGTGATCAGAGGTTCGATGATCCGAACCGTGCTCCGGCCGGCCCGGAATACGTCCGGTTCACGCCGCAGCAAGCCGGCGTCCTCCAGCACGGTCAGCGGGTGTTGCAGCGCGTCATCGCGCCGACCGACGAAGCGGGCGATGGCCCCGCGGGTACCGTGCCCCTCGGCGACGGCGGCCAGCACCGAGTGATAGAGCGCCTTGTCCCGCATCGACGGCTCCTCGGCCAGCAGGTAGCGGGCCTCCTTGAACAGCGGACTCGCCGGGTTGAGCACCGTGCGGACGACCCATCCGTCGAAGTCGTCAGATCCACGAGGTGCGTCACCGCCGGCGTACTCCCGGCGGTAGGCGGGGGTCCCGCCGACCACGGCGTGCACCCGAACGGCGAGAGGCAGGTCGTCGATCCCCCAGAACTCCTGGGCGGTCCGGTAGTCGAAGGTGGGCACCGTGAGATCGAGACCCGCCCGGCCACGCAACGGCGCCGACCCGGACAGCAACCCCCCCATGAAGGTCATCGCCGAGCCACACAGCACCAGCCGCGCACGCGAACCCGTGCGTTGCGCCCGTCGAGGGCCGAGCGCCTTCTGCACGATCGACGGCAGCGCCGGGCTCGACGCGCACAGATACGGGAACTCGTCGAGTACGACGGGCACGGGACCGTCCCGTCCGAGTGCGAGCAGCAGGTCCACCGCCTGCTCCCAGTCACGCAGCGACGGCGCCGCCGGCATGTTCAGATGATCGGCCACCGCCTCGGCCAGCTGCCGCAGCGACTCCGCCTCGGTGGCCTCGGTGGCCATGAAGTAGAACCCACCGGTCGCCGAGCACAGGGCTTCCAGCAGGTAGGACTTGCCCTGCCGGCGACGTCCGGAGACCACGCCGAGCGTGGCCCCCGAGGAGGTGTCGGCGCAGAACCGGACCAGCGCATCCCACTCCCAGGCGCGGTCGAACATGTCCGCCGGTCGCGGGATCGAACTCACGGTTGTATCCTACTACCATTGCCTTATAGAGTGGTACCGTACTTCTAAGAAGTACACTTCCACCCACCGCGGACCTATGCCGCACTCGTCAGCGCTGGCCACGGGTCGTACCGCTCACTCGGAGGGCGTGATCCGGATGTCGTGGGTGTCGGCGTCCGCGGCGGCGAAG
>JBOHGT010000489.1:0-2443 GCA_050700385.1 Pseudonocardiaceae bacterium | reverse complement strand
GCCGTGCCCGCCGCCGTCGAGGGACCCGGTCGTCGTCAAGCCCCCGGCCGGGCCTTTTCCCCCGGCGGCCCGGCCGGGGCCTGGATCAGCGGTCACGTGACAGGAGGCGGCTGTGGACGCGAATGCGCAGGTGCGGGCCGGTGACCCGCCCCGGGGCCGCCCCTGAAGACGGCGTGACCGTGCCCGATCTCCCCTTCGGGGGTGCGCGGTCGCGCCACACCCCCGGCCGGGCCCGTGCTCAACCTCCCGCGGGCCCGGCCGGGGCCATCACACAGTTCGCGAAGGAGGCAGTGGCTGTGGACCCTGATCTGCTCGCGTGGTTCGCGCTGCGCCGGGCCCGTGGCGGCGGTGTGGCAGTCACTCCCACCGGCCGCTACCTCGACCACGGCCGCTCGATCCCGCGCTACCTGAGCGCCATCCTCGACGAGCTCACCGCGGCCGGGCAGCTGGCGTTGGCGGAGGCGACCAAAGCCGTCGATGCGCGGCGGGTCACCGTCACCGACGCCGGGCAAGCCCGCTACGCGGCGTTGTGTCGCCGTAAGCACCTCGGCAACCTCGACATCCGCATGCTGACCGGACTGTCCGATGACTCGGGGGTCTCGTCATGACCGAGGCGTTGCCGGTCGAGGTGCACGTGCGCCGGGGCGAGGGCGGCGGGTCTGTGGTGGAGATCCAGGAGTGGGGACTGGTCGCCGACCAGCCTGAGGGCGCCACGGTGCAGGAGACGGCGCAGCAACTGCTCGCCGGCTACTTCGGGATGCCGCTGTCAATCGCGCGGCAGGTGCGGTTGCGCGTGACGGTGGACCCCGATCGCGGCAGACCCTGACACCATCGCGGCGAGCTCCGCCGGCAACGTGAGCGTCAGCTGGTGCAGTGCGCCCTTCATCGTTGCGTAGGGGATCTTCGAGCTCATCGGCGCGAGGTGCTGGCCCGAGAGGTGAACAGCACAACCCGGCCGTCGCGCTCTGTTGGCCCGTACTGCGCGCTGAAGGCTTGCACGAGCAGCAGGGTCGCCCGCACGTTCACCGCCCAGGTGCGGTCGACCTCCTCGGCTGTCAGGCCCACCAGGCCACCGGCCGAGCTGCGGTCCCTCGCTTGGCAACTCGGCGAGCACACCCTCGAGTCCCAGCCGATCTGGCGGCCGTTGCGGACGATCCGTGCGCGCTGCTGACACCGCAGCAGCTCGAGGCGATCAGTTCCGGGCTGGCGACCTCCACTAGCGGCACTCCCTGGGGCCAGACCAGATGCACCTGGGAGAACGACGAGCTCAGCTTCGCCATCGCTCCGGACACCCGCACCGGAGGGACGATCGGCGACCTCCTTCGATCCTCGAACCTGATGCCCGTGGAAGTGGCCGGCGGCTATCCTGCCGCCGAGGAACCAGCAACCGACGACAACGTCTGCGGAATCTACGTCGCGGTCGACAAGACCGAGGTATTGGTGATGACCTTCTACCGGCGGTCGAGCGAAGACCCGGAGCACAAAGTTCCCTGCGAGTTTCTGAAGTCGATCGCTGCGATGACGATCGAGAACATCCCGCCCAAGAGCTGAGACCACCAGGGGAAGACAAGCCATGTGGCCGTTCGACACCGGTGACGAGTGCTGCCCTGCGGGAGTCAGCGTGCCTGCTTCGCGCGGTCTCGGGAACGGTGGATCTCCTCCTCGGCATCGGTGCGGCCGGCCCAGGTAGCGCCCTCGACGCTCTTCTTGGGCTCCAGCGCCTTGTAGACCTCGAAGAAGTGCTGGATCTCGAGCTTGTAGAACTCCGACATGTGATGGATATCGCGCAGGTGCTCCAGCCGCGGGTCGCCGGTGGGAACGCAGATGACCTTGTCGTCGCGGCCGGCCTCGTCGCGCATCCGGAACATGCCGATCGCCCGGCAGCGGATCAGGCAGCCGGGGAAGGTCGGCTCCTGCACCAGCACCATCGCGTCGAGCGGGTCGCCGTCCTCGCCCAGGGTGCCGTCGATGAACCCGTAGTCCGCCGGGTACTGCGTTGCGGTGAACAGCGTCCGGTCCAGCCTGATCCGGCCGGTCTCGTGGTCCATCTCGTACTTGTTCCGGTGCCCCTTGGGGATCTCGATCGTGACATCGAAGTCCACGCCTGCACTCGCTCCCTGCCGTCGGCGGGCCGGTCGGGTCGTGCTGCCCACGGACTAGTGTGGACCAGCGGCGGGGCCGCGACAGCCCGCGCCCGTGATGTCCGACCGGGCACCCGCCCAGCGACGAGGGGAGCACGTCGAGTTGCGCAGCTATGCGCTGCACCTGCCGCGCCGGTGGGGCGCCCGGCTGGCGGTGATCCTCGCCGTCCTGGTGCTCGCCGCAGCCGCCGGGGTGGGCATCGGACTGGGCGGTCCCGCGCTGGCGCAGCGCCTGGGCCTCGCGGTATCCGGAGCCCCCGCCACGTCGCCGCCGCCGGCCCCGGTGTCGCCGCGGCCCGAGC
>JBOHGT010000488.1:0-8092 GCA_050700385.1 Pseudonocardiaceae bacterium | reverse complement strand
AGCCATAGCTACCGAAATCATTCACGACCCGGGGGTGCGGAGCAGGGCCACCACGCCCTGGCCGCCGGCGGCGCACACGGAGATCCCAGCGCACCGTCGCACCCGAGTTCGCGCTTGCAGTAGTCGGCGTCCTCCCAGGCCTTCAACGCCGCCAGCACCTGGGACGCGAACGCCTCGTGCATCTCCACCAGGTCGAGGTCGGCCAGCCCCAGCCCGTTTCGCGCCAGCAACCGCGGGACGGCATGCACCGGGGCGGTGAGCAGGCCCTCGCGACCGTGCACGAAGTCGACGGCTGCGGTCTCGGCGTCGACCAGGTGCGCGAGCACCGGCAGGTCGTGCTCGACCGCCCACTGCTCGCTGGCGAGCAGCACCGCCGATGCACCGTCGGACAGCGGCGTGGAGTTGGCGGCGGTCATGGTGTCCGACCCGAAGACCGTCCCGAACCTGGCCAGCTTCTCCACGGACGTGTCCGGGCGCAGGTTCTCGTCGCGGCGCAGCCCGACCCATCGACAGCCCGTGCGGGGCTCGCTGTTGCGGGGGATCTCGGGAACGATCTGCCAGGGCCGCATTCTGACCACGGCGCGCAGCCGGTCGCCGAGTGACCGGGTGCGGTTGAGCTGAAGTCGCGGCTGTGCTTGAGCACCGCGCCCGCGGCCACCTCGCCCAGCCGCTGCCCGGCGAGCCCGAACCGCGCGACGAGGCCGTCCAGCGTCGTGGTGAGCATGTCCTGGTTCGAGGCCCGCGCGTAGCGGCTGTTGGAGCGTGCGAACGGGATACGGTTGCCCCCGAGGATCGCGGCCGGACGGGCGGCGCGGGTCATGGCTTCCTCCTGGCGTCGGGGATCGACGCGTCGTAAGCTACTAGTCGGTAGGTCTACCGATCAGTAGGGGTCGCCGCCATGTCCGACCGGTACGCCAGCTTCGCGCGCTCCCAGCTCGGTCGCGCGCTCGTCCCCCGGCTGGGGCTGCCCGACCCTCCGCCACTGCTGCGCCATCGCCCTGGTCGGCCGGTGCTCGACAGTCCGGCACTGCTCGGCGGCGCGCCGGGCGGGCGGGCCGGCAAGGCGCTCGACACCCTGCTCACCGAGCTCGACGTCCCGGTCCACGCCGCGCCCGTCGAGGGCGAGCGCTACGCAGCGGTGCTGTTCGACGCGTCCGGCATCACCGGCTCTGCGCAGCTGCGCGCCCTTTACGACTTCCTGCACCCGGTGATCCGCTCGGTGCGCAGCTGCGGACGGGTGCTGGTGGTCGGCACCGACCCGGCGGCCGCGGCCGATCCGGGCGAGGCCGGGGCGCAGCAGGCGCTGGAGGGCTTCGTCCGCTCGGTGGGCAAGGAGCTGCGCCGTGGCGCCACCGCCCAGCTGCTGCGGCTGGCGCCGGGCGGGGAGGACGCCGCGGAGTCGACGCTGCGGTTCCTGCTCTCGGCCCGCTCGGCCTACGTGTCCGGGCAGGTCATCACGGTCGGACCCGCCGAAGTGCCCGGGATCGACTGGGAGCGCCCGCTGGAAGGGCAGGTCGCGCTGGTCACCGGTGCCGCCCGGGGCATCGGTGCTGCGATCGCCGATGTGCTGGCCCGTGACGGGGCACGGGTGGTCTGCCTCGACGTCCCCGCCGCCGGGGACGCGCTGGCGGGCGTGGCCAACCGGGTAGCCGGCGAGACGGTGCAGTGCGACATCACCAGCACCGGCGCGCCGGCCCGCATCGTCGAACACCTCCGCCACCGACACGGCGGGGTGGACATCGTGGTGCACAACGCGGGCGTCACCCGCGACCGCACGCTGGGCCGGATGAGCGAGGCCGAGTGGGACGCCGTGGTCGGCATCAACCTCACCGCGGCCGAGGGCATCACCGCGGGGCTCGTCGACTCCGGCACGCTGCGCACCGGCGGGCGGGTCGTCGCGCTGTCATCGATGGCCGGCATCGCGGGCGGCGCCGGGCAGACCAACTACGCGGCCTCCAAGGCCGGCGTGATCGGCCTCGTCCGGGCGCAGGCGGCACGCTTCGCCGATCGGGGGATCACGGTCAACGCGGTGGCGCCCGGCTTCATCGAGACCGCCATGACCGCCGCCATGCCGGTGTTGCCGCGTGAGGCCGGGCGGCGGATGAACTCGATGAGCCAGGGCGGGCTTCCGGTCGACGTCGCCGAGACCGTGGCCTGGCTCGCCGCCCCTGCCTCGGCCGGAGTGACCGGCCAGGTCGTGCGGGTCTGCGGGCAGCACCTGGTGGGGGCGTGATGAACACCCAGGTGCTCATCGGCGCGCCGCGACTCGCCCCGCTCTACACCCGCGCCCTGCTGACCGCCTGGCGCTCCGGGGGTCCGCTGCCCTCGACGCGGCTCGCCCGCGACGGCGTCACGGTGGACCGCACGCACCTGGCCGGCTACACCCGGCTCTGCGGGTTCGACCTGTCCGACCGGCTGCCGCTGACCTACCCGCACGTGCTCGGGTTCGGGATGCAGCTCGAGCTGATGACGTCGAAGGGCTTCCCCTACCCGCTGCTGGGCCTGGTGCACCTGGCGAACACCTTTACCCGGATCCGGCCGCTGGACGCCGGCGAGCAGCTGACGCTCACGGTCGGAGCCGGGGAGCCGGGCGAGCACCCGCGCGGGCGGACGTTCGTCCTCACCACCTCGGCCACCGTGGACGGCCAGGAGGTGTGGATCGGTCGCAGCACCTACCTGTACCGCACCTCATCGTCGTCCGGGCAGCGGCGCCGGTCCGAGCCGTCCGACGTGGCGGGTGCACCCATGGTCCGGTGGCGGCTGGCCGGTGACGCCGGGCGCCGCTACGCCGAGGTCTCCGGCGACCGCAACCCGATCCACCTGCACCCGCTCACCGCGCGGCCGTTCGGGTTTCGCCGCCCGATCGCGCACGGCATGTTCACCGCGGCGCGCTGCCTGGCCGCGCTGGGGCCACACGTACCGGACGCGGCCCGAGCCGACATCGAGTTCGCCGCGCCCGTGCCGCTGCCGTCCACCGTGGACTTCCACTGCGAGCCCGACGGCGACGGGTGGTGCTTCGCGCTGCACGGCAACGGCGGCCGCCGCCACCTCACCGGGAGGGCGCGGCCTCGTGAATGAAGTCGGTAGCTGTAGCTACCGAAATCATTCACGACGAGGGACCGGTCCAGCGCTCGCCGCGGACCAGCCCGCCGAGACCGGTCCAGGCGAAGTCCATCAGCCGACGAGCCAGCTCCTGCGGGGTCTGCTCCGGGTGCTCCACGCCCCAGTCGGACAGCGCCTCGGCGGCCCCCACCAGGGCGTGCGCGGTGGGTGTTGCCCGGGCCCGGGCGGCCTCGTCGGCGGTGCCGGCGAGCAACCCGGCCACCACGCCGACGATCCGCTCGCGCACCACGGTGGTCTGCGCGGCGAACGCGCCGCCCTGCACACGGGCCTGCCGGTAGAGCACGATCCAGCCGTCGCGGTGCTCGGCGACGAACTCGAAGAACGCGAGAAGGCCGCGGTAAAGCCGCTCGTCCGGGGCCGGGCCGTCCGGCACCGCAGCGGTGATCCGCTCCACCAGGTACTGCGCCTCCCGGTGGATACACAAGCCGAACAGGTCGTCCTTGGAGCCCAGGTAGGCGTAGATCATCGGTTTGGACACCCCGGCGACGTCGGCGATCTCGTCCATCGAGGCCGGGTGGAACCCGCTGCGCGAGAAGACCTCGACCGCGGCGTCGAGCATCTGACGCTCCCGGACGGCGCGGGGCAGCCGGCGGCGTGGTGATGCGGACCTCGCCGGCGTGCTCACACTTGCGAGTGTACCTACCGGCTCGTAACCTTACTGCTGAGTAGATAAGGGGACCCGCCATGGCCGACATCAACGACATCGATCCGCGCACGCTCTCCACCGAGGAATTCGCCCGGAGGCTGGGTTCGGTGTACGAGGACGGCGCCGAGCGTCATAGCAGTGACATCACGGGAATGGACCCCCAGGCGTTCGCGCGGCTGATCAAGCGTGCGTCGAAGGAGCAGATCGACGCGGTCATGAGTGACCCCGCGCTGCGCGCGCCGGTACTCGACGAGGTCTTCGGGCGGGTGGCGGGCCAGTTCCGCGCGGACAGGGCACCGCGCAAGGACTCGGCGATCCACTGGCGGATCACCGGGGACGGCGAACCGGACCGCTACGAGACCTGGATCGCCGGCGGCACGTGCAGCGCCAGCGCGGAGCCCTCCCACGAACCGCGCGTCACGCTGACGATGTCCGGCGAGCAGTTCCTCCAGCTCGTCTCCGGCAACAGTTCCCCGACGATGATGTTCATGACCGGGAAGCTGACGCTGGAGGGCGACATCGGCTTCGCCGCCAACCTGACCGATCTCTTCGACATACCCAAGGCCTGATCACGCGGAAGCCCTGATCACCCGGGAAGCCCTGATCACCCGGGAAGTCCTGATCACCCGGGAAGCCCTGATCGTCGGGAAAGCAGAGCCATGTTCTCGATGCAACTGAGCGGCGACCAGACCGACCTGCAAGAGTGGGTGCACGGCTTCGCGCGCGACATCATCCGCCCCGCGGCGCACGAGTGGGACGAGCGTGAGGAGACACCCTGGCCAGTGCTGGCCGAGGCGGCCGAGATCGGACTCTACGGGTTCGAGTCGCTGGCCGGCTGCTGGGCCGACGAGACCGGGCTGTCCCTGCCGATCGCCAACGAGGAGCTGTTCTGGGGCGACGGCGGGATCGGCATGGCGATCTTCGGCACGACGCTCGCCGTCGCCGGGATCTTCTCCGCCGGTACCCCCGACCAGCTCGCCGAGTGGGTGCCGCAGTGTTACGGCGACGCCGCCGACCCGAAGGTCGCCGCGTTCTGCTCCTCGGAGCCCGAGGCCGGCTCCGACGTCGCCGCGATGCGCACTCGCGCCGGCTACGAGGCCGGCGAGTGGGTGCTGCGCGGCCAGAAGGCATGGGCGACCAACGGCGGCATCGCGAACATCTACGTGGTGCAGGCCGTCGTGGACGCCTCGCTGGGGTCCCGCGGGCAGGCGGCGTTCGTCGTCCCGGCCGGCACCCGCGGGTTGGAGGTGTCGCGCAAGCTCACCAAACACGGGCTGCGGGCGTCGAACACCGCCGATGTGTTCCTCGACGACGTGCGCGTGCCGGGTGCGAACCTGCTCGGCGGCAAGGAGCGGCTCGACGAGCGACTGGCCCGCGCCCGGGAGGGTCGCGGGGGCGGCGGCCAGACGGCGATGCAGACCTTCGAGCTCACCCGGCCCACGGTGGGCGCGCAGGCCGTCGGAATCGCCCGGGCAGCCTACGAGTACGCACTGGACTACGCCAAGCAACGCGTCGTCTTCGGCCGGCCCATCATCGAGAATCAGGCGATCGCCTTCACGCTGGCCGACATGCGCACCGAGATCGACGCGGCCCGACTGCTGGTGTGGCGGGCGGCATGGATGGGCCGCAACGGCGAGAGGTTCACCGCAGGCGAGGGCTCGATGTCCAAGCTCAAGGCCGGCCGAGTGGCGACCTGGGTCACCGAGCGCGCGATCCAGATCCTCGGCGGCGTCGGCTACACCCGCGAGTACCCGGTCGAGCGGATGCATCGCGATGCGAAGGTCTACGATATCTTCGAGGGCACCGAGCAGATCCAACAACTCGTCATCGCCCGCGCCATCTCCGGTATGCACATTCGATAGTTCGATCTCACGTCCTACGTGGAGCGCAACCCGCGGGCGGCGCGGGTGGCGGCGGGCCTGACCGCCGGCGCGCGGCCTGAGCAGGCCAGGCGAGGCCACGCGCTTCGACTCCGGCCGCTTCCTGCCGCATCGTCACCCGGTCAGAGTACTGACGCACCACTTGGAGCAGTTCACTCTTACACGAAGTGACAAGAAGTGGGGTGGTCATCATGGCCAAGTACGCAGTCTTCTTCAGCTACACACCCGAGGCCTGGAGCAAGATGATCTCGAATCCGGGTGACCGCGCCGCAGCGGTGCGGTCGGTGCTCGAATCGCTGGGCGGCAGGCTGGAGACCATGTACTTCATGTTCGGCGAGCGAGACGGTTTCGTGATCGCCGATCTGCCCGACGCCGAGTCCGCGGCCGCCGTGTCGATCACGGTAGCGAGCAGCGGCGCGTTCCGGAACGTGCAGACCCACCAGCTCATCGCGCCGGAGGATCTGCCGGGGGTGCTGGAGAAGGCCGGGTCGGCGCTCGGCAGCTACCGGCCCCCGGGATCCTGAGCGGTGATCTCCATGGAGGAGCGCGATGACGCTGCAGCCCGACCGCTACGAGACTGCTCTCGAGACCGAGGGCGCGGCGTTCGCCGCCGTGGTGCGCGACGCCGACCTCGAGCAACGGGTGCCCACATGTCCGGAGTGGACGGTCGCGCAGCTGACCGGGCACGTGGGAGGGGCACACCGCTGGGTCGCCGAGATCGTGCGGCGGCGCGCGCCCACGAGTACGTGCCCCTCGACGAGGTCGACGACCTGACGGCACCCCGGCGCGCGTCCGAGCTCTCGGCGTGGCTGCGCGCGGGCGCATCGGAGTTGCTCGAGGCGATCCGCGAGGCCGGTCCGGAGCTTCAGGGTTCTGACGCCTCAGGGTTCTGACGCCTCAGCCCGAGGACTTGCTCTGGATGCGGATCTGGGCCGGTCCCGGCGCCTCCGCGCAGCCCCGCACGAGGACCTCGAGCACACCCTCCTCGAACCGGGCCTCGATATCCTGGTCACACACCCCCTCGGGGAGCGTGATGTCCCGGCGGAACTGACCCGAGTACCGCTCCTGCACGTAGAAGTCCTCGTCCGGCTCCGGTCCACGGTCGCGATGGCCCTCGATCGTGAGAGTGCCGTTCGAGAGGCTGACCTCCACGTTGCTCGGAGGGACTCCTGCCAGCTCGCCGCGGATCACCAGGTCCGAGCCGCGTGCCAAGATGTCCGTCGTCGGGCTCCAGGCATCGGGGTGGCCCCGAACTTGCGGGGTGCTTCCACCATCGACCCCCCTCATCCGGTCCGACATCCGGTTCATCTCGCTCACGATGTCGCTGACCCCGCGGAACGGATTGCGGTGCTTTCTCGGCGACATGCCGTCGTCTCCTCCTGGTATGACGTCCGTGGACCCGGTGGCTCGACGTTCACCGGATCTGGTGAGGTCCGCGGCCCAGTGTATGCACGAGGCTCGTGACGGTGCAGCGCCCGCGGAGACTGCCCTCGGGCACCGGTGCGGACGGGCCCCGGTTGTGGCAGCGTCGCTGGGATGGTGAGCGGTTCGGTGGTCCGTGGCGACGGCGATGGCTGGGTGTACTGCGCCGACGGCCAGCAGCGGTGGGGCCGCTTCGGGGCGGCCGGGCTGCTGCTGCGCGCGCCCGACCCCGCCGGTGACCCCGTGCTCCTGCTGCAACACCGGGCGGCCTGGACCCACCAGGGCGACCGCTGGGGACTGCCCGGCGGGGCATGCAACAGCGGCGAGACCGCGATCGACACCGCGCTGCGGGAGGCGCGCGAGGAGGCCGGCCTCGATACCGGGGCGATCCGGGTGGCCGGCGAGCAGGTCACCCACCCCGGGCGGGACGACTGGTCTTACACCACCGTCCTGGCCGACGCCGCCGCACCGCTCCCGGTAACCGCCAACCAGGAGAGCGCGGAGCTGCGGTGGGTGCCCGAGCCCGAGGTGGGAGGGCTGGCGCTGCACCCAGCGCTGGCCGAGAGCTGGCCCGCGCTGCGCGCCCGCCCTCACACCCTGCTGGTGGACGCGGCGAATGTCGTCGGCGCCGTCCCCGACGGGTGGTGGCGGGACCGCGCAGCGGCAGCCGAGCGGCTGCTGCGCCGGCTGGCCTGCCTGGGACAGCGCACCGTCGCGCTGCCCGGCGGCGGGTTCGGCTGGTTGCGCCGCTGCGTCGCCGTGCTCGAGGGCGTTGCGTCGGCCGCGCCCGACGTCGCCGGGGTGCAGGTGGTGCGGGCACCTGGCTCCGGCGACGACACGCTGGCCGAGCTCGCGGGTCGAGAGCCGGAGTGCCTGGTGGTCACCGCCGACCGGGGATTGCGCGCCCGGCTGCCGGCGGACGCGGTGGCGGTGGGTCCGTCGACCCTGCTCGGCTGGCTGCGGCCGCATGTGCGGTGAAGGGCACTTACACTTCGTCGGATGCAGTGAAAGTGCCCTTCAC
>JBOHGT010000487.1:0-6550 GCA_050700385.1 Pseudonocardiaceae bacterium | reverse complement strand
TCCGTGCCCGTGACCCGGCACACCGCGAGGAACGCCGACACGTCCACCTCGTTGCCGCCGCGCTTGCCGGACAGCAGCCGCGAGACCCAGCTCGGTGACCAGCCGAGCAGCTGGGCGGCCCGCCTCCCGTTCAGCCCGGCGTGCTCCATCGCCCGGCGCAGGCCTTCGCCGAGCTCCCGGCTTCGTATAGTAGGCTCGCGGTCTCGCATGGTTACCTCCCATGGGAAACCCTAGAGCAGTAGGGCACGGGATTCTGCTGACTCACTGAAGGTGTCCCTGAACGGGTGTGTTGCGTGTCCCTGTGGCAACAGATTGCCTTACCGTCGGCGGGGTATCGGACCCTGCCGGACACGGGAGGTTCCAATGGGCACGATTTCCCCGGTGGTCGCCGACGCGTTCCGCCTGCTGCGGACAGATCTTTACAGCCACCTGGACGAGGCGGATTCCCTGGCGGACAGGTGCGACGAGTGGTCCGACCAGGACGTGGACACGGTTCGAGAGCTGATCCCCGACCTGGTGCTCGTCATCCGGGGCTTGCTGATCGAACACAAGGTACAGGCCAGTGGCGACTGCCGGATCTGCACGTCAGCGTGGCCCTGCCCGGTGGTGACGAGGATCCACGCCCTCGTCAAGGACCCGGAAAATCAGTTCGTCGAGCTCGTCCGCCGGGCGCGCGATGATGACTGACGGATGTGCTCACGCTTGCCGGCGGCGACCTCGTCATAGCGCTTCGGAGAACACCATCGGTGCCACGCGAGCTGCTCACCGGGGGCACCACTCGCCGGCACCACGACGGCGACCGTGACCGTGCTCGGTGCCGGCCTCACGGTGCTCGGCCCCGGGAGAATCGGTGGTCGGTGGCGTCTCGGGCTTTCCACTGGGTGGTCCAGCACCTGGAGGAGCACACAACCTCGGCTGGGTGGGATTAGACGACTTCTCGGAAGGCTGCGGCTGGACCCGCGACTTGCGGCCTCAGTCGCTGCGCCACAGGGTAGAGATGGGGACGGTCCAGATCCGCTCGCCCAGCGGGAGTGTGTTGTCACCAGCGTGCACCACGAGACCCAGGCTGAACTGCTCGCCCAGTCGGTACCGCAGCATCGCCAGGTGCCCGCCATCGCGCTGAGTCGGCGTCATCGACCTGAGCTCGCCCTTCTCCCGTCGCTGAAATATAGGCACCGTGGCCGGCACAGCTAGGTATCGGTTACCGATGACCCACCGCGCTGCGCGCCATTAACTTCCTCCAAGACCGCGATCGTCGCGGATGGGGATGGGGAAGGGGACAGACGATGACCACTACTGGAACCGACGAAGCAGCACGCATGGAGGCTGCTGCTGCCGTTGCTCCGGGGACTCTGCTGGCCTGGGGCCGCAACAGCTCCGGACAGCTCGGTGACGGCACGACGACGGACCGGGCTCTGCCGACACCGGTGCCGAATCTGACCGGCGTCACCGCGCTGGCGGAAGGGTCGGGCCACACCCTGGCGGTGTTGTCCAACGGCACCGTCCGGGCGTGGGGCGACAACGGCAACGGCGAGCTGGGTGACGGCACGAAGACCGGCCGCAGCACGCCAGCGCCGGTCCCGGGCCTGGCCGGGGTGGTGGCGGTGGCCGCGGGGTCCGCCCACAGCCTGGCGCTGCTGGCCGACGGCAGGCTCTTCACCTGGGGACGCAACAGTCAGGGCCAGCTCGGTATCGGCAGTTCCGGTGGTGACCAGCTCACCCCGGTGCAGGTACAGAACCTCGGGCTGAGCCGGGTTAAGGCGCTGGCCGCAGGGGACGACTTCACCTTGGTGTTGTTGGCGGATGGCACGGTGCTGGCTTGTGGCGGCAACAGCAGCGGAGAGCTCGGTGACGGCACCAATACCAGCCGCAGCACGCTGGCGCCGGTGCAGAACCTGATCCCGGTCAAGGCCATCGCCGCGGGACGGCGTCACGGCATGGCGCTGTTCCCCATCGGCGGGATCCGGGCCTGGGGGGACAACAGCAACGGCCAACTGGGCGACGGCTCCACCACCGACAGGAAGCTGCCGACCAGTGTGAACGCCGACAGTCTGAACGGACCGGTCATCGCGGTGGCCTGCGGGGGCCTGCACAGCCTGGCGCTGATGGCCACAGGCGGGATCAAGGGGTGGGGCGAGAACAGCAAGGGTCAGCTCGGGGTCGGCACCACCAGCAGTCCGCGCGTGTTTCCCGTGCCGGTAAACCCTGGGGCTGGGGGGGCGATCGCGATCGACGCGGGGCACGACCACAGCGTGGCGCTATTGACCGACGGCACCGTCCGGGCCTGGGGTAGCAACAGCAATGGCCAGGTAGGTGACGGGTCGACCATCAATCGCACGGAGCCGGCGAAGGTGTCGGGCTTGGTGGGGATCACCGCGGTGGTCGCGGGGGGGAACTCCAGCTTCGCACTGCAGTGAGTGAGCTCGGGCGGTCTGCCCAGCAAGGCCGACCGCCCGCGCTCGTCTCTCAGGATGTCGCCTGGCGGCCTCGCGCCGGGTGCGCACCCCGAGCTTGCCGAGTACCGCGGCGACGTGGCTGTCCACAGCACGGTCCAGCGCGTCCGCGTCATGAAATCGGCCCGCGAGCGCTGGCCCGCCATGCGCTGAGGAGGTCGTCAGGACCAAGCATGGCGGCCAGGCCCTCGACCCGGCCCCCGGAACGGGACACGGCGATCATCGGGGCGTCGGCGGCGCCGTTCAGATTGGCGCGCTGCCGTGCGAGCGCTTCGACGTCGCGGGGGCTGAACGCTGCCCGCTCCCGCCACGTCACCGATCCGACGAAAGCGACGCGCCGGGCGCGGGGCCAACGGTCGACGCCGACGAGGTCGAGCTCGGCATCCCTGGTACGGGTCCACCAGCCACCGACGTGCTCGGCAGCCGGCAGCCGGCCGTCACGGGCCAGCCGCAGGACCGCATCGCGGACCAGCGGCTCGATGGCCTTGCCCCGGTAGCTGGGCCAACCCTCCTGCCAGCGCCGCAGCGCGATGTCGCCTCGACCCCGGGCGATGTCATCCACACCGGGACGGACGAATCGCCACCAGAAGCTCAGGTACTCGTCGGCCAACCGGTACCGGGGGTCTCGGCGGGGCTGCAATGACACGGGCTCGTCCATCGCCACCACCCGCTTGTCCCGTACCAGCACGCGCAGCGACCGGGCCAGCACCGCCTGCTGCGTCTCCGCGACGGCAGCAATGGTGCTGAAACGATCCTCGCCCGAGCCGATCGCGTCGAGCACGTCCGCTGCCCGCGCCGCAGCGGGGAACTCGGCGACGACGATGCGCTCACCGGTGGTGACCAGCGCACTGTTCTCGTCGGAGAGCTGACCGGCGACGAACGTACCCAGGTCCGGCGATCGCCGGAGGTCGAGCAGCATCCGCGGGTAGCCTCCGGTGACCAGTTGCGCATCGAACGCGTCGGCGGGTGCGAGGTCCAGCATGTCGGAGGTATCGGCGGGATGCAGGGGACGGACCACGAGTTCGGCGGTCCGGCCGAAGAGCGGGCGGCCATGGGTGGACAGCGCCTCCATCACAGCGAGGTCGGAGCCGATCAGGACGAACAGCACAGGCCGGCGTTCCAGCACCGTGTCCCATACCTTCTGCAGCGCCCCATCCAGGCCAGCATCGGATTGCAGGAGCCACGGGAACTCATCGAGCACCACGATGGCAGGTCCCTGCGTGGGCAACCCCGCGGCGACCATGCGCAACGCCGCCTCCCAGTGCGGTGGCGCTGCATCGGTGAACAGCTGTGCACCCGGCAGGTCCGACTCTCGCGCCGCATCCGCGGCGAACCGGTCGAGATCGTCGCGCACCGACCCCTGCCGCGATGCGGTGGAGAAGAGAACCGGGGCGTCGGCGCGGGCGCAGAACTCGGTCACCAGGCGGGACTTACCGACCTGCCGGCGACCGCGAACCACGAGGAGACGGCCTCGGCCGTCGCTCCGTACGTCGTCCAGGTGCCGACCGAGCCGCGCCAGTTCGTCCCGCCGACCAAAAAAGTCAATGTTACTCACACCGAAGATACTAACTCATACGATACCATCTGCCGGAACGTACGGCAGATGACTCCTACTTCGAGGAGTTGTAGCGCGAGCGAGGCGGATGTGTCCGTGACCTGCGGCCTCAGTCGCTGCGCCACAGGGTAGAGATGGGGACGGCCCAGATCCGCTCGCCCAGCGGGAGTGTGTTGTCACCAGCGTGCACCACGAGACCCACGCTGAACTGCTCGCCCAGTCGGTCCCGCAGCATCGCCAGGTGCCGGCCATCGCGTCGAGTCGGCGTCGCGGTGAGCTTGGCCTCGATCCCGGCGATGCGCCCGGTGCGCCGGTCCCTCATCGTAGCGCTGCTGGACCAGGCCGGGATCAGCACCACCAGGTAGCGCCTCGAGCAGCGAGAGGTAGTTCGCCGCGGTCTGGCGGGACAGCTCAGCGTCCGAGGCGACGTCGGAGATCACCAGTTCCTGCGCGGTGCGGGCAGCCAGCAGCCGCAGCAACCGCCGGAGCTCCGACTCCATCCGCACGTCGGCCATCGGCCGCAGCGCCTCCCGGGAGACCACGTCGCCGACATAGGCCTCGAACCAGTCCCTGCGCCGCCTCCCGCGCAGGCGCTCGGTCACCACCTCCGGGCAACCGCCTTCCAGCAGCCAGTCGATCAGATCCGGCCTGTTCGGCGACGGTAATCGCGGACCTGGCCACGACTCCGGCTCGAAGAGGTGATCGACGAATGTCTCGCGGATCCCGCGGCGTTCACCGGCGGACAGCGGTGAGAGCACCAGCCGCCCCGCTCGACCTGCCAGCGTCTCGGAGATACTGCGGTCGGCGAGGTAGTTCGCGGAGCCGGTGAGCAGGAGTTGCCCGCGGGACCTGTCGCGATCAACTCGCCGCTTGGCCGCGAGCAGGAAGCCCCTACCGGCACGCTGGAACTCGTCGACAGCAGCCGGCGTGGGCAGAGCGTCGACGAAGCCGCGTGGATCCTCAGTCGCGGCGCGCAGCGCATCCTCGTCGTCGAGGCTGAAGCGCGATCCGGGCGGTAGCTCGATCAGCTCGCTGACCAGCGTCGTCTTGCCGGTTTGGCGGGCCCCGCCGAGCACGACGACCCGGAACGATGCCAGCAACTCGCCCAACCGGGCGGCGGCGTGACACCCCACGAGGCCAGCCATACGGGATTCGTACTTTACAGAACGCCATACTTCTAGTTGTCACTTTGTCACCCCTCTGCTGCGCACAACGCCAGGGCGAGGTGTCGCCTCGCCGCCGGCTACTCGACGGCCATTCCCAGCGCGGCCGCGGCGGCGGCTTGGTGGTGCCTGGTGACCAGCACGATCGGCTCACCGGCCGCGAGCTCAGCAGCGGGGCTGCGCGCGACCGCGAGGTGGAGCGCATCGAGGCTGCGCAGCGGGTGCGCGGACACCAGGTCCCGCGCCAGTGGGAGCACCACATCCGGTTGCAGCCGCAGCAGCGCGACGGGTCTGCCCCACCCGCAGTCCCGCTCGATGCCGTTGAGGATGTCCGAGGGCCGGGCGACCCTCCCGGCGCGGTGGGCGGCGTGCACCGCGGCGGAGAGCTCGACGAGGGCGAGTTCGCTGGTCACCACCGGAACCTCGCCGTCGAGGATCTGGCCCTGGAGCTCGGCGTGGTCGGGTTCGTCAGTGACGTAGCAGCGGATCAAGGCCCTGCTCGGCGGCCCGCGCCTTGAGCTGGCGGTGCAGGTCGTCGTCGATGCGGGTGATCAGCTGCTTCACGAGCCAGATTGATTGTGACATAGTGTTATCAAACGTAGCGGGCCGCCGTCGTGGTCATCGGCTTCGGTGGCAGCGTCAGCGCGCTGCGACTGCCGGAGGTGCTGTGACGGGCTACCCGCCCGAGCCGTGGGACCTGCGCGGGCAGCTGCACCTCACGGTGTGGCGGGTCGGGCTCGCCGCGCTGCCCGCATTGCCGGACGGCCTGCGCCCGGTGCGGCTGGGTCGGACCGCGCTGGTCGGCACCGCGTGGGTGATCTACGAACCCGGTGGGGTGCTGTCCTACCGGGAACTGCTCGTCGCCGTGCTGGTGCGCCACCGGGGCCGGCCAATGGTCTCGATCACTGACATCTGGGTGGACAGCGAAGCGTCGCTGCGTGGCGGGCGGGAACTGTGGGGCATCCCGAAGGAACTGGCGTCCTTCGCGGTCGATCGCGGCACCTGCACGGCCCGGGATGAGCGAGGTGCGCCCGTCGCGCGGGGCTCGGTGCGTCCCGCCGGTGCCGTGCCCGGGCGCTGGCCCATCGGGTACATGGTCGCGCAGCAGCTGGCAGGACAGCTCGCGCTCACCCCCGTCCGCTCCGTCGCCGGGCTACGGCTGGTCCGCACCACCTGGTCCTTCGCCCCCGACGGCCCGCTGGCCTGGCTGCGCGGAGCCCGCCCGCTGCTGTCGGTCTCGCTGCGCGACTTCGTCCTGCGCTTCGGCCCCCGCAGGTCGCAGTGAAGGGCACTTTCACTGCGCCGGATGCAGTGAAAGCGCCCTTCACCGCACCTGTGGATCACCGTACCTGTGGATCACCGTACCTGTGGATCACCGC
>JBOHGT010000486.1:0-1180 GCA_050700385.1 Pseudonocardiaceae bacterium | reverse complement strand
CTACCCGTGGAGGCGCTGCGACAGCGGGTGACGGCGATGGTCGACGCGCTGTGCCGTTGCGAGCGGGAACGAGATGTCGGCGCCTCGCTGCCGGGCTTGATCGCCGACCTTCACACCAGTATCGCCGCTGGCCGGGATGTTCCCGAGCTGCTCGAGTTGGCGGTGTGGCTGCACACCCAGGCCACCGTGCCGTGGCTGGGCCTCGCGGGCGCTTCGCTGGACCTGCGCTCGCAGGCGGTGATGCTGGCCCGGGGTGCCGCCGGGGAGCACGGCACCGCGGCCCCCATGGGGCTCGTGGCCGCTGCCAGTACGAGGTTGATGCTCGCCAACGGGGCGTTCGACCTGGCGCAAGCCGGGCTGGACGCGGTCACCGTGCCGACGGACACTCCGGAGTCGATGCAGCTCGCGGGGTTCCTCGCGTTGCGCCGGACGCTGGTCGCGGCGGTGGATGGGCGCCCTGGTGACGGAGATGCTCCGCTGGAGTACGCCGCAGAGCTGGCGGCGCGCACCGGGGAAGGCAACGCCTACGGGCTGGGCTTCGGGCCGGTCAATGTCGGCCTGTACCCGTTGCACGGAGCGGTGGAGGTCGGGGACTACGAACGGGCCGTGAGCATCGCGGAGGGCCTGAACCCGGGAGCACAGCCCAATCAGTCGCGCCAGGCTGAATGCTGGGCCGACTATGGTCGGGCGCTGGCCCGGCTACGGGGACGGCGGGACGACGCGGTGAGGGCGCTGCGCCGCGCTGAGCGGATCTCTCCGCACCGCGTGCTCCGCAACCCGGCCGCCCGTCAGGCGATCGCCGGGCTGGTCGAGCGGTCCCCACAGGGCAGGGTGGGTGAGGACCTGCGGGGGCTGGCGTGGCGGGCCGACCTGCGCGTGTAGTCCCGCACGTTTCGGCCCGGGAACCCGGCACGCGCGTGGTCGACGGGCTCGTGACCGACCGCGCCCGGTACGGGTGTCGTGCAGGTCTATGACAAGTACTGGGTACCAGGGGCGCCAGCTTCCCCGTGACCCCTCCGGGCGGCACCCGGTGATGAGCGGCGCAAGGCCGGCGTGGGTGCTGTCGCCGGTGGACTTCCGCGCTCACGTGCTGGGCGAGGACGACGACTCGCCGGGCATCTGGACCGCGCGGTGCGGGCACGGGATCCCGTCCGCGGCCGGCGTCGACACGGCGCTCCGC
>JBOHGT010000485.1:0-3032 GCA_050700385.1 Pseudonocardiaceae bacterium | reverse complement strand
TGTACGAGACGCTGGACGTCCAACGCGGCACCGGCGTCACGCTGCGCGCGCTGCCCGACGGGGAGCCGATCCACCTCGCCGACAAGCTGTTCTCCACCTGCGCCGAGCGCTCGGGGCTGTTCTGCGGACGCGTGCTGCACGACGGAGCCGTGCCCCACATGCTGGCGCTTCCGGTCCCGGTTGCTCCGCACCGGCGCCGTGGCCTGGTCGACCTGCTGTCATCGGGACCGTCGCCCGAGCAGATCGCGGACTTCTTCGCCCCGCAACCCCCGGTCCGACCGCACGAACGTCGACAGCGGCGCTGGCTGGATCGACAGGGGATCTCCTGTAGTCAGCCTCAACTTCCGTAGTGGTATCGGCATGCGGCGATGCGGATCTCGTCCTCGCTGATCTTGTAGACGAGTCGGTGTTCGTCGGTGATCCGCCGCGACCGATAGCCGTGGAACCCGTACTTGAGGGGTTCGGGTTTGCCGATCCCCGCGTTGCCGTTGCGCTCCACATCCTTGATCAGGGTGTTGATCCGGTTGAGGACCTTGCGGTCCTGGGTCTGCCACCAGACGTAGTCATCCCAGGCGCTCTCGTCCCAGACCAGCTTCATTCGGCGAGATCCCGCTGAATCCCTCCGCCGTGCTCGAGCCGGTCGATCGACGCCAGCAGTCGACGGGCGTTCTCGGGGCTCTTGAGCAGGTACGCGGTCGCCTTCAGGGACTCGTAGTCGTCGAGCGCGACCATGACCACCGGGTCGTGGCCGGCCCGGGTGATGATCACCTCCTCGCGGTCCTCGACGACGGCGTTGAGGGTCTCGGCGTACTTCGCGCGCGACTCGGAATACGTCATGGTCCTCACGGCCAGCCTCCCAACTACGTACAGAAAATTGTACGTCAAAGGTGCTGGAGCGCGCAAGCAATCCGTACGCTGCTCGCAGCTTGGATCAGGACGCGAAGCCGCTGACAGCGTTGCACCGCGGGCCGCTCCGACACCGAAGACCTCCGTCACGTGCTGCGGAGCATCCAGGGCACCTGAGTTCATGCTGCGGGCGACGCGGCACGCGCGGCCAGTCCCTGGGCCAGTTCGGCGAGGAAGCCCTCGAGTTGGCGTCGCACCAGCCATCCGACGCCGGGGAGTGTTCCGCGGAACGTCGAATGCCAATGGATCACTGTGCCCCCGCTCGTCGGTGAGAGCTCAACCTCGGCGCGGTAGTCGCGGATCGGCAGGCCGGAGAGCAGCACGTAGGCGAATCGGTGTGGCTCCTCGACGAGGACGATCTCTTCGCGGGAAGTGATCCGGCCGGTGCGGAACACGCGGATCGCTCCGACGCCCTCCGAGCCGTCGGGTGCTGGACGCTCGAGTTCGAACGAACCGAGCGACGAGAACTCGGGCCAGCTTGCACCGTTCCGCAGGAGTGCGTACACGGCCTCCGGCTGCGCGCTGCTGGTCACCTCCACGTCGATCACATGCTGCTTCATGGTGATGTCCCCGTCGATTGGACCACTTGGTACGCGGCATCTACCGTACGGCTCTATCACCTGGTCGACATCACCTGGTCGACACCGATGCCGCTGGTGAGCTCCCGATCACTGCCCGCCGCAGACACATCTGGGGTTCACCGTCGAGATCGACGCGGCGCCCGGCTTCGCCGCCGTCGAGCGGGACGGTCTGCGGCTGCTGCTCAGCGCGACGAGCGGTCCGGGTGGCGCGGCGCAGCCCATGCCCGATGGCAGCCGGCCCGTCCCGGGTGGCTGGAACCGCATCCAGCTGCCGGTGGCCGACCTCGCCGCTGAGGTCGAGCTGCTGCGCGCCGCAGGGCTGCGGTTCCGCAACGACATCGTGACCGGGAGGGGCGGTGCGCAGATCCTGCTCGACGGCCCCGCAGGCAACCCCGTCGAGTTGTTCCAGCGGCTACGGTAACGACAGCCGTTCCGGCGGCGCGCGGAGTTCTGTCGGTCGTCGTGGCTACGGTCCTCACCACCGTGATCAGGAAGGAGCCCGTGATCGAGCCAGACACTACGATGACCCGATCGGCCAGGGATGGAGTTGAGTCAGCGAGGCGAGCGCGGCGCGGCACGCGACCTGTTCGGCCAGTCTGGAGCGGCGGCGGCGGTGAGAGCGGCCGTCGCGGCCAAGGTAGCCGCTGAGCACGCCCGGGAGCCCACCCTGACTCCGCAGCACCTGCAGACGATCACTAGCCGGACGTTCGTCCTGGTCACTGACGACGACGAGGTCCGCCTCGAGCACGCCCGTTGAGAGGTACCGCAGCTTGCCGGATGCTGAGCTCGCCGTCGTTCCCGGCACATCCCATGGCCTGCTCGTGGCGGGCCCACTGGCTGGCCCGGCGCGCTCGACGGTGCGCGGTGGGGTCGCCCTGGTCATCGCCGGCGCCGCGGTCAAGGAAGGCCGCCATGCCTGGCGCGCGGCGAGCACTGCTGTTGACCGACCACGAGGAGATGCTCATGTCCTGGATTCCGACCGAGTGCACCCTGCCCACCGCCGAGCAGCGCACGCGTGAGCTGGTAGCGCGGGAGACGGTCTGCTGCTCGCTGCTCACCGTCACCCTCATACCCGGCGAGGAGCTGCTGGGCCTCGACATCGAGGTTCCTGCTGCCCGAATGGCGGTGCTCGACGGCCTGGCTGATCGCGCGGCCTGCAGCGCGCGGCTGCAGTCGACCGGGTCAGGTCTGCACCGGTGATGGTGGTTCGGTCGCTGCTGCTGTTCGTCCTGGCGGCGCTGGCCGAGATCGGTGGGGCGTGGCTGGTCTGGCAGGGCGTTCGCGAGCATCGGGGTCTGCTCTGGATCGCCGTAGGTGTCCTCGCCCTGGGCGCCTACGGTTTCGTCGCGGCCCTCCAGCCGGACCCGCACTTCGGGCGCATCCTGGCCGCCTACGGCGGCATCTTCGTCGCGGGCTCCCTGGCCTGGGGCGTGGTCGTGGACAGGTTCCGCCCGGACCGCTTCGATCTCATCGGCGCCGGCATCTGCCTGATCGGTGTCGCCGTGATCATGTATGCGCCGCGCGACTGACGGTCGTCGCGCCGCG
>JBOHGT010000484.1:0-11776 GCA_050700385.1 Pseudonocardiaceae bacterium | reverse complement strand
CCGAGCTGGTCGGAATCAACGCCGTAGCCGGCGATGCGGGTGGCGGAGCGGAGCAGCTACGGGTGGCTTCGCGGCCGGCGGCGAACGTCCTGCTCGCGGGGGCTTTGGACACCGTGGGGGCGCAGCTTGACCGTCAGCAGGCGGCGATCGGACCGCTGGGACTGCTCACCGAGTCCGACGGCGAGCGGTTCGCCTCGGCGCTGGCGGTGCTGCGCGATGGGGTTGCCCTCGCTCGATCGGTGAGCCCCGAGCTGGTCGATGACGTGCTCGCGCACGTCGCGCTGGTGGGTATCCTCGACCCACAACACGGTGGGCGGCTGGCGTCGGCGTCGTCCCGATGGTTTCCGGGACTCGTCCTGCTGGAGAGTCCTCAGTCGAGCATCGAGGTCGCCGAGGCGCTCGTGCACGAGGGTGCCCACCAGAAGCTATTCGATCTTGCCATCACCCACGATCTGCTCGACGCCGATTCCGATCGATGCCCGACGTTTCATCCGCCGTGGGCGCCAGAGGGACGCTTCTGGCCGCTCGAGCAGACGCTCGCAGCCGGGCACGCGTACGCGTGTCTCGCCTGTTTCGCACACGATTCTGGTGTGACGGTGGGCAGGCGGGAGGTCCCGGACGGCTCGTTGCTGCCGGTGGCGAGCGAGCGGTGCGAGATCATCGGCCGGTGGCTACTGGACAGGGGTGATCACCTCGGCCCCGACGCGCACGCACTGCTGGAGGGTCTGCTGGGCCGACGGCCGCGCACGGCACGTACCACTTCGGACAGTCCTACCGGGACAGCGGTCGACTACGTCGTCGACCCCGGTCTGGAATTCCGCCGCGGTTGCTCGCCGGACCGGGTCCTCGTGGGACGCCCGTCCCGGCCCCCGCAGCTCTACTGGGTCAGCGAGGACGCTGCTGCGCTGCTCGAACTCCTCGGGCACAAGCCCCTCGACGACGCCGTCGACACGTTTGCCCAGCGGTGGTGTGTATCGCAGTTCGACGCCGGCGAGCGGCTGGCCGCGCTGCTGTCCGAGCTGTCCGCATCCGGACTCGTGACCAGCAAACTGCGAGCCGCGTTGAGCTCGTAACACAGCACTGCTACGGTCCGGTCTTCCACGTGGCACATTGCCACGTTCCGACGTTAGAGGAAGGACTCCAATGGCCGCACAGGGCGTCGTCGAGGGCAGCGCACCGACGAAGCATTCCGTGGCTGTCGACTGGTTCCGGCGGGAGGGTGACCCGGTGGGTGGCACAGTCTTCGTCAAGCCAGCAACGGACGACAGCACGGCTCCTCAACCCAACGCCAAGTGAGCCGAGGCGGAGGCTGAGGTCAGCAGTAGTTCTGTCGGCGCCTCAGCTCAGGTGTCGACTCACGGAAACAGATGCTGCTCGGTCATGATCCGTAATGTAGACGAGTCCGCCGTGCGTGCGAACCCACCAGTGGTGGGTTCGCCGTCGGCGGCTGGCCACACGCGGCGGCCGCGACGGCGAACCAAAGGCTCTCGCAGGGCACCCCCCGCAGCAGCCGGCGCCGCAGCGAAGGTGTCACGTACTGGTCAAGATTCCACCCTGCCAGGCTTCTCCCGCCGGTACTGCGGTTCTTCGATGGCGTGTTGAGCCGGGAGGACAAGACCGAGCGGGCGGCCCGCTTGATGCGGCCGATCCTGGTCGCCGTGGTCGTAATGGTACTGGGCGTCACGGTGATCGTCGCGTTGGCAGTGACTGCGCTGCCCTGGTGGGCGGCGACAGGGCTTGGCGTGACGGTCGCGGGAGGGGGCGGGATCGCCGCCGCGGTACGGCGCCGGCGCCGGGCCTCACGCCGGGCTGCTCCCGCGAAGATCCCAGCGCCCAGAGTCGGCTCCTGAATTAGTGGGGGATGAGTGATCATGCTGGTCGCCGTGGGTATCCGTCGGACTTGGCCGAACGGCCACACCGCACCCGTCAGATCGTGCACCTGGGGCCCGGATACGGACCTTGCGGGTGGACGGCCGGGACCGTCCGGCGCTGACCATCGGTGCCGAGCACTTCACGCTGCCCGGCTGCAGTCCGGACTGCGGGAGGCGGACTTCTACCTCGGCTGGTTCGGTCCCGCGACGCGCGCGCTGCACCTGTCTTCCCGCATCGCCCCCGCGCTGCGGCAGCTGCCGGGGGCGGGATCGCTGGTGCGCAGGCTCGGAAGCTGGCCACCGGTCGACTAGCGGCGGAGCCCGATGCCACCGCGCTCGAGCGGATGATGTCGCACTTTGTCTGCGCGGCCTATGACGAGACGGGAATACCGCTGGCCGAGATCCGACGCGTCGCCGTAGATCCTTACCAGCTCACCGCGCGGCTGCTGGCCTGGGGCGCTTGGCAGGCCGCCGAGCACGGGGGCAGCGGGGCCGGTGCGCTGGGTCCGGTCGAGGCGTTCGGGCTGGACATGCTGGCGGCCGGAGCCGCCGAGATCGGACTGCGCCGCGCCTGACCCGCCCGGCAGCCGCCCGCATCCCTGCTGACCGCTATTCGGCTCCGAACCGTGCCTGCCGGCCCCTGGAAACGGCGATTCGGCTCCGAATGGCGGG
Source organism: Pseudonocardiaceae bacterium (assembly GCA_050700385.1). Classification (GTDB taxonomy): domain Bacteria; phylum Actinomycetota; class Actinomycetes; order Mycobacteriales; family Pseudonocardiaceae; genus WHSY01. Next base: position 9,233 of record JBOHGT010000484.1, on the reverse strand, counting down.
CTCGGATGCGGCGCGGGTGACTAGCCGAGCACGTCAACCCAGCCGCGGAGCGCGGGCGTCTGGCGACCCATTCCGCCGCGCGCTTCCACCATGGAGCGCGCGGCACGGCGGGCTCGCTGCCCGCTCGAGCAGCAGGATCGGAGTGCGATTGCTGTTGTTCTGCCACTGTGGCCTTCCGGCGGGAACGGGCAAGCACGGCCAGTTGACCTCAGGATGGCATCGGCAAGTCTCAGCGGGCTGGGTGATCTACGCAGGGTGAGTCGCCGTCCCACGAGTGCGGTCGCGGGAGGCGCGCAACGCCCACGCGATCAGCAGCAGCTGCAGCGGCAGCCGGCCCCAGGCGAGCGTCCGCTGCGGTAGCGGCCGCTGGCGCCAGTCCAGCGCCATCTGCACGTTGGCCGGGAACACCCCGACGAACAGCGCGACGGCGGCCATCCCGCCCAGCCGCCGGGTGCGCGGTGCAGTCACGGCCGCCGCGACAGCGAGCTCGACAGCACCGCTGAGGTAGGTCCACCGTCGCGGTGGCCCGGGCAGTACGCGGGGCACGATGGTGTCGAACGGCTCCGGGACGGCGAAGTGCAGCGCACTCGTGGCGGCAAGCATCCCAGCGAGCGTGGGCGCGGAGTGGATCCGGCGACGGGTCACGCAGGCCAGCTTCCCACGTGACCCGTCAGACGAGCGGTCGGACGTCCCCCGCTGCAGCCGGATGGTCGCCGGGAACGTGTGGTTCTCTGGTCTGCACTCCTACGCTGACCCGATGCTGGCACCACCACCCTCGCCGGGAGCGACCCCATGATTGACACGCTCGCCACCGTGCTCATCATCGCCGCCCTGCTGGGCGCCGCCGTGTCTGCGGTCTACGTGCTGTTGAAACGGCCCCCGAACCGGCTCCTGCTCGGCGTGCTGTCCGTGCTCGAGGTCGGCCTGCTCGCCCAGGTCGTCACCGGCGTCGTCCAGCTCGTCGGCACCAGGCGGGACATCGCCGTCCTGCCCTTCGTCGGTTATCTGCTCGCTTCACTGCTGGTGCTTCCCCTCGCCGCGTCCTGGGCCGTCACCGAGCGCAGCCGGTGGGGCAGCGCTGTCGTGGTCGTCGGTTGCCTGGTCGTCCCCGTGCTGATCGTCCGGCTGCAGCAGATCTGGGCGGCGACCGGTGTTTAGCCGCGCCGCCGGCACCGCGCCAGCCATTCGCAGCGGTCCCGGGCGAGTTCTCATCGCCGTATACTCGATCTTCGCCATCGCCGCGGTAGGGCGCTCCGCTGTTCAGATCCTCACTCACTTCGACCGCGCACCCCTGGCCTACCTGCTGTCCGCCGTGGCGGCGCTGATCTACGTGCTGGCGACGGTCACCCTCGCCCAGGGAAGCCGCAGCGCCCGCTTCGTGGCGCTGATCTGCTGCACCGTCGAGCTCATCGGCGTCCTCACGGTCGGGACCGCGAGCGTGCTGGTGCCCCAGGCGTTTCCCGATGCGACCGTGTGGTCGCTGTTCGGCCAGGGCTACGGGTTCGTCCCCCTGGTCCTCCCCGTCCTCGGGCTGTTGTGGATTCGCCGGAACAGCCCAGGGGCCATCTGAGCACCACCAGTAGACGTCCGACCGCGACGTGACCAGCCCACGCACCTCCCGGTGGGACCGGAATACGACAGCGAGCGGGCGGCTTGCACCAGGCGGAAGTGATGCCATGAGAATCGGGATCGTGCTGCCCTCGACGGGCGGCAACATCACCAACATCGTCGACGCCACGGTCGAGCAGGCCAGGCACGCCGAAGACCTGGATGTGCGCGCAGTCTGGTTCGGCCAGCGGTTCGACTACGACTCGATCGCACTGGCTGCCGTGGTCGGGCGCGAGGTGCCCGGCGTCACGGTCGGCAGCGCGGCGGTGCCGATCATTGGCCGGCACCCGCTGCTGGTGGGCAGCCTTGCGCAGACCGCGCAGGCGGCAACCGGAGGCCGGTTCCAGCTGGGTATCGGTCTCGGGTCGAAGGATTTCCTCGCGCCGTTGCTCGGCGGAGTCGAGGACCGTCCGATCGCGCAGCTGCGGGAGTTCCTCACCGCGCTGCGTACCCTGCTCGACACCGGCGAGGTGGACTTCGGTGGTGAGACCCTGACCGCCCGTACGCCGTGGCCGAGCCCGGTGCCGGGCGCCGAGCCGCCAGTACCGGTGCTGGTCGCGGCGATGGGCCCGCAGGCGTTGCGGGCGACCGGCGAGCTCGCGGAGGGCACGCTGCCGTTCCTGGCTGGCCCGAAGGCGCTGGCCGAGCACGTGGTTCCGACGATCAACAAGGCGGCGGCCCGTGCTGCCCGGCCACAACCACGGATCGTCGCGCTGGTCGCGGGCGTGGTCACCGGCGCGGTGGACGAGATACGGGCGAAGGCGTACGACCAGATGCAGTTCTTCGAGCCCATGCCGTCCTACCGGAGGATCCTGGATCGGGAGGGCGCTGACCGCGCCGGCGACCTCGCCGTGATCGGTTCGGAGGAGCAGGTCGCCGAACAGGTCCGGCGCTACTTCGACGCCGGCGCCACCGAGGTGGTCTTCACTCAGACCGGCCTGGGCGGCGCCGAGGACCAGCTGCGCACCTGGCGGCTGCTGGGGCAGCTTGCCGCCAGCTGAGCGGCCGGGCCGGTTCAGGTGCGAAACGATGGGCCGGGGTGGGGTGGTTCACCGCTGATGCGCGTGACCATGTCGTGGGCGACGTCGCGGAGCTTGGCGTTTCGGTGGTTGGAAGCGCGACGGAGGATCTCGAAGGCATCGTCGGCAGTGCACCGGTTCTGGCCCATGATGATGCCCAGGGCCTGGTCGATGACTGCGCGCGAGCGCAGGGCGTCTGCAAGGTGCTCGGTGAGCTCGGCGTGGTCGGCGAGTCGCACTGCAAGCCGCAGCGCGCGGGATGCTTCACCGGCGAAGCCTCGGGCCCGCTGCTGCTGATCGGCGCTGAACTCCGTGGCCTGCTGAGAGTAGAGATTGAGCGCCCCGAACGCGCCCAGGCTGATCGGCAACGGAATTGACAGGACGGAGCCGATCCCGTGGGCGAGGGCATCCATCCGGTAGGCGCCCCACCGGTCGTCGCTGGCCAGATCGGTGATGCTCACCACCTCGCCGGTGCGCATGGCGGTGAGGCAGGGTCCCTCATGGTGTCCGTACTGGATCTCATCGAGGTTGAGGGCGAGGGCGTCGCTGCCGGCCACGGTGGCTGGCCGGCCGTCGCGACTGAGGGTGATCCCGCAGGACAGCTCGGGCCCGACGGTGGCCGCGGCGAAGTGGGCGACCTCCGCCAGGAGCTGGGTGATGCTCTCGGTGTCGATCAGCAGTTGCTGAAGTTCGGGCGCGGCCGAGGTCGAGGCGCGCTCCCTCATGAAATCGTGACCATTCTCGGCGTGACAGCCGGATCGCATGTCGTCGTAGACGGCGCGCCGTGTGGCTTGACGAGCTCGGAGTGCCTCCGACACCGTCCACGATCGCACACCGGCGCACCGAACGCATGCGGGCCTGTCGGATGAGCCAACGCGGTCTCCCGGTCACCGGCCTCGGGTGTGCTACAGTCAGGCTGCGGTCCGGAAGCGCGGCTGCGCCCACAACGTCCCGTATGTGCGGTGCAACATGGCGCTGGAACGTTCCCCCATGCAGCGAGGTCCCGGCCGCGCGGCTCTCCAGTCCCGGCCCACCTCAGCAGCGTCGGCGTCCGGTACCACCTCCGACGCAGCTGCCGCGCCGTTCGCCGAGCTCCTCGACGAGCTGCGCGATGCGCAAACCGCACTGGCGGTTGCGGAGCATCGCATCAGCTTCTGGCGCGAGTGCCCTGTCACCGAGGAAGCGTCATGTGCCGCGTACCGCTCCTACGAGGCGCATGAAACTCTGTTAGAGGCACGCAACGTCATTGACCGTGTCGTCGAGATAGTGCGCCTCGAGGTGGCGAACACGCTGCGGCACACCAATGAGGCGAAACCGAAGGAAGCAGCTCCTCAGCGTTACTGATCGGGAGTGATCACGTTGTGCCCTGGTGTCCCCGGCTCAGACCACGACTGCGGCCCGGGCCGGTCGACAGTGTTCACCGTTTCGGACGACATGGTTGCGGCGGCGCCCGTGTTGGCCGCGATGTGGTGTTGCTCGGTGGGGGGCACGTGGACCCTGGAACTGCATGAACTCGACCGAGGTACCACGCTGGGAACGATGGTGGACTGGATCAGCTCGGGCGTGCCGGTCTCCCAGCCAGAGCCGGGCGAGCTGGCCCACGAGTTGCTGGCCGAACGCGACCTGCACCTGTTCTCCGATTCGTCCGTTGGCCCCAGCACTCACAGTCGGCGCGGCATCGGCTACGTGTGCAGCCAAGCCGAGCTGATCGAACTGGCGCACCGGGTGCGGGACGATGGCGTCGAGGTGGGGATGCATCCTGTGGCGCTGGCCGCGTCATTGGTCGCGACCGGGCTCTCCGCGGACGCCGCCGCAGCCTGGATCCGAGCGGGGGTCCGCTCGCCGCGGGTGGCGCAGCAGACCCTGCGTTCTATGTCCGCAGAGACGCCGACCAACGCGATCGGCCCACGGAGTCGGCCCTCGGCCAACCTGGAGTGCCAAGCGGTCCGGGGCGCAGACGTGAGTACGCTTCGAGTGTCCCGTCGAGAGTGGACGGCCGCGCGGTAGCGACCACGACACGACACTTTCTCCCCGTCCGATCCGAGGCGCTGAGCGAACACACCGCCGCTGCTACGACGGCGCTCCCAGCGACATCGACCTTGGGCAGTTACGACCCTTCACATACACCTAACTGCGACGTGACGGCCGGTTACTATCTTGGGAAATTAGGCGAGGGGCCACTCATGGTCAGAGCCGACCACTCATGAGAAACCCAGTCGGACCAAGCGCAAGCAGACGCTCAGGACATGGTGGACGAAGAGCACCGCCGATGGACGGCGATTTCCACGCCTACATGTCCAGGGTGGCCGACGCCCACGTCAAGGGGGTGGCCAGTACCCCCATGTCGTCATTCCAGCCGATCTGACCATTGCCCTGATGGGGTGGGTCGAGATGAGAGTCATGACGGCGTTGGGCACGATAGCCCGGAGAGAGGACGGTGAGTATGTCTTCGGGGAGCTGCCCGAGCCCGCAGCGGCCGCGGAGGTAGGCAAGGCATGGATGCGGATGTTGACCCTGCAGCTCGGTATCCTGCTCAAACCCTACATTGCATCGCCCGCCGCGCTCGCGGTCGGCTGACAGCGTCCGATCGCACCGTCGGCGGGAGTCAGTGCGAAGTGGACGGTCCGACCGGTCTTGCGCCGCAGGAGTACGCGGTGGGATAGCGGCACCGCCAGACCGTGCAGGACCGGGTGTTTACGCGCGAGTAGCCGAGCGGCGCGCCGGGAGTCGTTGCCGTCGAGACGGCGCATGTGTCCGTGCAACGCGGGACCGGTGGGCCTTCCGAGAGCGGTAGACGGCGCGATGTCGACCATCGGGTTGCGGCGCAGTCGCCGCGTCTTTGCCGCCTTCTCGAAGCTACGGATGAAGGCGTGGTCACCGTCGACGGCGATGCTCACCGGCGTGCCGCGCGGTGTCCCATCCCGCCGGTAGGTCGTGAGCAGGACGGTCTTCTGCCGGACGAAGGGCGCCAGCGTGGGCGTGGTCGCAGCGTTCACCGCGCCCACGACGTAGCCGAGCTGCCGCAGCCGCAGGCCGAGCGCCACCGCAGCCAGGAGCGATACCGCCGCCAATCCCATCGCATCCCATACGTGACCGCCGACGTCGAGGTCGACGGTGTGGTTGACAGCGTGGATGGTGTTGCCGGCCAGGAACCCGGCCAGCACCGTTGCGAGTGCATCAGACCAGAGCAGCGCGAGCAGCAGCGTGGCACCGATGCCGAGTTGGAACGCACCCAGGTCGCGCAGGAAGTGCTCGTGGTAGGGGAAGTCCACGAACTCGGCGAACGAGTGGGGCGCCGCGAGCGACCACGCGCCGGCCGCCATCATGCCAACGCCCGCCAGCAGGGTCACCGTGCTGACGTACCACCGGACCCAGCGCCCTGTCCTGGTTCTCCCGTTCATGCCTGCTCTCCGCTGTAGGTCTGCGCGTTTCACACAAGGGGACGGGCCCGCCGAGCGTTTCGTGACAGCCGTCCCGGCGGCGCGACGGCCGGAGCGCGAGGTCAGCATCCGGGAACTGCGCAACGCCGGAAAGGTCGTCGCAGACTTGGCCGGGGCGGCGCGGTCGGCCGGGTGACCAGCAGCGGTCGCCTGGTCGGCTGGTTGGTTCCAGCGACCCAGGCCGAGCAGCGGCCGACGAGCTCGAGGCGCGGGCAGGCTCCGCCGCGGCCGGTCCGGCGGTCTCGCCGGCCGGCGCGGGCTGCCGCACCCGGCGCGGTGGCGCAGGTCGCTGTGGACAGCGACATCCTCGACCGCGCAGGTGCGGTCACAGTGCCGATGATCAGCACGGTCTCGATGTGCCCGGCGCGCACCCGCACCGCCTGCACCATGACGACCTGGCCGCGCTCGTCGCGGTGGTGCAGGAACCCGAACCCGGCGCGTCGCACCGGTGCGGTCGGTGACCGCGCCGCAGGCGCAGTGGTAGGTGCCGTCCAGCACCCCGCGTTCGCGACGCAACTCCACGGTCTGCGGCCAGCACACATGCCAGCGATACGGAATCGGCGCGACATCCCACGACACGCCACCGCGGTGCCGGACATCAGGGTTGCCGGCCTCGCGCACCCAGGTCATTCGCCGTAACCGCATGGCCCCTCCGCATCCCGATCTGTCGTCACAAGGCCGCTGAGGAAACCGCCGGTGCTCACAACCGGTGCCTCCTGACGACCGCTTCGCAGAGAACACCAGACCGTCCGCGGCGCGGGGAGAACGGATCCGGGTGCGATCGGTGCGGCGGGTAGCGGTTGCGCGGGGTTGCGCTTTCGCCCGTGTGCTGCGCCGCGCGAGCCGGTGGGGCTAGCGTCGGATCGTGCCCAGGAACACGCGGCTCGAATCTCTGATCGCGGAGACCGGCTACACCAACGCGGGCCTCGCCGAGCAGGTGAACAAGCTCGGTTGGATCACCCACCGTGTCAGGCTGGGACATGACAAGAGTTCGGTCTCGCACTGGCTGCGCGGCCGGGTGCCCCACCCGCCAACCCCCGAACTGGTCGCCGCCACGTTGACGGCGCAGCTTGGCTACGAGGTCACGGTCGAGGACATCGGCCTGCGCCGCGATGGCCGTCGGGCCGCGCTCAGCGACGGGTTCGTGGTCGCCGACTCGCCACACGGCACCGCGGCGGTGGTCGTCGAGCTCACAGGACACGACATGCGACGACGCAGCTTCCTCGTCGGCTCGGGTTTCGCCGCAGCAGCGTTCGCCCAGCCAGCGCTGTACGCGATGACCACCCCGGCGGCGCCGGTTCTGTCCAGCACCGGCGGCCGCCGGATCAGCTTCACCGATGTCGAGGGCATCCGGGCCACCACCGCGCACTTCCGCCAGCTGGATCAGAGCCACGGCGGCGCTCGCCTACGGTCTCAGGTCGTGCGGATCCTCAACGAGGAGGCGACGACGGCGCGCCACGCCAGCTACTCCCAGGCCGTCGGTGCCGCACTGTTCGGCGCCCTCGCCGAGCTCAGCTGTCTGACCGGCTACATGACCTTCGACGCCGGCCGGCATGCGCTGGCCCAGCGTTACTACGTGCAGTCACTCAATCTTGCCAGGCATGCGGGCGACAGCCTGTTCGCCGGGGTGGCGCTGGGTTGTATGAGCTTCCAAGCGACCTACCTCGGCCGCGCGCGAGGGCGTCGCGCTCGCGGGCGCCGCGAGTCAGCGCGGCGCGCAGGCGGGCGATCCCCGCGCGCTGGCGATGTTCGAGGCGCTGCAGGCGCGGGGCCACGCGTTACTCGGCGACCAGCACGCCGTGCACGCAGTGCTGCGCAACGCAGAAACGAACCTCGCACGCAGCGACTCCGCCGAGCCACCCATGTGGCTGACCTACTTCACCGAAGCCGAACTCGCCGCGCACACCGCCTACTGCCTGCGCGACCTCGGGCACACGCAGCGCGTCGAACCCGAGGCGCGATCCGCCCTTACGCGGTACGACCCGGCGTTGGTGCGCTCTCGAGTATTCATGCACACCGTGCTCGCCGGCGCGCGAATCAGCGTCCAGCGGCCCGACCTGGAGGGGGCGTGCGCCGAGGCAGGACACGCCCTGCACCTCGTCAAGAATGTCCGCTCCACACGGGGCACCGAGCACCTGGCCGGCTTCGTACACAGCCTCGAACCGTTTCAGACCCACCCGGTGGCCCGAAACTTCATCGAGCGAGCCTCGGAGACCCTCAACGGTTCGACACCCGGCCACCCCACGTGAGCGCCCACGCCCGCGACCGCGTCGGCCGGCCGCGGACCCGTGCCGCGGCGCTCGGGGTAACACTCGCCCTTCTCGCCACCCTACTGTGGGCGAGCAACTTCGTCCTGGCCCGCGGCCTTCGCGAAGCGATACCACCGGTAGCACTCAACTTCTGGCGATGGACGATCGCAGTGGCGCTGCTCGCTCCGTTCGCGATAAAGACCACGATTGCGAGCCGAACAGTACTACGCCGCCATCTCCGCTACCTGTCCCTGACCGGACTTCTCGGCGTCACGGCGTTCAACACGCTCGTCTATCAAGCCGGACATACCACCGAGGCTCTCAACCTCGCGCTGGTAGCGGTCTGCTCCCCCATCGTGATCGTGGTCCTGGCCTGGCTTCTGGCCCACGAGCACGTCAGTGGCTCGACCGTCCTGGGACTCGGACTCGCCGCCGGCGGGGTACTGCTACTCATCACCAACGGGAGGTTGGACCGGTTGGCGAACCTCGATTTCGCGGTCGGCGACCTTCTCATGCTCATCGCCACAGTGCTCTTCGGCAGCTATACCGTGCTCGTACGCCGCAAGCCCGACGAGATCCCGATCACGGCATTCGTCTTCAGCACGTTCGTACTCGGGCTGCTGATGCTGCTGCCGGCCTATCTCGTGGAGTTCAGCACGACCGGACCGTTCACGACCGATGCCCGCACCGTAGGAGCACTCATCTACATCGGCGTGTTCCCTTCGCTGCTCGCGTTCTATGCCTGGAACCGTGCGGTCACAACGATCGGAGCCACCGCTCCAGCGGTCATCTACTACCTGGTCCCCATCTTCACCGGGCTTGCGGCGTGGCTGTTGCTCGATGAGCCGATCGGCGGTGCCGAGCTACTGAGCATCGTTCTGGTCATCGCCGGTGTCGGCGTCGGACAGCGCGCGATT
>JBOHGT010000483.1:0-3194 GCA_050700385.1 Pseudonocardiaceae bacterium | reverse complement strand
CAGCCAGAACGCGCAGCGGGCAGCGCCCACCACCTCACCGGCGTCCAGATACACGTGATGGGCACGATCCAGCGCGCGCGCACCGTCGTCACTCCGGCCGATCAGGTACGCCGACGGTTTCGCGGCCGCGTTCGAGCTCGCCCATGGGGCTCCACCCCCTTCTGTCAACTGGAGCGAGGCAGCCGCCCCCTGATACTCAGGACCCGCTTGCTACCGGGCGCGCGGAGGTGACGTGTTCCGACTCAGCTCGGCAGTGCTCCGGGCGGCCCGAGGATCTCTATTCCGTGCTCGGCTGCGAGGCTCGCGAGCTGCTCGGGGTCCGGCGGGGGGCCGGCATCGGGCAACCGGTGCTCGCTCGCTGGCTTGCCGACCAGAGCGACGAAAGTGTCGAAGCCTGCCGGCGATGCCGTCACGAGCCAGCGGGCGGGCCCTGCGTCGCTCACCCGATAAGTATGGGGCACGCCGCGGGCGGCGTGGAAGAACTCGCCTGGGCCCAAGCTCACCTGCTGCTTGCCCGCCCACACTGTCAGCTGTCCGCTGAGGACGAAGAGCCCCTCGTCGGTATCCCGGTGCACGTGCAGGGGCGGCTGATCACCGGGCGGGCCGTCCATCTGCATCAGTGTGAACCGGCCGTCGGTCTCGTCGCCGCGCACGAGTGGAACCACGAGGTTCTGCAAGAACCAGATCATCTCCGCGCCGCTCACCTACGCCTCCTTCGGCCTCTGTCGCGATCCCGCATCGGCATGCCGGCCGATTGTTCCGGAAAGCGAGCGGAAAGCGAACCTCGGCACGATGGTTCTGCCGACCGAGGAGGTGTCGCGATGGTCGAGGGTGCGAGGACCGTCATCGTGGTCGGAGGCGGGCCGACCGGTTTGACGGCGGCGCTGGACTTGGCGCACCACGGCGTGACCAGCATCGTGGTGGATGCCGGCCGGCAACGCAGCGATGGCTCGCGAGCGATCGCCCTGCACCGGACCGCGCTGGCGGTGTGGGACAGGCTCGGGTGCGCGGAGCCGATGCTGGCGCAGGGCGTCGCATGGCGGGCCCGCCGCACGTTCTACCGTGGGCGCGAGCTGCACGCACAGCTGATGCCCGAGCCGGCGCCGGGCGACCTGCCGACCTTCCTCAACCTGCAGCAGTACCGCACCGAGGACTGCCTGATCCGGCGTGTCGAGTCCGATCCGTCGATCGACCTGCGCTGGGAACATCGGGTTACGGGTGTCATCCAGGACGGGTCAGGTGTGGCCCTCGATGTGGAGACGCCCAGTGGCCCGGTCCGGCTGCGAGGCAGCTACGTCCTGGCGTGCGACGGCGCACGCAGCTCGATGCGGAAACTGCTCGGACTGGAATTTCCAGGTACGACATACCACGACAGTTTCCTCATCGCGGATATCCGGGCGGACCTGCCGTTTCCCCAGGAACCACGGTTTTTCTTCGATCACCCGACGAATCCCGGGTCCACGATCCTGATCCATCCCCAGCCCGAGGGTGTCTGGCGCATCGACTGGCAACTCGGCAGCGGGGCGGACGTTGCCACCGAACGCGCGCCGGAGACGCTGGAACACCGTATCCGGGGCCTGATCGGCGAGATTCCCTACGAGCTGGTGTGGCTCAGCGACTACCGCTTCCACCAGCGCCTGCTGGATCGGCTCAGGCACGGCCGGATATTCTTCCTCGGCGACGCCGCGCATCTGGTCTCGCCCTTCGGCGCGCGGGGCTTGAACAGCGCGATACACGACGTCGAGAATCTCGGGTGGAAGCTCGCCTCGGTGCTGCGCGGTGACGCTCCGGACAGCCTGCTGGATACCTACCACACCGAACGCTGGCCGGCGCAGCGCCACGATCAGGTCGTCACCGACGCCACCATGCGCTTCATGGCTCCGCGCACCACGCCGCAGCGGCTCCGGCGCACGACCATCCTGAGGCTGAGCACGGTATTCAAGACCGTGCGGCGATGGGTGAACAGCGGCAAGATGAGCGAACCCTTCACCTACCGCACCTCGCCCATCCTGGCTCCGGACAGCCCGCCCCGCCGCGGGTGGCGGGACGCTCCGCTGCCGGGCGCCAAGGCACCCGATGCAGCGTGCATGCTCGTCGACGGGCATCGAGCGTCCGGGGCGCGTCCCGTTCGGCTGCGCCGGCTCCTGGGTGCCGGGTTCGTCGCGCTCTACTTCGCGCCGGACCAAGTCGCTGCGCGGCTGTTCGCGGACGCGGTCTCAGCTGCCCGGCACCCGGTCGGCCTCACCCTGTGGCCGGTGTTGCCGGATGCGCCGTGCAACCCGACCAACGCATCGGCTGTATGGGACCGCACGGGTGAGCTGAGCCGGGCATTCGCCGCGCAACCGGGCACGCTCTTCCTCATCCGACCCGACGGACATGTGGCGGCCCGCCGGCGTCGGGCACGCCCGGAAGAGGTGACCGACCTCGTCAGGTTGGCCTCGGGAAACCCACTGCCCGGCACCGCGGGCACCTGTCACGACATCACGCCGTCTCTGGCTTCCATTCCAGCTGACTGCGCACGCCGTGCAGCAGCGAACCCACATCACTCGCGACGTTGACCATCAAGAAACCCTCACGGATCCGCTCCGCGGCGGCCGGTGCGCCGGAACAGTAGATACCCGCAGGCATTCCATGCACGTTGGCGACACGCAGGACCTCATCGAGCGCCTCCCGCACGACGGGGTGCGGGTTCTCCGGATCGGGCTCCAGACCCAACGAGATCGCCAGATCCACAGGGCCGACGAACACACCGTCGATACCGGGCACGCCGGCAATGCCGGCCAGGTGCTCTAACGCGGTTTTGCTCTCGATCTGCGCGAAAACGAGAGTCTGGGAGTTCGCCTCCCGCAGGTACTCGGCCATCGACAGGCCCAGGGTCAGGCCGGCCCACGCGCTGCCGAAACTCCGCTGCCCCAGCGGTGGGAACTTGGCCGCGGCGACCACCGCTTCCGCCTCCGCCCGAGAGTTGATCATCGGTGCGATGATCCCCCACGCGCCGGCGTCGAGTGCGCGCTTGATGTTCTCGACGTTCCCGTGTGCCACCCGCACGATCGGGGCCCCACCCGCATCGGCGATGGCCGCCACCATCTGCGTCATCGTCTCGGCGTCCATCGGTCCGTGCTCGGCGTCGACCGCCAACCAGTCGCAGGGCATGCGGGCCAGCAGGCGCACGGCCGCGGCGCTGGGCAGGCTCA
>JBOHGT010000482.1:0-1783 GCA_050700385.1 Pseudonocardiaceae bacterium | reverse complement strand
CGGCCGCCAGGTCGCCCTGTACTGGGATGCCGACCAGCCCGTCGATCCCGCCGTGCTGTGCGGAGTCCTGGCCCAACCGAAGACCACCTCGTGGTCAGGCGCCACCGTCGGTCCGTACGACCCGTTCAACGGCGTGTGGCTGAACCTGACCGCTACCGAGCCGGGAACCTGCCGCATCGCCACGGAACGGACGGACCCCCGGCCGATACGCTGGCGTGAGACCCGCGCCAGCACCGAGTGAGGGCGGTGGAGCACCTATGGCACCTATGGACACCGAGGACACCGTCACCATCGGCCAGCGGCTACGCCGCATCCGCAAGGCGCGCGGCAAGTCCCTGCGGGTGCTCGCCGATCTCACCGGCGGGGTGGTCAGCTTCGGGACCTTGTCCGATATCGAGAACGGGAAGGCGCCGCTGGACAGCCTCCGGGTGGTCACCGCTCTGGCGCAGGCGCTGGAGATCGCGCCCTCGGAGCTGACCCGACTCCCGATCCCCGCCCCGGCGAACGGGGAGACTGATGCGGCTGTGGATGCGGTACGCGGTGCGCTGATGGCAGTCAACCACCGCCGCAGCGGTGGGCTCGTGCTTCCCGTGACGACCGTGCGGGAGCGCGTTAATGCCCTGGTCGCCGCCGGATGTCTCGGCGAGCAGGAGCGGGTGGGCCGCGACCTGCCCGGCCTGATCGCCGACCTGCACACCAGCATGGCCGCCGGCCGGGACGTGGCCGAGCTGCTCGAGCTGGCGGTGCTGCTGCACACCCAAGCCACCATCGCGTGGCTGCGGTTCGCCGGCGCCCCGGTGGACCTGCGCGAACAGGCCGCCACCCTGGCGCGGCAGGCCGCCGAGCAGCGCGACACACCGGCCGCGCTGGGCCTGGCCGCAGCCGGTGCCGTCAGGGTGATGCTCAGCTCGGGAGCGTTCGCACTGGCGCAGGCCGAACTGGACTCGGTGACCGTACCCACCACCACCCCGGAGTCGACTCAACTGGCGGGCATGCTCGCGCTATATGAGTCGGAGGTGGCCGCAGCCGACGCCCGGCCCGCCGACGTCGACGCTGCGCTGCAACACGCCGTCGAGCTCGCCGAACGCACCGGAGAGGGCAACGCCTACTGGATTGGGTTCGGTCCCACGAATACCGGCATCTGCCGGGTGTCGGTGGCCTTGGAGGTCGGAGACCACGACCGGGCCGTGAGCATCGCGCAGAGCCTGAACCCGGCGGCGCACGCCAACCCGTCACGGCGGGCCGCGCACTGGGTCTACTACGGCCGGGCGGCGGCTCGGCTGCGCGATCACCGTGGCGCCGCCGTGCGCGCGTTCCTCACGGCCGAGGAGATCCTGCCGCACCGGGTGCGGCGGGACCCCTTCGCCCGTCAGGCGATCGCCGGGCTGGTCGCGCGGTCCCCTCAGGGCAGGGTGGGCGAGGAGCTGCGGGGTCTGGCGTGGCGGGCCGACCTGCCCGTGTAGTCCCCATGGGTGACGGTTCGGACCCCCGAACGACACGGGTGTGACTCGCGGCACGGTCTGCCGGGTGAACATGCTCGCCGAGTTGGCCCTCGCCCTCGCCGTACCCGCCTACATGACCATCGTGGCCGCGGTGGTGCTCGCCTTCCAGCGCCCCGCGCCGCGCGACTCTCACCGCTGCCCTCGCCGAGGGGCGGGCGCGCGGTGAGCGCCCCGGCCGTGCCCCGCACGATGCCGGTCACCAGCGCGACCGACGGGCGCTGCCACCGCATCGCCGAGGACGACTACTCCGCCGGGCTGGTCGAGCGCAGTGGCCGCTACAC
>JBOHGT010000481.1:0-4284 GCA_050700385.1 Pseudonocardiaceae bacterium | reverse complement strand
GGCCTGCATCTCCGCCTCGGTGTCCAACGGCGTATTGCTGGTCCTCGACTCCTCAGGGGCAGCCACCGCGGCGAGGATCTTCAACGGGCCCGGCAGCGCGGTGGGCTCGAGGGCGCGGCTTGCGGGCACGCGCCGCAGCACCGTCACCCCGGCCCGCAAAGCGAGCGGCCCCAGATCCTCCCCCGATGCGGCCGTCACCCGCAGCAGCTCCACCGGCAGATCCAGCGCCGGCCCCTCGGCGACCCAGACCACATCCACCCAGTCCCCCGGCGGCAGCCGGTCCAGCAGCTCGCCCACCAGCTGCTGGGACCGCTCATCGAACACCGCCGCCGCCAACTGCCACCCCGCGCTCAGCATCCACTCGGCTGCGACCAATGGACCGGCGTGACGGCTCTCCCACACCGTGCGCAGCTCGTGCGAGATGGCGCTCTCCCGTTGACACAGCGGAGTGCCGGCCAGCGTGACGTCCACCGTGAGCATGGATCCGTTGAGTGCGGCGTTGATCAGCAGTTCGCTGCGCAGCCCGCGGCGTCTGGTGGGTTCCGACAGTGCGGTGCTGCGGGGCGGCAGAACCGGTTGCTTCCCCAATGGTGGTTGCGTCTCATACGGCTGACGCGTCAGCAGGCGCAGCAGCCGCTCAGCCCCCGCCTGCGTGTATTCCGAGACCACGTAGTGCGTGGAGGTCTCCCGGCCCAGCCAGACCGGAATATCCGAGGCGGCACACCCCGGCAGCACCACCGGCAGAAACCGGTTCAGCGCCGCCTGGGGATCGGCGTACACCTCCTGCCGGATCAGCATGGCCTCCCACTGCACCCCCAGCCCCTCACCAGGCGGTGCCGCACCCTCCGCGCGTCGCCGGTACGCCGGAGACGCGATCACCAGCACGAAACGCGCCCGGCGCACCTCATCCAGCATCCACAGCGGCCAATCCTGCCGACGCTCGGCCGCCGGCTTGTCCAGCCGAGCGTCGATCCCGTGTGCCCGCAGGAAGAGCCAGAACTCCCGTACCCGGTCCTCCTGCTCGGCGTCGTCATGGGCGTAGGAGATGAACACCCGAGCCGGATCGACGCCCGCGCCTTCGTCCGACGCCACACCACCGGATGCTCCCTCGTACACCGACCCCGCCCCTCCACCACCCCCCGCCTCCACGACGTCTAGATTACCGCAGCGTCGCACAGTGTGACGCACGGAGACATCGTGCCCGGGTCCGGCAGCTCGAACAGCTCGGCCAGTACTTCCTCGCAGCGGGGCGGCGGTGAAGATCCGGCAGAGGTGCCCGCGCCCCGGAGATCGCTCAGGTAAACAAGACGAGACGCCCAATCAGACGGTGGGCGGCGTCGAAGAGGTTCCGGGCAGTGGTGATTGCCGCTGTGACTTCTCCGATTTCGACGTGTTCGCCGGGAAAGGCTGGGTATTCAAGCTCGTTGCGACGCCGACGCAGCGCGCCAAGCCCGCTCAGCGGCCCACCAAACTGGGCGCGCACGGCGTCGCAGACCGCGAGGTGCCCGCCAACTTGGGTGGGCCGCAGACCCTGCTGCGCTAATAGCGCTTCGCCGACGAACCGGGCGGCGTCATAAGCGAGGACAAACGCCGACTCTGGGTCGTCGACAGCGATGGCTTCGGCGGTCTCCAGCCGACGCCGCGCCTTCTCCAACCATGGCATCCCGTCGGCGCGGGCGCCCCGGACCCGTTCGAGGTGGCGTCGAGTCAGGAGCTGCTCGATCTCCTGGGCACCCTGTGACCAGCGACTCACCTCAGCCCCCACCCCTGCTCACCGGTAGCTGTAACACCGGCACGATCGGCCGGGAGGCTATCTCGTCGACGAACCGGTCCTCCCCTGTGCCTCGGCGTGCCCACCGTTCGGTGGTAATGACCGTGGGATTGACCGGACGGCCGAGCCGCTCCTGGGCCCGATCGGCCGCTGCGTAGAGCGGCCCGCGGTCCAGCACCCCGCTGGTGACCACGACGAGGACATCAAGGTCCGCCGGCGCCGCTCCCGGCTCGCCGCGATAGCGCGCCGCCCAGGACCCGAACAGCGCCAGCTCGGCGACCGCTGCGTCCAGCTCAGTGACCGCACCGCCGAACTCCTCGGCGATGATCTGCAGCGGGCCGAACGCGCGCAGCATGACCTCGGCGAGCGCCTCTACCAACGGCCCGGTGCCCGCACGCACGAGCCGGGCCCGACCCAGCGCGCGGCTGGACAGCAGGCCAGCCTGCTCCAGTCGGCGAACCTCATCGGCAACACTGCTGAGCGATGCCCCCACCCGCCGGGCCAACTCGGTCTGAGTGAGCTCGAGATCAGGGTTGAGCAGCAGCACCATCAGCACACCCGCCTGGGTGCGGGAGCGCAGGATCGGCAGCAACGGTGGCGGATCACTACGCATGCGCCGATGATATCTCCGGTCAACCCGTAGCGACTTTCGGGATCGTCTGCCGCGCTTCGACCGCGTGCCGGCCCAGGGATGATCGATGCGCCAGTGGTTCTGTGACCGCCGAATGTGGGCCCGTGAAAGACTGGCCACGACGTGAGGAGCGCTGTGACCGCCCTTCCCCAGCCATGGGATCACCTGTTGACCGTGGCCGAGTACGCCGAACTCGGCGAGACCGAATCGGGCTACACCGAGCTGTTGGAAGGCCGCCTGCTGATGTCGCCGAGCCCGGTTCCCGATCACAACTTCGCCACGGCTGAGCTGCTCGTGCAGCTGCGTCCCCAGTTGCCGGATCACCTTGAAGTGATCCCGGACATCGACGTCGACCTCGAGCTCACCGACCCGATCAGCCGGGATTCTCCCGTCGACCCGATCTCGTGATCGTCCAGCGGGCTGCACGAACCCGGGTGCGCACGGACGGTGGACTGATCCGGGCCTGCGAAGTGCTCGTCGTGGTTGAGATCGTCTCGCCTGGCTCGCGCCGGACCGACTACGTGACCAAGCGCAGCGAGTACGCCGCCGCCAGCATCCCGCACTACTGGATCGTAGACCTCGACGGGCCGGTGTCGCTGGTGGACTGCCACCTCGCCGAGGGCTTCGGCTACAGGACGGCGGCAGCGTCACCGACGTCTTCACCACCACCGAACCGTTCTCGGTCCGCCTGCAGCTGGACCGACTGCCCTGACCAGCCGGACCGCACGGCGGCGCTGGCGGATCGCACCAGGCACGCAGCCATCGCGCCCTGGTCTCGCGTTACGCCCGTCGCCCGGAACGCTCAGCAGGTCCGCAGTCGCTCGAGGGGCTGGTCGGTGACCTCAGCGATGAACTCGAAGTCCTTGTCGACGTGCAACACCGTCAACCGGGCCAGCTCGGCGGTCGCGGCAACGAGGAGGTCCGGTACGGAGGGCGCCCGATGATGGCCCAGATCGGCGAGTGCCGCCTGCACTTCGGTGGCGCGGTCCTCAATCGCCGGGGTCAGGTACTCGACCGGCATCACCGACAGCGGGGGTCGGCTTGTCGCGGCCCGGAGGTCACGACCTGACCGGGCCGAGAATCCAATCTCGAGCCTGGTGACCGTGGTGATGCGGACCAGCCCGCGACGGATCCGGCTGGCCCACTCCGCACTGTCAGGACTCGATGCGAGCCGGACCAGTGCGGACTTGTCCGCGAGCCAGCCGATCACTCCCAGGCCCGGCGCATCACGTCCGGATCGGCGAGATCGGTGAACGTGTCGGCGAACCGGCGCAGGTCATTCACCGTCACGTCCCCATCCGAGGTCTCGGCCTCCCGAGCGAGCTGGCGGCGCAGGTACTCGCTGCGCGACAGTCCCAGGCGCCGGGCGCGCGCATCAATGGCAACCAGCACACCATCGGGGACGTCGCGGATCAGCACGTCAGCCACGGTCACCTCCCGAGGTTGATATCTAATGATATCACCACACTGGCGGGTGGGCCGCAACCGCGGCGGCAGATGCACCCGCTGCGCCCCGCCACCGCAAACTTGGCCGATCTCGACGCGCGGATCACCGGCTTCCTGACCCCGCACCATCCGCCGCCAGCAGCACTAGTGTCGGGAGATTTGTTCTTCTTTACGCAGCCTGGTGAGCCACATCATCGATCTCGGTCGCGCGGACGAGAGCCTCCATACGGGCGGTGATGGTTCGGACCTTGTCGATGATCTCCTCCGCGGTGGCCGTCCACACGATGGGCCCACAGTCGCTGTTCCAATGCTCCACGAACGCCTCGATGTCCTTGTTGAGAACCTTCACGGAGGTGAACGTGTTGCACCGGATCAACGTCCGGGTGATGATACCGTTCCAGATCTCGATCTGATTCATCCACGACGCGCCGGTGGG
>JBOHGT010000480.1:0-3981 GCA_050700385.1 Pseudonocardiaceae bacterium | reverse complement strand
GCGCGGCGGCGCCCGCATCGTCGCGCTCGGCGGCCCGGCTGATCGTCACGCAGACGTTGACCCGTTCCTCGTCGTTCGCGCCCTCCAGGCACCTGCTGAGGAACTCCTGGTCGGACATCAGCTGCTGGAGCACCAGGCGCTCGCCTACCGGATCGGGGCGTAGCGCCACGGTGCCGGCCTCGGAATCCGGCGGCAGTAGGGTCTCCACGACCGCGGCGACCTCCTGGCGCCACTTGTTCTCCCCCTCGAACGCGTCCACGGCCCGCAACGTCGTCGCGACCCGGTCCGGGGTGGGGGCGAGCAATGTGACGCAGGCTCCCACCGCGGGCAGCAGCCGCGGGGGAGGATCGGCGAGCCCGCGGCGGAGACACACCCGCCTCCAGTAGTCGAACTCGCGGTCGAGGATCTCGTCGTAGAGCTTCTCCGGCGACGTGGGCAGTGCGGCGGCACCGTGAGCGGCCAGCCAGGCCAGCATGATCAGATCCAGCGTGGTCCACCGCCGGTCCGACGGCGGGGTGGCCACCTCGGCCGGGGCCATTCCGGGGAGCTGAGCGAAGGCCCGCAGCGCGCGCTGGAACACCCCGGTGGTCGACGGGTGCCGCCGCGGCAGCTCCAGCGGCGGCAATGCCGTGTGCGGGGCCCCGTCGCGCTGCAGCGCACTGATGATGTCCGTCCACCAGGTGCCCAGCGTTCGCGCGGTGAGGATCACACAGGCCGGCTCCTCCCGGCCGCGCAGCGCCTTCAGCAGGGAGATCACCGTGTCGGCGCGGACGTCCTCCGGGTAGTCGACCACGACCAGCAGCGGGGAGACCACTCCGGCCAGCCACTCCAGATCGTCCGGATCCGTGTGCTTGGTCAGGAACCCGGCGTACCAGCCTTCGCCGGCCAGCCGGCGGGCGAGCTCGGCGGCGAGATGCGTCTTGCCCGCCCCGCCGGCACCGTGCACCACCGCGAGCCGGGTGCGCAGCGCGACGTCGGGGGCCTGGCACCAGTCCAGCAGCACGTCGAGCTCGTCGCGGCCGTAGAACGGCACCACACTGCGCCGCGCCCGCAGCTGCATGAGGGGCCCGCCGTCGCGGTCCCGCTCCAGGTAGGGGTCGACGATCGGGTAGTGCCGCGGCCGGTGGGGCAGCGGGTGCACGTCACCGGCGTGCCATCCCACGCCGATGTCCACGGCGGTACCCCACCGCCAGGCCCTGTCGCCGGTCAGGGCCGAGTTCGTCAGCTCCGCGCCCCGGGCGATCGCCGCCGCCCAGGGGGTGCTCTCGGCGCCGGACGCGCGGGTGGCGCCGGCCACGTCAATGGCGAGGAAGCTCCCCGACTGCTCCGCGGCGGCGCGCAGCTGCCCGATCAGCTCGACCGGTGGTGTCTCGTGCACGACGGCCCACCACGGGTGGTTCCGCGCCGGTTCCCCGGTCCAGCTCCCGTCGAGCCACACCAGGACCAGCGCGTGCCCCGGCTCGCCGCGGGTGGAGTTCAGCGTGACGACCAGGGGGTGCAGGCCGGCATCCAGGCAGGCGCCGCAGAAGGTAACCGCGATGTCCAGGCAGGTCGCCTGCCGCGGCCCGGCGAGCACCTGGTACGGGGGTCGGATGGCCTGCCGGCCTGCTTCGCTGGAGGTCGGCTCGTGGACATAGCTGATGCCGTGCTGGGCGAGCACCTCATAGATCCGCCGGGCGCGCTGCATCGACGGCTCGTCCGAGGGGCCCGGCAACTGCCTGGCCAGGTCCGCGGGCAGCAGCGGCGCGACGGCGCCGCGGTGCACGTACTGCACCAAGGCGCCCGCCGCCACCACCCGCGCCCACCGCGGCCAGGCCGTCAGGGCTCGATCACCCCGACCACATCGCCACCGAGCACCCGATCCACCCGGGGCACGTTCACCGCTTCCACCCCGATCTGGTAGCTCCCGGGAGCCAACCCCGGCACCGTGACCTCCCACCGGCCGTCCGCGCCGGTCATTAGCAGCGGTGCTGCCGCTGGGCCGCCAGCGGGGGTGACCCGCAGCCACGCTGTCGCGCCCTCGACGTCGCTGGTGCCGAGCAGCTCCGCCCCGACGGGGAACGGCTGCCCGGCGGCGATGACCTCGTCGAGGTCCAGCCCCACCGCGTCCGCCTTCGTCACCCGCACCCGACCGCCGTCCAGCACCGCCCGGGTCGGTGTGGCGTGCCCGCGGGCGAACAGCGCCAGCACCTCCGGCCGCTCGGCGGGATCGAGCACCCCCCATTCTTTTTCGATTTCCCGGTGCATGCCGAACGCCGTCTGCGCCCGCTTCCTGAACGATGTGGACCCAAGCTCGTGCGGGTAAAGCTCGTGTCCTGATTCCTCGTCCCGCACGGCCCGGTAACGGGGCAGCAGCTCGTAGGTCGACGACCATTCCCACAGCACCGCGGCCGCGTCGGCCAACAGGGTGCTGGTCAGCGCGGCCACCGGCCCCGGGCCGACCCGGACCCCGTTGAGCAGCCAGTCCAGCGCCTTCGGTGCCCCCCGGTGCGGGGTGCCGAGGGTGATCAGGGCCTTGCAGTACCGCGCCCCACGCCCCGGGCCGAGCCAGTGCCGCGCCACCAGCCCACCCATCGAGTGCGCCAGGACGACCACCTGCTGACGTTTCTCGGGGCGATCCGCCAGCCGCCGCGTCATCTCGCCTGCCAGCCGCTCGGCCGCGACGGCCACGCCCAGCCGGAAGTCATACGGGAACAGCACCACGCTGGCACCAGGCTTGCGCACTCCGTCATCACAGGCCACGTCGATGTCGTCGTTGGTCAAGCCGAAAACGTTAGTCAACTGGCGTACCAGGCGGTCGTAGCCGGGCACCACCATCCACGGCAGAACCCGGATCGACCCGAGCAGGTCAACCGGCCGCAGCCGCGGGTACACCGCCAGGCTCAACCGCGCCGGGTCCCACAACGCACCGCCGATCTGACGGCGTCCCTGCCCCCACATCGGCGAGCCGTCGGCGGCCTCCAGGACGCTGCCGCCGATGCCGGGGATCACCACCACGAGGTGCTGAAGGCGTGCCACCGAGTCACTGTATCGATCGGGCGGTACGCCACCGGTCCTACCCGAGCTCGTTGACCAGCACCCCCTACCAGGTCCATCAGGTACGCCCAGCCTGCCCCGACTGCACGGTCACCCCAACCATGATCCGGCTACCGCTGGTGCCCGGGCGAACTGGTGGCGGTATGTCGTCACGTCAACCGCGGATCGATGCGAGAAGATGGGGAGGGAGACAAACGTCGAACGTGGAGGAGGTTGGTCTGGATGAGCATCCTCGACGAGCGAACCGACGCACTCGACCGCTTCAGCACGGCGCTCTACACGGTGTCCGAGGCGGCCCGCTACCTGGACGTCCCGGCTAGCGCCTTGGCGACGTGGACGCACAGCTATCGCCACAAGCCGGTGGGTCGGCGTGACGTCATCGGTGCACCGATACTGACCGCGCTGCCCAGAACCGGCTTCCGCGGGCCGGTCATCCCGTTCATCGGGCTGGCCGAGGGCCTGGTCGTCACCGCGATGCGGCGTAGCGGCGTCCCGCTGCAGCGCATTCGCCCGGCGCTGGAGCGGCTCGACGAGGAGTTCGGGCTGCCGCACGCACTGGCGAGCAAGCGCCTCTACACCGACGGGGCGGAGATCCTGTTCGACTACGCCGAGACCGGGCAGGACGCCACCGCGGCGCGGGCCGCCCGCGAGCTGGTCGTGGTCCGCAGCAACCAGCGGGTGTTCAACGAGATCGTGGCGGCCTACCTGCGGCGGCTGGAGTTCGGCGCCGACGGCTACGCTCGGCTCATCCACCTACCGGCCTACGAGGTCGCCGAGGTGATCGTCGACCCGGCGCGGGGCTTCGGACAGCCGATCTTCGCGCGCGGCGGGGCACGGCTGGAGGACGCGCTGGCTCTGTTCCGCGCCGGCGAGTTCCCTCGACGTCGTCGCCGAGGAGTACGGCATCCCGCGCGAACAGCTCGAGGACGCCGTGCGTATCGCGAC
>JBOHGT010000479.1:0-14593 GCA_050700385.1 Pseudonocardiaceae bacterium | reverse complement strand
GCCCGGACGTCGTCGTCGAAGAGCTGCACTACGGCGCGGTGGCGGTGGCCCAGCGACTCGAGGAGTTGGGCGTGCGGGCGCTCGTCCTCATCGGTGCGGCGATGCGGGGTCGCACCCCGGGCGCCGTGCAGCGGCGGCGCATCCGGCCGATCGCCCTGCCGGTGGAGCAGGTCCAGCAGGCGGTGCGAGACGCGGTCACCGGCTATGTGACGATCGACCTGCTGATCGACGTCGCGACCGGGCTCGGCGCGCTGCCCGGCAGGACCGTCTCGATCGAGGTCGAGCCGGACCGCACGGATCCTGCAGCCGAGCTCTCACCCTCGGCGGCGGCCGGTTTGGAGGAGGCGCTGCAGCTGGTGCGTACCGAACTCGACCGGATCCCGCTGCTGGAGCTGGCCGACGAGCTGCGCCCGCTCGTCGATACCGATCGGCTCGACCCCGCGCCCGCCGTGGACACCGTGCGCAAGCTGCTGCACGAGCTGGATCTGCTCGATGAGCACGGCCGCTGGGGCGCCAGTTTCGCGCTGCGCGACCGGCTGCGCCGCCATATCGCCGACGGCTACACCGGCCATGGTATGGAGCACCTGGACTGGGGCCTGTGGTGGGCACTGATCGAGGAGCTCGACCGGCAACAGGCCCGTGATGCCTCCCGCTGATCGTCGGCATTGCCCGGCGCCGGGACGGAGCAGCGTACCGGTCAGCCAGCGGGGTCTCGGTAGTTGCCGGTCATAGTGTATTGGGCATCCCGGAACTCGCCGAGGCTCTCGCAGCCTTCGTCCGCGAAGCAGAAGAAATAACCTGAGATCGTACCGCGACCCGTGAGACCCTCGTAGGTACCGGTGCCGCCCGTGAGCGTGAAGGTGCCACTCCACGAGACCTCCTCGGGAGAGGTTCTTTCGTATTTCGCGGTCCACTGGACGAAGACCTTCGGCTTGCGCCCGTCGGGCACCGCGTCAGGGCTCTCGTTCGGCCCTGGCTCCGGCTGGCAGGCCGTGAGCATCACGCTGCCGTGCAGGGTCGACCCGCTCACGACGAACTCGAAGGGGTGATTACGCGTGGACGCCGGTGACCGGCTTCCCGGTAGCCGGGAGTTATAGGTGGTCAAGTTGGTCGAGATGTTGTTGACGGGGGCATTCCCGGTGCAGGGGATCGAGGCGTAACGATAGGGGCCACCCTGGGCGGACCAGCTCCACGGATTCGGATCCTGCATGACGAGGTCGGTGTCCTGATACTGCGTGGTGTGCACCATCGCCATGAGGCTGAAGTCGCCGGCTACCGCGGGACTGGCCGCTCCGGCGGCGCTGTCCTGCGGCACGAGTGCGACGATGAGGGTGAGCGCCGCCACTGGAACAAGTGAGCTGACCGTCACGGCTTGCCTCCTCTGGCAGTAAGGGGCGCTATTCGGAAGTGTCGCACAGATCGTCCAAAACTCCGAGATTCTGCGGGCGCACCGCCACCCGGTTGCCCGTGGCGGTCTTGATCGTCAGCGAGCCGTCGGCGAGGATGTCGGCCGCCGTCCCCTCCACTCTCGGTCCTGCCGGGCCCATCGGGATCAGCCGAGCCCGGACCTGCCTGCCGATCGTCGCGCAGCGCGCCCGGTAGTCGGCGAGCACTGCCTGCCCGGGCGCCGCCATCCGGGCCTCGATGGCCGTCACCGCGTGCGCCAGGATCGGTGCTCGGGGCGGCACGACATCGTCCACCAGCACGTTGAGCACAACCCATTGGACGCCCTCGGCGCCCAGTTCTACCCAGGCTCCGAGCGCGCCGACTCGGGCCCCCGACCGGTACACCTCGTCCGGCCAGGTGATCATCGCACCCGCTCCGGCGAAGTCGGCGAGCCCGCAGACCGCAGCCGCGTAGACCCATCCCTCCCGAGCTGCGGGAAGCTCCGGGCGTAGCACGAGCGAGAAGCCGAGGCCGATGTCCGGGAGGAGTTTCCAGGGTAGCCCGGCCCGGCCCCGAGGGGATGCCTGGTACCCGGCGACCACGACAGTGCCGTGCGGCGCGCCCTCCCGGGCCCAGGCCAGCGCGGCGGCCTCGGTGGACACCACGGCCGGGTAGCTGCGGACCAGACGCCGTGGCATCGTCTCGGTCAGCGCGTCGGTCGAGAGATCGTCCGCTATCCCCACGATCCCTCCTGGCCGAGTTCGACTGCCAGGCTGTTGAAGCTGTCCTTCAGCCGCATCCACTGCGGGATGGGGAACCGGACCACTGCCCGGGACATCGTGGAACGGAACGACCCGGTGGCCGCGGTGTCGCGCCCGGCAAGCGCCTCGAGCGTGGCGCGGATCAGGGTGGTCATCGACTCGGGAGGCAGCTCCAGCAGCCCACCCAGCCACACCTCTGCAAGGTCGGCGGCCACGGCCGGACGGGCCAGCTGCCCGTCGACCCAGCCGCCGCACTCGGCCCGCCGCGCCTCGGGCTCGGCGTCGACCCAACGGGTCAGCTCCTCGCGCACGAGCGACGGCCATCGTTCCCGGGGCTCCTGGTCCAGTACCGGCAGCACGGCACCGCAGCGATCACCGAGCCGCTCGCGGACCTCACGGGCCTGCCGGCGCACCGGCTCGGCGGCATCGCACGTGCCGAGCGCTTGCACTGCGGCCAGGTAGGCGTGGTCCGGTGCGGCGGCGCGCTCGTAGCCGAGCGCGAGGTTCGCCTTGGCCATCGCATGCTCCCCGGGACGCACCGACCGCGGGTGCGCACCGACCGCATCCTGGAACGCCTCGATCGCAGCGGCGGGGCGATCGGCGCCGAGATGGACCAAGCCGAGTAGGTTCGCCGAGGCCCCGAGGCCGGCCGCGTCGCCCGCACGGTCCGCCAACGCCACGGCCTCCTCGAGGATGTCCCGGGCGGCCTCGACCTCTCCAGTGACCAGGAGCGCGGCGCCCAGCTCCCGCGCGGCAGCGGCAGCCTCCGCAGGAGCGGTGTGCGGGTCGAACCGTTCTCGCGCCTGGCGGAAGAAACCCGTGGCGGCGCTCGCATCGTTCCGGTCGCGGTGCACCAGCCCGAGGTTGAACGTGGCTGCCCCTGCCTCGAGGGGTAGCTCCGCGGCGTCGAACGCGGCGGCGGCTCGGCCGAAGGCGTCGGCAGCCTCGTCGAGATGGCCGGTGAGGCGAAACACCACGCCGCGGGCGTTGGTCACTTTGGCGCGCTCGATCGCGAGCCCGTCAGGGTCGAACAGCGCTGCTGCCGCATCGAGAGCTCGCGCCGCGTCGTCCAGCCGGTCTGCATCGGTGAGCAGCGCACCGAGATGGAACTGGGCGGTGGCGTGCTGCACCGGGTAGCGATCCGCGGGGTAGCGGACCAGCCGCCGTTCCAGCTCGGTGATCATATGCTGAGCGTCCATCAGCGGTCCGTATTCTCCTCAGGCATGACGGTGTTGGTCGCGGGAGTCGGCAACACCCTGCGCGGAGACGACGGCTTCGGTGTAGCGGTTGCAGCGCGGCTGATCGAGCAGGGGGGGGTACCCAGCGGGGTCCGCGTCCTCGACATCGGTATCGGCGGTATCCACCTCGTCCAGGAACTCACCGCAGGCGCGGGCGGGCTGGTCGTCATCGACGCGGTGGACCGGGGTCGGGCGCCCGGCACGGTTCTCGTGCTCCGCCCCCATGTCCGCGATGTCACGGTGCTGCCACTCGCGCAGCGCCGAGACGAGCTGGCGGACATGCACTACGCGACACCGGAGCGGGCCTTCATGCTGGCCAGCGCCCTGGGCGTGCTACCACCCGAGACCTGGATCGTCGGCTGCCAGCCTGCCGATGCGGACCGGCTCGGGGAGGGTCTCTCGGCTCCCGTGGCGGCTGCGGTCGACGTGGCCGCCACCGAGGTGCGGCGACTCGTGAGCACCCTAGGTGTGGCGTGGGCCTGAGCCGCCACGTCCGATCGTGACCTTGATCAGGTGGTCCATCAACGTCTCGTTGGGCACGGTGACCCCGTGCCGAGCGAGGTGCTGTGCGAGCTTGTCCCGCAACTCCTGCTCAGTACTGGCCCTGACGCTGCCCCAACAACTCGGTGCTCCTGCGTCAACGCAGCGGAAATGGTAGGTCATTCAGACCAGCTCCCCTGTCTTCGTCTTGTGTCCGTCGCGTGCCCGCAACACGCTCAGCAACTCGGCCCGGACCGCAGCGAGGTCGGAGTTGACCTCCGCGAGCACCGGCTCCAGTGGTTCCACCCGCCGTGCGATGGACCGCAGACCCACATTGACGGTGCCGAGCGTGAACAACGTGCGGCGCAGGATCAGCAGGATGGTGATCAGGGAAAGGGCCAGCGCCACGACGATCAGGCCGACGGCGACCAGGGTCAGAACCACGAGCGTGTCCACTGCTACCTCCTAGAGCAACGATCTGACCGAGCTGATGTAGCGCTCGAGTCCGCCGTGAACGCTCTTGACGAGGTCCCTCGTCTCCAACAGCGCCGGCACCGGCTCCAGGTTCTTCGTCACCTCGACACCGTGCGCGAGCACGTCGGCCGCGTAGTCCCTGATCTCCCGCAGGTCGCTGAGCACCCGCTGCACGAGGTACAGCACCAGCGGAATGACCACGAGGAACAGGGCAACGACCCCGATCCACCACATGATGGCTCCGCCGACGGGCAACCCGTCCATACCCACCTCGCTGCGTCGTGTGCGGCTCCAACCGGTCACCACGATGCTATATGAATCCGACAGCTACCACAAGATCGCGTTCACTGCTTCGGCGCGACACCAGGGAAGTGGCAGGCACTGGGATGGCCGTCGCGGTCCACCAGCGCCGGCTCCTGTCCCGCGCAGCGAGCGGTGGCCTTCCAGCAACGAGTGCGGAACCGGCATCCCGACGGCGGATCTGCCGGGTCGGGCGCCTCGCCGACCAGCACGATGCGTCGCCGCCGCTCCCGGCCTTCGGGGTCGGGCACCGGCACCGCCGAGAGCAGCGACTGGGTGTAGGGGTGGGTGGGGTGGCCGTACACCACGTCCCGGGCGCCGGTCTCGACCAGCCGGCCGAGGTACATCACCGCGACGCGGTGCGCCAGCTGCCGGACGACTGCGAGGTCGTGGGCGATGAACAGGTAGGCCAGGCCGAGCTCGCGCTGCAACCGGGCGAGCAGGTTCACGATCTGGGACCGGATCGAGACGTCCAGCGCCGACACCGGCTCGTCCAGCACGACCACCCGCGGTGCCAATGCCAGCGCGCGGGCGATGCCGATCCGCTGCCGCTGGCCGCCGGAGAACTCGTGCGGGAACCGGTTGCGGTGGTCGGGATTCAGCCCGACCAGCTCCAACAGCTCGTCCACCCGACGTGGGCCGCTCGCGCCGCGGTACATCCGATGCACCCGCAGCGGCTGGCTGACGATCTCGCCCACCCGCATGCGGGGGTTCAGCGACGCGTACGGATCCTGGAACACGATCTGCAGCTCGCGCCGCAGCTCGCGCAGCTGGCGCCGGCCGGCCGCGGTGACATCGCGGCCGTCGAAGACCACTCGACCCGCGGTCGGTTCGAGCAGGCGGACGACGGTGCGGGCGAGTGTCGACTTGCCGCAGCCCGACTCGCCCACGAGCCCGAGGGTCTCGCCCTCGGCCAAGGTAAAGCTCACGCTGTCGACCGCCCGCACCAGGCCACGGCGGGTCGGGAAGTGCTTGACCAGCTTCTCGACACGCAGCACCTCGTCGCCGCCCATCAGGTGCCGTCCCCCTCGTCGACGAAGTGGCAGGCGGCCCGGTGCCCCGAGCCCGGAGCCAACGCGGGCAGCTGAGCCACGCAGCGCTCCCGCCCGGCCCGGCGCGGGCAACGGGCGGCGAAACAGCAACCCGCGGGCAACTCCAGCAGCGTGGGCGGCTGACCGGGGATCGGGTCGACGTGCCGCACGCCCTCGTCGAGTCGGGGCACGCCGGCGAGCAGGCCTGCGGTATACGGGTGGCGGGGGTGGCGGAACAGGTCGGCGACCGGGCCGGTCTCCACCACCCGGCCTGCGTACATGACGACCACCCGGTCGGCCAGCTCGGCGATCACCCCGAGGTCGTGGGTGACCAGGATGGTGGCGGCCCCCGTCTCCGATCCGGCGGTCCGCAGCACGTCCAACACCTGGGCCTGGATCGTGACGTCGAGTGCGGTGGTGGGCTCGTCGGCGATCAGCACGGCGGGCGAGTTGGCGATGGCAATGGCGATCGCCGCCCGCTGCCGCATCCCACCCGACCACTGATGGGGGTGCTCGCGCGCCCGGGTGGCGGGGCGCGGCACCCCGACCAGCTCGAGCAGCTCGACGGCCCTGGTGTCGGCGGCCCGGCGGGACAGGCCGGTGTCGTGGACGAGCAGGGCCTCGGCGATCTGCTGACCGACCCGGAACGCCGGGTGCAGTGAGGTCAGCGGATCCTGGAACACCATCCCGATGTCGCGTCCTCGGACACGGCGCAGCTGCCGGCGGGGCAGCCGCAGCAGGTCGCGTTCCCGGAACCACACCTCGCCGCCGACGATCCGGGCCGGTGGCTCGGGCAGCAGGCGCAGGCAGGCGAGCATCGTCACCGTCTTGCCGCCGCCCGACTCGCCGACGACTCCGACCACCTCGCCGGCGTGGATGTCGAAGCTCACCTCGTTGACGGCGTGCACGGTGCCGGCCGGGGTTGCGAACTCGACCGTGAGATCGCGGATCGACAGCACCCGCTCGGTCACCGCCGCCCGCCCAACACGTCGGTGAGGGCATCGGCCAGCAGGTTCAGGCCGAGCACGGCGACCACGATCGCCAGCCCCGGGAACAAGGACAACCACCACGCCACCCGCAGGAACCGCTGGGCCTCGCTGGCCAGGTAGCCCCAGCTGATCAGGTTGGGGTCGCCGAGTCCGAGGAAGCCGAGGCTGGCCTCGATCAGCATGACCTGAGCGAGCAGCAGCCCAAGGTAGACGATACCGGCGGGCAGCGCGTTCGGCAGGATCTCGCGGGCGACGATGCGCAGCGCCGAGGCACCGCTCGCCCTCGCGGCCTCCACGAACTCGCGCTCCCGCAGCGAGAGCACCTCGGCCCGGACCACCCGGGCCAGCAGCGCCCACGAGGTGAAGCCGAGGACGAGCACCAGCCGATCGAGCCCCGGGCCGAACAACGCGATCACCACGATGGCCAGGAAGAACCGCGGGAGCACCTGGAAGAACTCGGTAAAGCGCATGAGGACGTCGTCGATCCAGCCGCCGCGGTAGCCGGCCAGGGTCCCGACCGCCACTCCGATCACCAGTACCAGCACACCCACGGCACCGGCGACCAGCAGCGAGGTACGGGCGCCGTGCACGACACCGCTGAAGGTGTCACGGCCCAATGCGTCGGTGCCCATGATGTGCTCGGCCGAAGGCGGCGCCAGCGACGGTCCTTCGATGGCGAACGGGTCGGTGGGGGCAAGCACCGGTGCGAGCACCGCCACGATCACGACCACACCGAGCAGGGTGAGCCCGACCGCGCCAGCCGGGCTGGCGACCACACGGGCGAGTAGCCGCCGCCGGGAGGCGGCGACGGCGTGCTCGACGCCGACCGGCAGTTCAGCGGTAGCGGATACGGGGGTCAAGCCAGACATAGACAAGGTCGGTGAGCAGGTTGGCGACCACGACGGTGATCGCGACGATGAGGAAGATCCCGAGCACGATCGGCGTGTCCCGGTTCTGCATGCTGGACAGCAGCAGCTGGCCGATACCGGGCCAGCCGAACACGATCTCGACCACGAGCGCTCCGGCGACGAGATGCCCAACCCGGCCGCCGATCACGGTGACCACCGGCAGCAGGGCACGCCGCAGCCCGTGTTTGAGCAGCACGGTCCGCTCCGCCAGGCCCTTGGCGCGTGCGGTGCGGATATGGTCGCGGGAGAGTTCGTCGAGCAGCCCCGCGCGGCCGAGACGGGCGACCGCCGCGATCTCCTGGGCAGCCAGCACAAGCGCTGGCAGCACGAGGTGGTGCGCCACGTCGGCTGCTTGCGCCCAGCCGGTCGCATCGCTGCGCGCGCTGCTCATGCCCTGCACGGGGAACCAGCCCAGCCGCAGCGCCAGCGTGAGCACGGCCAGCTGCCCAACCCAGAATACTGGCGCGGCGTAGAGGCCGAGGGACACGGTGCTCACCGCGATGTCGCGGCCACCTCGGGGTCGCGACGCGGCCAGCACTCCCAGCGCCACCCCGACTACGGTCGAGAGGACCAGGGCCGTGACGGTGAGCAGCACCGTGGCCGGCAGCCGCTCGACGATGATGTCGAGCACCGGCCGACCCTGAACGTAGGAGATGCCAAGGTCGGCCCGGGCCACGTTGCCCGCGTAGGTAGCCAGCTGGACCGGCATCGGCTCGTCCAGCCCGAACTTCTCCCGCATGAACGCGTAGTAGGCGGTGTCGCCGTGCTGCCCGGCCAGCGCGAGCACGGGGTCACCCGGTGCGAGGTGGATGAGCAGGAAGCCGACCAGCACGACTCCGGCGCAGGTGGGCGCCAGCTGGGCCAGCCGCCAGCCCGCGTAGCGCAGGCTCACCCCGCCGTCCCCACCCGAGCGGTGGGCGTCGTGACGGTCACCGCCTGCAGAACGCCGCTTCGGCGAAGTGGCCCGACGGGCTGAAGCCCTGGCAGCCAGCCCGGAACACCCGCGTCGCCGAGGTCTCCACCACCCATAAATACGGCAGCTCCCGCACCAGGATCTCCTGGATCTCGCGGTACACCGCGGCACGCTCGCCCTGGTCGACGGTGGCCTGCGCCTGATCGAAGAGCTGGTCGATCTGCGGATTGCGATAAGCCGAGGAGTTCGAGAAGGGGATCGACGCGATGTTGGACGAGATATACATGCGGCGCACACCGATCTCGGGGTCCGTCCCGTTGCAGTAGCTGATGATGTTGGTGTCGAAGTTGCGCTGGGTGAAGACGGTGTCGGCGAACACCGGTGGGTCCAACGGCTGCAGGGTGACGTCGACGCCGACCTCGGCCAGCTGGGCCTTGAACAGCTCGCCGTACTGGTTGAACGTCGGGAAGTGTAGGAAGTTGAAGGCGAGCGGGGTGCCGTCGGCGACGTCGGCGACGCCCCGGGCGGTCCGGATGCCGTCGCCCTGCCGGGCCCAGCCCACCCCGTCGAGCAGCCGGCCCGCCTCCTCGCGGCCGAAGGTGGGCATGTCGAGGTCGTCGGCGTGGGCGAACGGGATGCCACTGGAGATCGGCGCAGTCGCCACCCGGCCCTCACCGAACAGGATGCGGTCGAGGAACTGCTGTCGATCCAGGGCATGCGCCACCGCGCGCCGTACCCGCGGGTCGCCGAACAGTGGTCGGTCGAGATTGAAGCTGACCGTCATGATGCAGTTCGACCCGCCTGGGTTGATGGTCGTCGGTAGCGTCCCGAAGTCGGGGTTGGCGCTCAGCGCCTCGAGGTCGGGACCTTCGGCACCGAACAGCCAGTCGACCTCGCCGGCCTCGAGCGCGTTGACCTGGCTGGTGTCGTCGGGGATCACCCGCATCACAACCTCGTCGAGATAGGGCAGGTTCTTCTTGAAGTAAATGTCGTTGCGGGCCATCCGGACTTCGCTGCCCGGCGTGTAGGAGACGAACCGGAACGGCCCGGTTCCGACCGGTGCCTCGTTGGCCGGGTTCTCCTTCGGATCGGTGCCCTCGTAGATGTGCTTGGCCACGATGGGCGCCTCGGTGACGTCGAGCTGGCGCAGCAGCGGTGCATAAGGCTGCCTGAAGCGGAACTCGACGGTGCGCTCGCCTGGGGTGCTGATCGACTCCAGGGCGGAGCCCACCGACGCCTTGGTGCGCGAGTGGTATTTCAGCAGCACTTCCTCGAAGCTGAACTTGACGTCGGCAGAGGTGAACGGCTGGCCGTCGTGCCACATGACGCCCGGGCGGAGATGGAACCGGTAGAGCACACCGTTCTGCTCAATATCCCACCTCTCGGCCAACTCGGGGACGGGTTGAAGATCGGGCCCGAGCTCGACCAGCCCGTTGTACATGAGCTCCGAGGCCGTGTGGGTGCCGCCGCTGGTCGTGATGGCCGGGTTGAGACCCCCTGGGTCACTGTCGATCGCGGCCACCAGAGTGCCACCACGGACCGGCTCCGCGGTTGCTGTCGCGGTGCCGCCCGGCGCTGAGCCCCCATTCGGGCCGCCCGCACAGGACGCAAGGGCCAACCCGAGCAATATCGCCACGGTGAGTGATCGATCAGCACGCACAGCGTCCACCCTTTCGTGTAACATTTGGGTGACACCAAGGTAGCGATCAGTGACTCCGGTCAGTAAGTGCGATCTGCACCTAACTACTCTGGGCGCTGCCGTTGCCTTTCCCAGCAGAGCGGACCGTCACTGCGGCCTGCGTTCGATCTGCACCAAGCCGCTCAGCTGTGGACGTCGATGGCCGCCCTTGGTTCCGCGAAGTGGCAGGCGGCGGGGTGCCTGCCACACCGCACCGCGAGCTCCGGCTCCGCCGTGCGACAGGTCTCCTCGGCCTTCCAGCAGCGCGTGTGGAAGCGGCAGCCGGTAGGCGGGGCGAGTGGGGTCGACACGTCGCCCCGAAGCACGATCCGCCGCCGGTCGGTTTCGATGTCGGGGTCGGGAATCGGCACGGCCGAGAGGAGGGCCTGCGTGTAGGGATGCAGGCCGCCGCCGAAGAGCCCGTCGCGGTCAGCGACCTCCACGAGCTTTCCGAGGTACATCACGCCGACCCGGTTGGAGATCTGGCGGATGACCGACAGATCGTGGGAGATGAACAGGTAGGTGAGGCCGAGTTCCTGCTGGAGGTCGCAGAGGAGGTTGAGAACCTGCGCCCGCATGGAGACGTCCAGCGCTGAGACCGGTTCGTCGCACACGATCAGCTTGGGGCGCACCGACAGGGCTCGAGCGATGCCAATCCGCTGGCGCTGCCCGCCGGAGAACTCGTGGGGGTAGCGGCCAGCATAGTCGGGGTCGAGGCCTACTCGCTCCAAGAGCTCTCCTATATGCCGCCTGCTCACCTCCCTGTGGCGCCCTTGCGACACCAGCGGCTCGGCCACGATCTTCTCCACAGTCATGCGGGGGTTCAGGCTGGCGAAGGGGTCTTGAAAGACCATCTGGATCTGGCGCCGCAGCACGCGGAGGGGTCCGCCCCGCAGGTGGGTGATGTCCTCGCCGTCGAACTCGATCCGCCCAGCATCGGCGTCCAGGAGGCGGAGTACGAGCCGCGCGGTGGTCGTCTTGCCGCACCCCGACTCGCCCACGAGCCCGAATGTCTCGCCTGGACTGATCGAGAAGCTCACGCCGTCGACGGCGTGGACCTCGGCCATGGGTCCGCGAACGATGAGCCCGCGGTTCACGGGGAACCGCTTGACGAGGTCGGTGACCCTCAGCAGGGCGTCCATCGGTCGTCCTGAGCGAAGTGGCAGGCGGCGACGTGACCGGGGTCGACCTCGAGGAGCTGGGGAAGCAGTTGGCGGCACACATCCTGCGCGCAGGGACAGCGGGGCGCGAAGTGACACGTCGGCGCGGGATCGATGAGGCTGGGCGGGCTCCCCAGGATCTGGGGCAGGCGTTCCGGGCGGGACCGATCGAGCCGCGTGGTGCACGCCAGCAGGCCATACGTATAGGGGTGTCTGGGCCGCCGGTAGAGGGACCGTACGTCGGCCTCCTCCGCCTTCCGCCCGGCGTACATGACCATCACCCGCTGAGCGAATCCTGCCACCAGCCCCAGGTCGTGGGTGATGAGCAGTACTGCCATCCCAAACTGCAGGCGCAAGTCGATGAGCAGCTCGAGAATCTGGGCCTGGATGGTGACGTCGAGGGCGGTCGTCGGCTCGTCGGCGATGAGGAGGTCGGGGCGCAGACTGAGGGCCATGGCGATCATGGCCCGTTCCCGCATCCCGCCGGAGAACTGGTGTGGGTAGTCCCGAGCTCGCTGCGCCGCCCCGGGGATACCCACGACCTCGAGCAGTTCGACAGCCTGCTCCCCGGCCTGGCGGCGGGATAAGTCCCGATGGGCGCGGATGACCTCGGCGATCTGGTCACCGATGCGGGAGGTGGGATCGAGTGTCGGCTCCTGGAAGACCATCGCGATTCTGTCGCCCCTGATCTGCCGAAGGCGTTCAGGCCGGATCGTCAGCAGTTCCTCGTCCCCGAAAAAGACCTCACCTTTGACGACTCTGCCCATCCGCCTGGGTATGAGACCCATGATTGACAAGGCAGTAGCGGTCTTGCCGCATCCCGACTCCCCCACCAGGGCGAACACCTCGCCCGGCTGGATGCTGAAGCTCACGTCATCAACGGCGCGTACCACGCCGGTCGGGCCTTGGAATTCCGTCGTCAGGCCTCGGACGTCGAGCAACGGGCGGGGCGCACGACTACCGCCCTGATCGTCGGTGGCTGCACCGGCTTGCGACGAGCCTGGCCTACGCGTCACGACTTCGGATCCAAGACGTCACGGAGGCCGTCGCCCAGCAGGTTGAACCCGAGCACCGCGAGGCTGATGGCCAAGCCAGGAAAGAGCATGAGATGGGGCGACGAGAAGAAGAAGGCCCTGCCCTCGTTGAGCATTGCCCCCCACTCCGGCGTCGGTGGCTGTGCCCCGAGCCCGAGGAAGTTCAGCGCCGAGATGGCCAGGATGAGCGTGCCCATCTCCAGGGTGACCAGCACGATCACCGGCGGCAGGACGTTGGGGAGGATGTGGCGAACGAGCAGCCTCGACCGGCGAGCACCGCCCACCCGAGCCGCTTCGATGAACGGGCGCTCCCGCACGACCATGACCAGCCCACGCACTATTCGTGCATACCCCACCCACCAGACGCTGGCCAGCGCCAACATCAGAGTCAACAAGCTGGGCCTGAAGAGGCCGGCGACCACCAATGCAAGGAGGAGGTTCGGGAAGGCGAGGATCGTGTCCACCGTCCGCATCAGCACCGAATCAACGACTCCGCCGAGAAACCCGCTGAGCGATCCAACCAGGACCGCCAGAGTCAGGATGAGCACCGTGGCCAGGAGCGCGGTGCCCAACGACAACTGTGCGCCGTAGACGATGCGGCTGAAGACGTCGCGGCCGAGCCGGTCCGTGCCGAAGGGGTGCGACCAGCTCGGCGGCTCGAGTGCCGGCCCGTCAAGGGACAGCGGATCGTGTCGGGTGAGCACCGGAGCCAGCAGGGCGACCAACACCAGGAGCACGACGATCACCAGTCCGATGCGGGCCGTCCAGTCGTGCATGAGGCGGTGCAGGACCCGTCGCCGGCTCAGCGATTGAAGGACGTGCTCGGCGGTGGTGAGGGCGGTAACGTTGTCCAGCTTCGGAGCGTCGGGGGCCTGAGCCAGCTGTGCCTCAGCCATGGATCTCACCCTTGCCCTGCAGGCGCACGCGAGGGTCGGCCCACCTGTAGGCGAGGTCGGTCACCAGGTTCATGAGGACGAACACCGTGCCCGTCAAGAGGACGAAGCCTTGGATGAGCGGGTAGTCGCGGGCGTGGATGGCGTCGAGGGCGAGCTTGCCGAGACCTGGCCAGTTGAAGATCGACTCAACGATCACTGCTCCGGCCAGCAGGTGGCCGAACGACAGCCCGATCACGGTGAGAATAGGAATCAGAGCGTTGCGCAGAGCGTGGCGAAACAGCACGGTCCGGGACCGAAGGCCCATCGCCTCACCGACCCTTATATAGTCCTCCCCGAGCACTTCGAGCAGGCTTGAGCGCGTGAGCCGGGTGAGGATGGCCGACGCGCCCAGGGCCAGGGTGACCGCAGGCAGCACGATGCTTTGAGGCGAGGCGAACCCGAAGATCGGCAGCAGCTGGAGCCACACCCCGAACACGAACATGAGCAGGTACCCGAGAAAGAAGCTCGGGATCGAGGCGCCCACCAGGGCGGCAACCCGCGAGGAGTGGTCGACCAGCGAGTTCTGGCGGCGGGCGGCGATCACTCCTAAAGGTACTGCCACCAGGACCGATATGATCAGGGCCGACACGGCCAGCGCCACGGTCCGTGGAAGACGCTCGAGCAGGACGTGCGACACGGGCTGCCCGCGATCGCTCCAGGAGTAGCCGAGGTCGCCGCGGAGCGCACCACCGGCCCAACTGACGTACTGGACGACGACCGGGCGGTCAAGGCCGAGCTCGTGTCGCTTCTGCACCACCTCCTCGTCGGTGGCCGGATGCCCTAGGGTCCGCTCCATCAGGATTCGGGCTGGGTCGCCAGGGGCCAGGGAGCCGAGGGCGAAGGACAGGACGCTGACCCCCCACAGCACGACGATGAGGGAGGCGAGGCGGCGGACAATGTAGCGCCTCATGAGCCCGCCGCCTCAGCCGGTGTCCCTCGTCCCGATCACCGGACGAGGAACACCCCCTCCCAACGTTGGTTCGTCAGCGATGGGTGGGGCATGAAGCCTGCCACTGTCTGCTTCATCGCCCAAATACGGTGGACACCGATGAGCGGAACGACCACATGCTCCACGTCCACCAGCTGGCGGATGGCCTCCGCCGCTGCTTTCCGTGCGTCATCGATGGAGAGGGCCGACTGGCACTGCTCGATCGCCTGGTCGGTCTTGCCGCCGGGGGCCGTACTGGCCGTTGTTGACCCGGGACGTCGAGATGGCGGCCTCAGGAATCTCAATCCTGGTCTCCACGCCGACCCGCTTGAGCTGGTCCTGGATCAACTCGGCCGCAGGCACGCTGTCGCGCGGATC
>JBOHGT010000478.1:0-8228 GCA_050700385.1 Pseudonocardiaceae bacterium | reverse complement strand
GGCCAGCGCCGGCCGGCCGGCCCCCTCCGGGTCGGTGAGCACCGCGGCGGCGCCGGCGGCGAGTGCCTGCCCGGCGAAGTCGGCGCCGTGCGGCCGTCCGGTGGTGACGCTGGGCAGCGCCGCGAACAGATCGCCGGGCCGCACCTGCTGGGCGCGCAGCGTCGCCCCCGACACGGCGGTGCCCGCGGAACCGGATGGCGCGGCCACACCGGCGAGCCGGGCGAGCTCGGCCAGCGGTGTCGGCGTGGTCACCGGCGCATCGATCAGGGCGGGGGTCACGGGAGCAGTCACGGTCCGGTGTCAGGGTCGGCTGGGTCGGTGTCGGGCGGGTCGTTGCAAACGGTAGGGCGATCCCCGGCGCGACGCCGGAAGGCTACCGGCGCGCCGATCCCGGCCCCTGCCCGGCTCTCGGTGTCGTGAGTGATCTCGGTAGCCCACCTGATGTCATGGCTACCGAAATCACTCACGACCCTCCGGCAGCGTGAGGGTGGCGACGGGGCTGGGCTGCGGCGAGAGCGGGATGTGGTGGCGCTGGGCCAGGTAGGACGCGATGTCGTGGAACAGCGGCGCCGCGCTGTCCCCCCCAGGCGGGGCGTCGAGCATGATCCCGACCACGAACCGGGGGTCCTCGGCGGGCAGCATGCCGGCAAAGGTGATCCAGTACCTCGAGTTGCTGTAGCACTGGCACTGCGGGTCCACCTGCTGGCCGGTGCCGGTCTTGGCGGCGACCTGGTAGCCGGTCAGCGCCGCCGCCGGCGCGGTGCCGCGTTGCCCCGGCTCGTCCTGGACCACGGCCCGCAGCATGTCCCGCACCGTGCGCGCCGTCTCCGGGCTCACTACCCGGACCCCGTCGGGCCGTGGCGGCTCGGTGCGACTGCCGTCCGCCGCGATCTCGGCGCTGACGATGCGCGGCGGCACCCGGACGCCGTCGTTGGCGATCGCCTGGTACATCCCGGCCAGCTGCAGCACGGTCATCGAAAGGCCCTGCCCGATCGGCAGGTTGGCGAACGTGCTCCCCGACCATTGCTCGCGTGGCGGGACCCGCCCGCTGCTCTCGCCGGGCAGGCCGACGCCGGTGCGCTCGCCGAGCCCGAAGCGGTCCAGCAGCCGCACGAACCGCTGCTCGCCGACACGCTGCGCGGTGAGCAGGGTGCCCACGTTCGACGACTTCGCCAGCACCCCGGTGAAGGTCATGTCCAGGATGCCGTGCGACCAGGCGTCGCGGACGGTACGGTCGGCGACCTCGATCCGGCCCGGCACCCGCAGCACCGTGTCCGGTCGCACCAGACCGTCCTCGATGGCGGCCGCCGCGGTGACCACCTTGTTCACCGACCCCGGCTCGAACGGCGTTGACACGGCCGGGTTGCCGAGGTTGGCCGGATCGGCCGTGCCCAGCTGGTTCGGATCGAAGGTGACGTCGTTGGCCATGGCGTGCACCTGCGCCGTCTCGGCGTCGAGGACGACGACGCTGGCGCCCTGCGCACCCGTGCTACGCGCGTAGTCGGAGGTCATCTGCTGCACCGTGTACTGCAGGTCGGCGTCGAGTGTCAGCTCCAGGTCGGAGCCGGGCACGGGCGGCCGGACGGCACGCTC
Source organism: Pseudonocardiaceae bacterium (assembly GCA_050700385.1). Classification (GTDB taxonomy): domain Bacteria; phylum Actinomycetota; class Actinomycetes; order Mycobacteriales; family Pseudonocardiaceae; genus WHSY01. The sequence goes on along the minus strand of JBOHGT010000478.1, from coordinate 6,635 downwards.
GCTGCCGGGGATCACCGTGTCCGCGCCCTCGGCGGTATCGACGATGCGCCCACCGTCGGCACCGGCCAGTAGGTTGTCGGCATAGTTCTCCAGCCCGACGAGGCCCCGGACCTTCTGCTCGTCGGAGCGCCAGTTCGCCGCCCCGAGCAGGTTGGCCGCGAGCTCGCCGCCCGGGTACTGGCGGACCTCCCGGTACTCGTCGCTGATCTCGGGGAAGTCACCCTGGATGGCGCGCGCCTGCGCGGGCTCCACCACGGGGGCGAGCAGCACCGTGGTGTGGTCGCTGCGCAGCTTGGCCAGGATCTCCTGCTCGTCGGCCTGCGGGCCGAGCACCTCGGCCACCCGGCGGGCCATCGCCTCCTTGCGCGCCTGCGGGTCCTTGCCGGCGCTGCGCTGCTCGGAGACGATCCGGTTCGGCTGGGCGTACAGCGAGCGGGCCTCGACGCTGAACGCGAGCGGCGTACCGTTGCGGTCGGTGATCGTGCCCCGCTCGGCGGGCAGCAGCTCGCGGGTGGTGCGCTGGTCAGCGGCCTGCGCGGCGAGCTCCTCGGCCTGCAGGCCCTGCACCTGCACCAGCTTGAGCCCGGCAGCGACCAGCGCCAGCACCAGCATCGTGCGCCCGAGGGACAGCCGGGCCCACGCAGCGCCGCCCGAGGCCCGGCGCACCCGCCTGCGCCTTGTCACCGGCCTGCCCCGCACCAACCCGGGTCTGCTGCGCCTGGCACGGCTGTCCATCAGGCACCTCTGGCAGGCGCGGGGGCCGCCGGCGACGGGTCGGCCACCTCGGCGGGACGAGGCGCCGGAGCCACCACCGGCTCGGGGTCACCGACGACGATCACGACCCCGTCGGGCAGCACCACGAGGCGGGCCGGGTCACCGGCCGGGACCATACCCAGGTCGCGGGCGCGGCGGGCAAGCTCGGGAGCGGTCTCCAGGGTGGCGACCCGCCGGCTGAGCTGCTCGGTGCGCTCGGACAGATCCCGGGCCTGGGTCTGCGCGTCGCCCAGCCGGTAGGAATCGGCGGCGGCCGCCGTCGACAGCCACAACGTAGTGACCAGCGCGGTGCCCAGCAGCGCCATGACCACCACCACGAACCGGGCACGGCCACCCGCCCTCGCGGCGTCCGGTGCCCCCCCGAGCAGGCGTTGGGTCCGCTGGGCCCGCCGGGCGTAAGCCCGCTGCACCGCAGCCGAGCGCCCGCGTTCCGAGGCCGTTGCGCGGCGCCGGGTGGGTGCGGTCCTGGCCGGTTCCGCGATACGTGCCGGTGCGCTCACGACCTCACCTCCGAGGATTGCGACGATCCGGGTGCCGGGGCGATCCGCTCGGCGGCCCGCAGCCGCACCGAGGCCGCCCTGGGGTTGGACGCGATCTCGGCCTCGGTGGCCGGCTCGGCGCCCCGGGTTAGGATCCGGACCTGCGGCCCGTACCCCGGCAGCTCGACGGGCAGGCCGGCCGGTGTCCGCGACGTGGCCAGCTCGGTCAGCGCACGCTTGACGATGCGGTCCTCCAGCGAGTGGTAGGACAGCGCCACCAGCCGCCCACCGACCGCGAGCGCGCCCAGCGCGGCGGGCACCGCAGCACGCAGCACCGGCAGCTCAGCGTTGACCTCGATGCGCAACGCCTGGAAAGTCCGCTTGGCCGGGTGCCCGCCGCTGCGCCGGGCGGCGGCCGGCACCGCGCGGTAGATCAGCTCGACGAGCCGCGCGCTGGTGTCGAACGGACGCTCGGCGCGCTCGGTCGCGATCGCCCGCGCGATGCGTCCGGCGAAGCGCTCCTCCCCGTACTCGCGCAGCACCCTGACCAACTCGTCCACCGGGTAGGTGTTGAGCACCTCGGCCGCGGTGCGTCCGGCGGTCGGGTCCATCCGCATGTCCAGTGGCACATCCCTGGCGTAGGTGAACCCTCGCTCGGCGGTGTCCAGCTGCAGTGAGGAGACACCGAGGTCGAAGAGCGCGGCGTGCACCACGGGGATCCCGAGCCGATCCAGCACGGCCGGCAACTGGTCGTAGACCGTGTGCACCGGGTGGAACCGGCCGGCGTGGCCGCGTAACCGCTCCGTCGCCCGCGCGAGGGCCTGGGGGTCGCGGTCCATCCCGACCAGTACGAGTCCGGGATGGGCGTCGAGCAGCGCGCCGGCATGCCCGCCGAGGCCGAGCGTGGCGTCCACGACGACGGCGCCGGGCAGGCCGGCGACCGCAGGGGCGATCAGTTCGAGGCAACGCTCCAGCAGGACCGGGAGGTGACCGGCGCGACCACCGCCCGCCGGCCCGGGCCCTGGCTCGGCCACCGCAGCCATCCCTCCGCTCACCGAACCCCCTCGAAAGCGTCGTCGACCCTTGCTGCCACCCGGTCCGGTACCGCCAGGTCTCCGCCCGCCTCCCGAGCGGTCCTGGCGCCGGGGAAGGTGCGTCAGGGCCGTTCGGTACCTCTCGGACGGAGGCCTCGCGGCACCGGGTCCGGTCTCACCGACCGGGCGGCATGCCCGGTCAGAACACTCCGGGCAGCACCTCCTCCTGCGCCTGGGCGTAGGACTCCTCGTGGTCGACGAGGTAGCGCTCCCACGCCGCCCCGTCCCAGATCTCCAGCCGGCTGATCGCGCCGATCACCACGCAGTCCCTGGCCAGACCGGCGTAGCGCCGCAGCTCCGGGGCGATCGAGATGCGGCCCTGCCCGTCCGGCCGCTGCTCGTCGGTGCCGGCGAACAGGTAGCGCTGGTAGGCCCGCACCGACTCGTTGGTGAACGGGGCCGACGCCACCTTCCGAGCCATCTCCTCGAACTCGGCACGGGGGAAGACGTAGAGGCAGTGGTCCTGGCCCTTGGTGATCATCAGCCCCCCTGCGAGTGCGTCGCGGAACTTCGCCGGCAAGGTCAGCCGTCCCTTGTCGTCGAGCCGGGGGGTGTGCGTGCCCAGAAACACGGCCACCACCTCCCCACCAGCCCGGCAGGACCGGCCATGGAGCTCCCTGTCGCCCCACTGGCCACCATCGTACCCCACTTTCCACCACTGTCAACGGGAGATCCGGCCCCTGCGGCCGTTGCGCGGATCAGACCCGCAGGTCAGCGGGGTGGAGCCAGGTGGGGAACATGTTGGGAGCAGGTGAGGAGCTCAGCCCTCGAAGGCCGGACCGAGGTGCGGGAATGGCGCGATTTGGACCCCAACCAGTCCGGTCATCGGCCGCAACGGGCCTCGGCAGGCGTGAGTGGGGGGAACGAGTGGGGGAAGTGGGGACAGCCGCTGTTGACAAGCCGCAGCCGACCCCGTACGTAGGCTGGGTTGCCCCGGCTCACCTACGAGGCCGAGCCCGTCGCGCTCGCGCCAGGCCCACTCCGATCACATCGAGTGGGGACCTGGTGTATGTGTCCAGACGTACGATCTCCCATGATTCCCCTGCAACCCCTCGCACAGGAGCCTGAACATGGCCGACGAGCAGTCCCCCGTCCCGCACTCCGATCTGGACTCCAAGATCAAGTTTGATGTGCCGCACTCGGCGCGGATCTGGAACTACTGGATGGGCGGCAAGGACAACTACGAGGTGGACCGCGCCGCCGGTGACGCCTGGATCGCGGTGCAACCGGACATCGTCACCATGGCCAAGCAGTCCCGGCAGTTCCTCATCCGCGCCGTGCGTTTCCTGGCCGGTGCGGCCGGGATCCGTCAGTTCCTCGACATCGGCACCGGCCTGCCCACGCTGCAGAACACCCACGAGATCGCCCAGCAGATCGCGCCCGAGTCCCGGATCGTCTACGTCGACAACGACCCACTGGTGCTGGCGCACGCCCGCGCCCTGCTGGTCAACACCACCCCCGAGGGGGTGACCACCTATATCGACGCCGACTTCCACGACCCGGACCTGATCATCACCGATGCCCGCAACGTGCTGAACCTCACCCGGCCGGTCGCGGTCATGTTCATGGGCGTGCTCGGCCACGTCGCCGACTTCGACGAGCTGCGGTCCATCGTGGCGCGGGTGATGGCCGCCGTCCCGTCCGGCAGCTACCTCGCGTTGCAGGACGGCACCGATACCAGCGAAGCCGCGCTCGAGGCCAGCACGAAGTATGCGGAAACCGGAGCCGTGCCTTACATCCTGCGCAGCCCCGAGCAGATCGGCCAGTGTTTCGAGGGCCTGGAGATGGTGGACCCCGGCCTGGTGCCGATCACGCAGTGGCGGCCGGACACCACCGAGGTCGGCGAGGTCGAGCCGATTGACGGCTACGGGGCCGTGGCGCGCAAGCCGTGAGGGGTTCCGGGATTGATCAGAGGCATCATCTGTCGACGACGGAAACTCCGGATCTCCTCGCACTGCCCTCGACAACGTCCCCGCCGAGGCCACCATGTGTGATCCGGTTCTTCCCGGCGGGGCCGGGAGCGTTGCTCGGCGATCCGGTAGCGTCGGCCGGGTACGGTCTACCAGCAGTGATGGGTGGGTGAGTCGGTACGGCGGGGTGGAGGGGATCGTGGGTGCACGGTTTCGCAGCGCGCGGCAGGAGCAGGCGTGGCTGGTCGATGAGCTGCGCGCGGAGGGCAAGACCCGGGTGGAGGTGGCCGAGTTGTTCCGGGCCCGGTACCGGGTCAATGCCCGGGTGGCGTTGCGGCTGGCGCAGACCTGGAGCCAGCGCCAGGCCGCCGAGGAGTGGAACCGGCGCTGGCCCGATGAGCCCAAGACGTTCAAGAACTTCTCGTATTGGGAGAACTGGCCCAGCTGCACCGGGCATGCACCGTCGCTGGAGGTGCTGGGCAGGTTGGCGCGGCTGTACCAGTGCAGCGTCAGCGATCTCGTGGTCGATTTGCCCGACTACCGCGACCAGGACAGCGCGCGGGCGCTGGCGCCGGCGGATGCCGCCGTTGCCGCCCCGGAGACCGAGTCCGTGCTGGTCGATCTCCTCGATGCCCGCGACGGGGACGGCCGGGGCGCGGTGTCGCCGGCCCGCCGGTCACGCGGGGCGGCCTCGTTGCTGCAGCGGCTGCACGAGATCAGTTATCAGGAGTTGGCGCAGGTGATCGTGATGTGGATGCAGCGACTGGCGTCGCCGGTGAGCCGGCGTGAGTTGATGTCCAAGCTCGGCGCGGCGTTTACGGTGGCCGCCGCCGCACCGTTGTTCGACGTGCTGGACCCCGACGAGCACGTCCAGGTGGCCCGGGTGGTCCAGGGTGGCGGCGACTTTCATGAGTCGGCGCTGCGTTACTGCACCGGGATGGTGGGCTCGCTTGCTCGGCAAAGTAACGCACTGGGCCCCTCGCTCACGTTGCAGAGCACGCTCGGGCATCGGGAACTCGCGCGCCGCCTGGCCAAATCGGCGCCACCGGAGTTTCGGCAGCACGCGATATCGGTGTATGCGGAGCTGACGCGGCTGGTCGGCTGGATGCGTTTCAACTTGGGCGATTGTCACGGTGCACAGCACTACTACGAGGATGCTCGCAGCGCTGCGCACGACGCCCAGAACGTCGAGCTGGTCGTCTTCGCCCTGGGCTCGATGAGCCTGCTCGCCACCTGGGAGGGCCGGGTGCCCGCGGGTATCGATCACGCTATCGCCGCCCAGTCGTGGGCGTCGCGGACCGGTGACCCGCGGGCGCAGGCGGATGCCGCTGATCGTGCGGCGCGAGCGTTTGCGGCCGATGGGCAGGCCGATGCCTGCCGCAAGGCGCTGGACGCCGCGCAAGCCGCGGCAGTCAGGATCGGGTCTGCGGCCGGCGATCCGCGGTGGGCGTACTTTTATCCGGACGAGTCAATCGTCTGGGGGGCGATGAGCGACTGCGCCTTGCGGCTTGGTGAGCCTGACCGCGCCCTGGACACGGTCTCGAAGTCGCTCGCGATCAGGGACCCGGCCGACGTGCACGACTATGCTTTTGAGAAGCTCTTTCAAGCTGGCGCGTTCGTCCAGAAAAGTGAGGTCGCGGAAGCCACCCGGGTCATGGGTGAGGTTGTCGCGCTCACCGCTACCTACACCTCGGCGCGTATCGACCAGCGTATCGCCGAGCTGCGGGCGGGACTCTCGCCGTGGCAGCGCAGCAAGCCAGTACGTGAACTGGACGAGGTGCTGGCGGCCTATCGCCGACCGCCGAGCGGAAACGGCACTGTGTAGCAGCGCGCCAGCCAGCCCGCCTCTGCAACCCCTCACAGAGGAGCCCGAACATGGCCGACGAGCGGTCCTCCGACCCGCACCCAGACCTGGACTCCAAGCTCAGCGTGGATGTGCCGCATGCGGCGCGGATCTGGAACTACTGGATGGGCGGCAAGGACAACTACGAGGTGGACCGTGCCGCCGGTGACGCGGTCGCCGAGGTGTACCCGGACATCGTCACCATGGCCGCGCAGTCCCGGCAGTTCCTCATCCGCGCCGTGCGTTTCCTGGCCGGTGAGGTCGGAGTACATCAGTTCCTCGACATCGGCACCGGTCTGCCCACGATGCAGAACACCCACGAGGTCGCCCAGCGGATCGCGCCCGAGTCCCGGATCGTCTACGTCGATAACGACCCGCTGGTGCTGGTGCACGCGCGCGCCCTGCTGGTCAACACCACCCCCGAGGGGGTGACCACCTACGTGGACGCCGACTTCCACGACCCGGATTTGATCATTGCCGATGCCCGCAACGTGCTGAACTTGAACCAGCCGGTCGCGGTCATGTTCATGGGCAT
>JBOHGT010000477.1:0-2280 GCA_050700385.1 Pseudonocardiaceae bacterium | reverse complement strand
CCGGCCCGCTTGCCGGCGATCACCGTTCGGGCACCTGACCGAGCACCGGTTTGACGTCCACGATGGGCGTGCCGTCCAACGCCTCCAAGTTGCGCACGCGCACCCTCGCGCCATCGATCGACGCGATCTCCACCCGGTGCAGCCCGGTGCCGCTCAGGGAGCCCACTCGCCGCCAGCTCGCCAGCCGCGCACGCCGCCGGGTGCAGGCAGCGGCCCCGGTTCCCGACGCCGATCTGACCCGGCAGCGAGAAGTCGTCGACGCCTTCCTCGCCGCCTCGCGCGGCGGTGACTTCGACGCGCTGCTCGCGGTGCTGGACCCAGACGTCGTGCTCCGAGCCGACCGCGCAGCCGTCCAAGCGGGCGCGTCGAGGGAGGTCCGCGGTGCGGCGGCTGGGACGGCGACCCGTCCGGCGGGCGGCGGTACCGCCGACGTGGTCGATGCCGCCCACGCCCGCGGCCTCCCGGTCACCGTCGTGTGGCCTACCGGCGCCGAACGCGACTAACCAGCCACAGCGCACAAAGGCTGTATCGATGTCACTCGCAGTCGAGGTCGACTTCACGGGTGAAGGGGTCGATCTGCGCGGAGAGCGCGTCGGTGTCGGCTTGGCGCTGGGCCGCCTCGGCGTCATGTATCGCCGTGACCTGGGCACTCAGATCGGCTCTCCCGCATCCGGTGAGGTCGAGCGAGATGACGGTACGACCGTTATAGGTGCGGAACCGGCGCGCGTGGTCGTTCTCGTGCGGGCGTAGTACCTCGCGCAGGAAGTCCCGTACCCGACGTCGCTGGCAGGGCGTGAGACCGGCGGGGACGCCCGGCATGCTGATCCTCACGGTCACCGCATACGCCGAGACGAGGTCGCCGGTGAGGTGCAGGCAACGGCTTCGCGGCGGGCAGTCGCAGCCCTCCACAGACGTTGCCCGCTCACGCGCGATGCGCCAGCGACCGCCGTTGTAGCGCGCTGTGGTCCTGCCGTGCAGTGCAAGCCCGCCCTCGACCTCGCTCATCGCGGCCGGGCCGTTCCCAGCCAGGACGAGGCGGACCAGGCCGCTCGCGGCCGAGTTGCCCGCGCTGCGCTGTAGCTCCAGCACCGATCTCACGGCACTGCCGCCGCGCAGGCCGAGCAGCCGCATCAGCTCGGCGTTGCTTCTCACCCGGGGCTTGCCGCTCGACTGCTGGTGGTCGGACGTCCCGACCACCAGCGGTGCCGGGCGGAGACGCGGAAGGGACCTCGGCCTGGTCGCTCGCATCACAGGGTGCCGCCCCGTCAGGCCGGGGCAGCCTCTTCCTCTTCTTCGACCTCACCCTCGGCGCGCTGGACGAAGGTGCCCTGGACCGCCGCCTCTTCCGGCTCCTCCTCCTCGTCCGCCTGGCGCTGCACGGCCGGCCCCGAAGGGGTTGCCGTGACCGGTGCGGGCGCGGACACGGCACGCTCGGCGTTGGAGGCGGCTTCCCGTTCAAAGCGGTCCGACGGGTCGCTGACCTGGATGCCGCCGCCGGTCGCGGTGCCCTCCACCGGCCCGCTGCGCTGCTGCACGACGTGGGTGAGCTCATGCGCCAGCATCGTGCGCCCGTCGGTCGACGAGGCGTCGTACTTGTCCCGTTGGAACACGATGTTCGAGCCGACGGTGTAGGCGTGCGCGTTCACGGCCTTGGCGGAGTCGTGTGCCCGGGAGTCGGTGTGCACCCGCACGTCGCCGAAGTCATGCCCGAGCCGCGACTCCATATCCGTGCGGGTCTCGTTGTCCAGCGGCGCACCACCTCCGGAGCCCACCACGTCGAGCACGGGGGAGCGGTCCTCCTCCATCACCCCGGCGACCCCGGCGTTGCCGACGGCCCGCTGCAGCCCGAGCAGCCCGGCCGGGCCGAGCACGTCGGTCCGCCCAGCCGCCGCGGCCTTGTACATCAGGCCGGTGTCCTCGGACTCGATCCGGTCGGCCCTGGGCCGCAACTCCCGGCCCTCGTCCCCGTCGTGGCTGTGAGCTCGCATCACATCTCCTCGGCAGCCTGCTCCGTGCCTACACTCGCACCGACGCTACCCAGCGACCAGACTCCGCCGCACCTCCCACCGGGCAACGACCACTGCCCGATCGGGCAGATCGCCTCTTGGTTCCCGAATACCCGGCCAGGTGAGGTCACCCGGATTTGGTGAATAGGTCTACGTCTTCGGTGGGCCGGTCCACCAGGCCGTGCGTCGCCAGCGCGTAACCACCGGCCAAGGCGAACCCGTAGTCCTGCGTAGCGGCCAGCCCGATTCGGGCGAGCTCGCGGTGCCGTGGATC
>JBOHGT010000476.1:0-4394 GCA_050700385.1 Pseudonocardiaceae bacterium | reverse complement strand
AGCCAGGGCTACCGAAATCATTCACGAGGTCAGGGCCGGGTCGGGCCGCAGCGGGCGGTCGCCACCGAGGCCGGGCAGCAGTGACGAGCCACGCCGTGCCAGCACCGTCTGCAGCACGCCCAGCCCGAGCAGCACGGAGATCGAGCCGAAGCCGATCCAGTAGGTCGGCGGGACCAGGATGCCCAGCGCACCGCCGAGCACCCAGGCCAGCTGCAGCACCGTCTCCGAACGGCCGAACGCCGAGGCGCGCGATGCCTCGGGCATGTCCCGCTGGATCACCGCGTCCAGGCAGACCTTCGCCAGCGAGCTGGCGGTGCCCGCGACCAGTCCGGTGACCGTCGCGGCAGCGATGCCGCCGACCAGTGCGACGACCACCGCGGCGGTCAGACCGGCCACGATGCACCCGAGGATCACTTGGTCGGGCCTGCCGAAGTGCAGCCGGGCACCGACCAGGTTGCCCGCGAAGCTGCCCGCACCCCCCGCGACGCCGAACATCCCGAGCAGCAACGCCTGCTGCCACGGCGAACCCTCGGTCTGCGCCTTGACCACGAATGCCACGAACAGGGTGAGGAACCCGGTGAGCGCACGGGCCGTGCCGTTGCCCCACAGCGCGACCACGACGTGGCGTCCCATGGGCTGCCGGCGCCGGGCCGCGTCGGGTTCGGCGGTCGGCTCGGCCCGTAGCGAGGCGGGTGTCTCGCCCTCGGTGACCTCGACGCGCGACGGCAGGCGCAGGCACAGCCACAGCCCGGCCAGGCAGACCACGACGGTGAACCACAGCGCGGCGGGCGAGCCGAGCACGGCGGCGAAGCCTGCCGCGACGGCCCCGATCACACCACCCGCGGCCAGCCCGAACACCGTGATCCGCGAGTTCGTCTTGACCAGGGTGATCTCCGGCGGTAGCACCCGGGGCGTCACGGCCGCCTTGAGCACGTTGCAGGACTTCGAGAGCACCATGAAGCCGAGTGCGGCCGGGTAGAGCAGCCAGTCGTCGAGGTGCATCGCGATCACGACGAGCAGCAGGCCGCGCCCGCCGAACGAGGCCGCCATGGCGGCGCGCCGGCCGCGCTGCAGCCGGTCCAGCAGCGGCCCGATCACGGGGGCGATCACGACGAACGGCGCGACCGTGATGAGCAGGTACAGCGCCACGTTGCTGCGGCTCTCCGCGGTCGCCGCGGCGAAGAAGAGGGTGTTGGCCAGCGCGACCGCGATCGCCGCGTCGGCGGCGTAGTTCGTCATCGTCACGTACGTCAGTGAGGACAGCCCCGACTTGCCGGCGCCGTCGGCGGTGGCGGCGCGGCGGAACAGGGCGATGCCCTGCCGCAACCGCCAGCCGACCACCCGTGCCACGGTGATCTTGCTGGGCAGCTGGGGATCCCCCGGGCGCCCCGACCCGACGCTCTCCGGGTCGGTGGGCGATGCGGATCGCTTCACAGCACCATCCTGCCGCACCCGGTACCGGTGCGGCGCGCATATACCCCGGCCTCGCCCCGGTGACATGGGTGCCGGGTCAGCGCGGGACGAACCGGACCCGGAACATCGAGGGCCAGTCCTTTCCGGTGACGAGGAACTCGTCGGTGCCCGGGACGGCAGCGATCCCGTTGAGCACGTCGGCCCCGGCGTGCTGTGCCGGATCGAGCGGGGTCGTCTCCAGCAGCCCGGCGGCGTCGACGACCCCGGTCACCGTCCCGCTCGCCGGGTCGATGCGCACGATGCGGTCGGTCTGCCAGACGTTGGCCCACACCGCGCCTTCGACGCACTCCAGCTCGTTGAGCTGCCGCACCGGCGCCCCGTCCCGGCGGACCTCGACGGAGCCGAGCCGGGCGAAGCTGGCCGGGTCGCGGAAGGTGAGCCGCGCCGACCCGTCGCTCATCACCAGCCGCGCCCCGTCGTGGCACAGCCCCCAGCCCTCGCCGTGGTAGCGCACCCGGCGCCGCTCGGCGAGGGTGGCGCGGTCACGCTCGATCGCCACCCCGGCGGTCCATGTCAGCTGCCAGATGCGCTCGCCGACCACGGTGACGCCCTCGCCGTACAGCGGCTCCGGCAGCGACGCCTCGCCCAACACCCGCCCCGAGTCCAGCGCGGAGGCGCGCAGCACCGACTCACCGACCTGCCCGGTGCCCTCGTAGAGCACCCCGTCGGCGATCTCCAGTCCCTGGGTGAACAGCCCCTCGTCGTGCGGCAGGGTCTCGAGCACCTGTACCCGCAGCGGTGTGGTGCTACCCGTGTCCCCGCAGCCCGCGGCCACCAGCAGCGCGGCTGCGGCGGCCAGGACGGGCAGCGCGCCGTGCACCCGTCCAGCCTGGCACAGTGCCGGGCCCGGCCACGCGGGCGCCGCGCCCCGTGCGGCACAATCGTGCGGGTGGGATCCGACATCACTGCCGATCCGCGGCTGGTCGAGGCCGTGGAGCTGGCGAGGGGGGCCGCCGCGACCGACGCCGGCGACACCCCGGTCGGCGCGCATGTCGACGTCCGACTCGACGACGGCGCCGTCACGCACCTGTTCGAGACCGCGCTGCCCGGGTACCGCGGCTGGCGCTGGGCCGTCACGGTGGCCACCGCGGGCCCCGAGGATCCGGTCACGGTCAGCGAGGTCGCGCTGCTGCCGGGGCCGGATGCGCTGGTTGCGCCGGCGTGGGTGCCCTGGACCGAGCGGGTCCGTGCCGGGGACCTCGGCGTGGGGGACCTGCTGCCCACCGAGGCCGACGACACCCGGCTGGTGCCCGGCTACCTCGCTCCCGAGGACCTCCCGGTGGAGCAGCTGAGCCCGGAGCTGGGACTGGGCAGGGCCCGGGTGCTCGGCCGGGACGCCCGGTTGGCGCTGGTGGAGCGCTGGCGGGACGGCGAGCGCGGCCCGGATACCGAGATGGCCCGCAACGCCCCGGGCAGCTGCGTCAGCTGTGGTTTCTACCTGCCTCTCGGCGGCCTGCTGTCCGCCAGCTTCGGGGCCTGCGGCAACGAGCTGTCCCCTGCCGACGGTCAGGTGGTGCACGCCGAGTACGGCTGTGGCGCGCACTCGGAGATCGAGGTCGACACCAGCCCCACCGTGCCGGTGGCGGAGCTGGTCTACGACGACGCGGAGCTGGACCTGCTGCCCGCGTCCCCGGGGTGAGCGGGGACCGCTTCTCCACCGCCGCACTGCGTGACGGGGTGCTCGCCGCGTGGCGTGGCTCGCCGACGCGGTTCCGGGAGGACGCCAACGCCGAGTCCGACCTGGTGCGCGGTGGCTACGCCGACCGGCTGCTCACCGAGCTCGCGGGCAACGCCTCCGACGCCGCGCAGCGGGCCGGCACTCCGGGGGTGCTGCAGGTGACCCTGGTCGGTGGGCAGCTGCGAGCCGCGAACACCGGCGCCCCGCTGGACGTCGACGGCGTGCGGGCGCTGGCCTCGCTGCGTGCCTCGGCCAAGCGCGACGACGACGCCGTCGGGCGCTTCGGCGTCGGCTTCGCCGCGGTGCTCGCGGTCACCGACGAGCCCGCCGTGCTCTCCACCACCGGCGGGGTGGCCTTCTCCGCGCGCCGCACCGTGGAGGCCGTCGCCGGTGATGAGTCGCTGCGTGCCGAGCTGGAGCGGCGCGAAGGGCAGCCGCCGGTGCTGCGGCTGGTCTGGCCGGCCGAGGGGGAGCCCCCGGCGGGCTTCGATACCGAGGTCCGCCTCCCGCTGCGCTCCGGCGTCGACGGCCCGGAGCTGCTCGACGAGTGCGCCCGGCAGGCGGCCGACCTGCTGCTCGCGCTGCCCTGGCTGCGGCGCATCGACGTCGGGGACCGCAGCGCTCGCCGGGAGGGCACCGACCCCGTCGTGATCGTCGAAGGGTCGGACGCCCGGCGCTGGCGGGTGGTGCGGCGGGCGGGACGGCTTTCCGGCGCCGGGCTCGACGCGCTGGGCCCGGAGGCGCGCGCGGAGTGGCGGCTGTGCTGGGCGCTGCCGGTGGACTCCTCCGGCGCACCGGTGCCGCTCGGCCCCGACGTGCTGCACGCGCCCACCGCCACGGCCGAGCGACTGACCCTGCCCGCCCGGCTGATCGCCACCGTGCCGGTCGAGCCCTCCCGCCGGCACGTGCACCCGGGCGCCGCCACCGACGCGGTGCTCGCCGCGGCCGCGGATGCCTACCCGGCGCTCGCCGCAGCGCTCGAACCGGTCGCTCGCCCCGCACTGGTCCCGCAGCCAGGGTTTCCCGCCGGGGAGCTGGACGCTGCGTTGCGCGAGCGCGTGCTCGCCGCGCTTCGTGACGCGGTATGGCTGCCCGCGGCGGACGGGCGCGAGCTCGTGCCCGCCCGCGCGCGGGTGCTCGACGCGCCGGCATCCGAGCTCGCCGCACTGCTCGGCGAGGTCGACCCGAACCTCGCCGACGCCGAGCTCGCCGCGCCCCGGCACGCGCCCGCGCTCGCCGCGCT
>JBOHGT010000475.1:0-4386 GCA_050700385.1 Pseudonocardiaceae bacterium | reverse complement strand
CCCAGGAGCCGGGCCACGGGTGGCGGGTGTCCCGGGCCGAATACCTGCCCACCGTGGTCGAGTTCGGCCCGCCGATCCGGCTGATCGACCTCAGTGCCGCTCCACCGTCGGCCCGCTCGGCCGAGGCGCTGGGGCGCATCGACCAGGCAGTGCTGTCCCGCGGAGCCGACCGGGCCGGGCTCACCCGCCCCCGTTGACACGCGTGCTCTGCTCGCGGAAAGGGAGGTCAGCTTGAGTCGGGGACGGAGGGGCCCAGGAGGTCGTCGGCGTCGACGATGCGGTAGCCGTAGCCCTGCTCGGCGAGGAAGCGCTGCCGGTGCGCTGCGTAGTCGGTGTCCAGGGTGTCGCGGGAGACCACCGAGTAGAAGTGCGCCTGGCGGCCGTCACCCTTGGGTCGCAGCAGCCGGCCGAGCCGCTGCGCCTCCTCCTGCCGGGAGCCGAACGTGCCGGACACCTGCACCGCCACCGAGGCCTCGGGCAGGTCGATGGAGAAGTTGGCGACCTTCGAGACGACCAGCCGGCGCACCTCGCCGCGGCGGAATGCGTCGTACAGCGCCTCCCGTTCCTTGTTGCGCGTCGAGCCCTGCACCACCGGCGCGTCGAACGCCTCGCCCAGCTCGTCGAGCTGGTCGAGGTAGGCCCCGATCACCAGCGTCGGCTCGTCGGGGTGGCGGTCGAGGATCGCCCGCACCACGGGCAGCTTGGTGCGCGCGGTGGAGGCCACCCGGTAGCGCTCCTCGGCCTCCGCGGTGGCGTAGCCGAGCCGCTCGGCGTCGGTGAGCGTGACCCGCACCTCGACGCAGTCCGCCGGCGCGATCCAGCCCTGCGACTCGATGTCGCGCCACGGCGCGTCGTATCGCTTGGGGCCGATCAACGAGAAGACGTCGCCCTCGCGACCGTCCTCCCGCACCAGGGTCGCGGTGAGCCCGAGCCGGCGGCGGGATTGCAGGTCGGCGGTCATCCGGAACACCGGCGCCGGCAGTAGGTGCACCTCGTCGTAGATGATCAAGCCCCAGTCCCGCGAGTCGAAGACCTCCAGGTGCCGGTACTCGCCCTTGTAGCGGCGCGTCATCACCTGGTAGGTGGCGATGGTGACCGGGCGGATCTCCTTGCGCTCCCCGGAGTACTCGCCGATCTCGTCCTCGGTCAGCGACGTCCGCGCGAGCAGCTCGCGCCGCCACTGGTGGCCCGCGACGGTGTTGGTCACCAGTATCAGCGTGGTCGCCTGCGCTTGCGCCATGGCGGCCATGCCGACCAGCGTCTTGCCGGCGCCGCAGGGCAGCACGACCACACCGGAGCCGCCGGCCCAGAAGCCCGTGACGGCGTCCCGCTGGTACCCCCGCAGCGACCAGCCGTCCTCGTGCAGCCCGATGGGGTGCGCCTCGCCGTCGACGTAGCCTGCGAGGTCCTCGGCCGGCCAGCCGACCTTGAGCAGCGCCTGCTTGAGGTGCCCGCGCTCGGAGGGGTGCACCACGAAGGTGTCGGCGTCGACCCGCGCGCCGAGCATCGGGGCGATCTTCTTGTGTCGCACCACCTCCTCGAGCACCGCACGGTCCAGTGACACCAGGGTCAGCCCGTGCACCGGGGAGCTCACCAGCTGCAGCCGCCCGTAGCGGCCCATGGTGTCCACCACGTCGACCAGCAGCGGCTGCGGCACCGCGTAACGGGAGAAGCTCACCAGCGCGTCGACGACCTGCTCGGCGTCGTGGCCGGCGGCGCGGGCGTTCCACAGCGCCAGCGGTGTCACGCGGTAGGTGTGGACGTGCTCCGGTGCGCGCTCCAGCTCCGCGAACGGGGCGATCGCGGCGCGCGCCTCGCCGGCTGCCGGGTGGTCGACCTCGAGTAGCAGCGTCTTGTCGGACTGGACGATCAGCGGTCCGGTGTCAGGGCTCACGCGATTCTCTTCCAGACGGGGGCGGCGATGCTCCGTTCAGGTAGGGTCGGGTTACAGTACACTCAAGTCCCTTGCCGTCCCCGCCGATGGTGAGGGGGCGGTCCGTGAAGGGCCGTCGGCACGTCCGCCGCGAGCCGAAATGGCCACCGTGCCGGTGACCGGCTCGATGTCGGGCGTTCCACCGGCGTGACTCCCCCGAGCACCGCTGTGTCGGGCGGCGGTACGGTGCGTGTCCGTCGGCCACGCCGCGATCCGGGAGGAAAGCCCACCGTGCTAGCCCTGCGCCCGCGACTCCCGGCCCGACAGGGGAGTCCGTCATGACGGCCCCGGCTCGGGTACGGCACCGGTGGCACTGGCGCAACTGGCCGGTGCTGCTGAAGCTCGTCGCCGTGCTGCTCGTCCCCACCGTGGTGGCACTGGTGGTGGGTGTGCTGCGAATCGTCGACGAGGCGAGCGCCGCTCCCGGCTTCGACCGGATCGTCGAGGTCGCCGGCGTCCAGCGCGACGTGTCCGCCCTGGTCGGTGAGCTGGAGCGGGAACGGGACCTCGCCGCCGCCTACGTCGCCGGCGGCCGGCAGGGCGACCGGCTGCCCCTCGAGCAGCAGTTCGATGCGACCGACGCCGCGAAGGAGCGGGTGGCCGGGTCCGCGGGGCAGGTCGAGGGCCTCCGGAACACCGGGTACCAGGAGATCCTGGACCAGCTCGGCGGGCTCGTGCCGCTGCGCCAGAGCGTGACGGTGGGCGTCGGCGCCGTGGACGTGGCCGTCGCGGAGTACGGCGCCGCGGTGGACCCGCTGCTCGGGTTCGACGCCGCGCTGGTCCGCCAGCTCGACGATGTCACTGTGACGGGCCAGGCAGCCGCGCTGCACGCGCTGCTGACGGCGCGGGAGCAAGTCGCCCGGCAGCACGCGCTGGTCCTGCCGGCGCTGAGCGCCGACCGGTTCAGCCCGTCCGGTGTCGATGCGGTGCGCGCCGCCGATGTCAGGCTGCAGGCCGAGCTGGAGGCGTTCCAGGCGGCGCTCACGCCCGCCGGGCGGGCGCGTTACGCAGACCTCGTCAGCGGGGAACGGGAGGACTCCCGGCAGCGGGTGATCCGGCTGGTGCTGGACCGCGCGCAGGCGGACGAGCCGCTGGTGACCCTGCCTGCCGACTGGGACGCCCGCTCGGCTGCCGTGGTCGAGCAGATGACCCAGGCCCAGGACGAGCTGCGCGGGCAGATCGTGACGACCGCGACGGAGTTGCGGGACGGCGCCAGGGCCAGCGCGGGGTGGAACGCGGTGATCCTGCTCTTCGCGCTCGCACTCGGCGTGCTGGTCGGGTTCCTCATCGCCCGGTCGATGCTCAAGCCGCTGGGCGTGTTGCGCCGGACCGCGCTGGACGTCGCGGCGCGGCGACTGCCGGCTGCCATGGCCAGTGTCCGCGAGGGCGCCGCCCCGGAGGCGGTGGCGCCGGTGCCGGTGTACACCCGGGAGGAGATCGGGCAGGTCGCCAGAGCATTCGACGAGGTGCACGCGCAGGCGGTGCGGCTCGCGGCCGAGCAGGCCCAGCTCCGTGGGAATGTCAACGACATCTTCGTGAACCTCTCCCGGCGCAGCCAGAGCCTGGTCCAGCGCCAGCTCAAGCTGATCGACCAGCTCGAGGGCAACGAGCAGGACCCCGAGGCGCTGGACAACCTGTTCCAGCTCGACCACCTCGCGACCCGCATGCGGCGCAACAGCGAGAACCTGCTGGTTCTCGCGGGTACCGAGTCGGCAAGGCGAACGGCGCGCCCGGTCCGGCTGGTGGACGTGCTGCGCGCGTCGGTGTCGGAGGTCGAGCAGTACCAGCGCATCGCGCTACAGCCACCGCCCGGCGTGCTGGTGCTCGGCCGCGCGGCCAGCGACCTGGTCCACCTGCTCGCCGAGTTGCTGGACAATGCCGCCCAATTCTCGCCGCCGGATAGCCAGGTCATGATCTCGGGCCGGTCCGAGGCCGACGGCTCGGTCGTGATCGAGATCGACGACCGCGGCGTCGGCATGCGCGACGCGGACCTGGCAGAGGCCAACGCGCGGCTGGCCACGTCACCGGCCGTGGACGCATCGGTGTCCCGCCGGATGGGCCTGTTCGTGGTCGGCCGGCTGGCCGCCAGGCACGGCATCGCGGTGGAGCTGCGCCGCAGTGAGGGCGGGGCCGGCGTGACCGCGTCGATCCACCTGCCGTCCCGGCTGGCCCGCCCGGCCGTCACAGCGGAGGACGGCGGCAGGGGCACGGATACGACCGCCGCCACGCCGGCGGGAGGTGGCACCCACCCCGCACTCAACGGCAAGGGGGCGGCACCGGCGAGCGCAACGACCGGCGGCGACTGGACGCCGCTCGACCCGCCGCCGGCCTCGGCGCCCGGTGGTGACCTGCCGCGCCGGACCCCCGCCCGGCCGGCGGCCCCGACTCCCGCACCCGGTGGTGACCTGCCGCGCCGGACCCCCGCCCCCGGTGGTGACCTGCCGCGCCGGACC
>JBOHGT010000474.1:0-9422 GCA_050700385.1 Pseudonocardiaceae bacterium | reverse complement strand
AATCAATACCGTTCCTGGTGTCCAATTTGGACGACATGCAAAGGTTCCCTTCCGAATCAGGTGTTGAAGTACTTCGCTTCCGGGTGATGGCACACGATGGCATCGGTGGACTGCTCGGGATGCAGCTGGAACTCCTCGGAGAGCTCGACGCCGATCCGGCCGGGCTCGAGCAGGTCGACGATCTTGGCGCGATCGGTGAGGTCGGGGCACGCTCCGTAGCCCAGCGAGAACCGGGCGCCGCGGTAGCCGAGCTTGAAGAACTGCTCGATGTCAGCGGGATCCTCGTCGGCCAGCGTGGCGCCGTCCGCGGTGCGCAACTCGGCGCGCACCCGGGCATGCCAGTACTCGGCCAGCGCCTCGGTGAGCTGCACACCGAGTCCGTGCACCTCGAGGTAGTCGCGGTAGGCGTCCTTGGCGAACAGCTCGCCGGCGTAGTCGGCGATGGGTTGGCCCATGGTGACCAGGTGCAGCGGTACGACGTCCACCTCACCGGCGGCCAACGCGACGTCCCGGGGACGATAGAAGTCGGCCAGGCACCAGTGCCGGTCCCGCTGCTGGCGCGGGAAGGTGAACCGGCAGCGCTCCTCGGCGTCCGGCCGGGGCTCGGCGAGCACGACCAGCGAGTCGCCGTCGGCCACGCACGGGTAATAGCCGTAGACGACGGCGGCGTGCGCGAGGACGCCCTCGGTGGACAGCCTGTCGAGCAGGACTCGCAGCCGGGGCCGGCCTTCGGTTTCCACCAACTCCTCGTAGCTGGGCCCCTCGCCGCTGCGAACACCGCGTAGCCCCCACTGGCCGAGGAACAGCGCGCGCTCGTCGAGCATCCCGGCGTAGTCGGCCAGCGCGATGCCCTTGACCACGCGCGAGCCCCAGAACGGCGGTGCGGGCAGCGCGACGTCGGCCGCGACGTCCGAGCGGGCCGGCACCGGTTCGGCGGTCTCGGCGGCTCGGTCTCGGCGGGCCTCGGCGATGCGGCGGGAACGCTCGTGGCGGGCCTTGCGCTCGGCGGCGCGTGCCTCGGCTTCCGGATCGGCAGCCACGGTGCCGCCGCGCTTGCGGGTCATCAGCGCGTCCATCAACCGCAGGCCCTCGAAGGCGTCCCGGGCGTAGCCCACCTCGCCGGAATACAGCTCGGCGAGGTCGTTCTCCACGTAGGCGCGGGTCAGCGCCGCCCCGCCGAGCAGCACCGGGTAGCGGTTCGCGATCCCTCGGGAGTTCATCTCCTCAAGGTTCTCCCTCATGATCACTGTCGACTTCACCAGCAGCCCGGACATGCCGATAGCGTCGGCCCGGTGCTCGGCGGCGGCGTCGAGGATCGTGGTGATGGGCTGCTTGATACCCAGGTTGACCACGTCGTAGCCGTTGTTGCTCAGAATGATGTCGACGAGGTTCTTGCCGATGTCGTGCACGTCACCCTTGACGGTCGCCAGCACCAGCCGGCCCTTGCCGTCGTCGTCGCTGCGTTCCATGTGCGGCTCGAGGTAGGCCACCGCGGCCTTCATCACCTCGGCGGACTGCAGCACGAACGGCAGCTGCATCTGTCCCGAGCCGAACAGCTCACCGACGGTCTTCATCCCGGCCAGCAGCGTGTCGTTGATGATCTCCAGCGGGGGGCGCTGCACCATCCCGGCGTCGAGGTCGGCCTCCAGCCCGGTGCGCTCCCCGTCGACGATGCGCCGTTCGAGGCGCTCGAAGAGCGGCAGCCCCGCCAGTTCCTCGGCCCGCGATGCCCGTGCGGAGGACGCCGAGGCACCCTCGAACAGCTCCATGAAATGCGACAGCGGGTCGTGGCCGGGCCTGCGGCGATCGTAGATGAGATCCAGCGCGGCGTGCCGCTGCTCCTCCGGGATCCGGGCCATCGGCATGATCTTGCTGGCGTGCACGATCGCGGTGTCCAGCCCGGCGGCGGTGGTCTCGTGCAGGAACACCGAGTTCAGCACCTGCCGGGCGGCGGCGTTGAGACCGAACGACACGTTGGACACCCCCAGCGTGGTCTGCACCTCCGGGAACCGGCGCTTGACCTCGCGGATCGCCTCGATCGTCTCGATGGCGTCGCGGCGCACCTCCTCCTGCCCGGTGGAGATCGGGAAGGTCAGGCAGTCCACCACGATGTCGGAAGTGTGCATCCCCCAGTTGCCGGTGAGGTCCTCGATCAGCCGGGAAGCCACCTTGACCTTCCAGCCCCGGTCCCGGGCCTGGCCCTCCTCGTCGATGCACAGCGCCACCACCGCGGCGCCGTGCTCGGCCACCAGCTCCATGGTCCGGGCGAACCGCGAGTCCGGCCCGTCGCCGTCCTCGTAGTTCACCGAGTTCACCACGCACCGGCCGCCGAGCCGCTCCAGCCCGGCGCGCAGCACGGCGGACTCGGTGGAGTCCAGCATCACCGGCAGCGTCGACGCGGTGGCCAGCCGGCCGGCGAGCGCGACCATGTCCGCCGCACCGTCCCGGCCGACGTAGTCCACGCACAGGTCCAGCAGATGCGCCCCGTCCCGGGTCTGCTCCCGGGCGATCTCGACGCACTCCTCGTAGCGCTCGGCGACCATCGCGTCCCGGAATGCCTTCGAGCCGTTGGCGTTGGTCCGCTCCCCCACCATCAGCACCGACGTGTCCTGGCGGAAGGGCACCGCCGCGTACAGCGAGGACACGCCCGGCTCCGGCCGCGGCCGCCGCGCGGCGGGGCTCAGCCAGGTCACCGCGTCGCGCACCGCCGTGATGTGCTCCGGGGTCGTCCCGCAGCACCCGCCGACCAGCTGCACGCCGAACTCGCGGACGAAGGTCACCATCGCCTCGGCGAGCTCGTCGGGTGTCAGCGGGTACACCGCCCCCTGCGCACCCAGCTGGGGCAGCCCCGCGTTGGGCATCACCGACAGCGGGATCCGGGCGTGCCGGGACAGCTGCCGCAGGTGCTCGCTCATCTCGGCGGGCCCGGTGGCGCAGTTCAGCCCGATCAGATCCACGCCGAGGGGTTCCAGCGCGGTCAGCGCCGCCCCGATCTCGGTGCCCAGCAGCATCGTGCCGGTGGTCTCCACCGTGACGTGGCAGATGATGGGCACGGCCACACCCTCGGCCGCCATCGCCCGGTGCGCCGCGATGACCGACGCCTTGGTCTGCAGCAGGTCCTGGCTGGTCTCCACCAGGATGGCGTCCGCGCCGCCGGCCAGCAGCCCGCGGCAGCACTCGACGTAGGCATCCCGCAGCTCGGCGAACGGGGCGTGGCCCAGGGTGGGCAGCTTCGTGCCCGGCCCGACCGCGCCCAGCACGAACTTCTCCGACCTCACGCCACCGAATTCGTCGGCCACCTCCCGGGCGAGCACGGCACCCCGCTCGGCCAGCTCGGCGATGCGGTCGGCGATGTCGTACTCCCCCAGGTTGGGCAGGTTCGTGCCGAACGTGTTGCTCTCCACCGCGTCGGCGCCGGCCTCGAGGTACTCGCGGTGGATCCCTCGCACGACGTCCGGCCGCGTCACGTTCAGGATCTCGTTGCACCCCTCCAGCCCGGAGAAGTCGTCCAGGGTCAGCTCGACGGACTGCAACATCGTCCCCATCGCTCCGTCCGCCACCACGACGCGGCGTATCAGGGTGTCGAGCAGAGGTGATCCGGAAGCGATGGGCATGAGCCAAGGGTAGAGCCCCGCTACCCCGGTGGCGGATGACGGGCAGCGCGGGCGCAGGGTCGTAGGCTGGCCAAGTGACCGATCCCGACACCTCCTCCGACGTCGCGGCCGACGAGGGGCCCGAGCAGTTGCCGCAGCTCACCGCGCCCGTACTGGTGGCGGCGTTCGAGGGCTGGAACGACGCCGGCGACGCGGCGAGCACCGCGATCGAGCACCTGGAGCTGAGCTGGGACGCCCGCCCGTTGGCCGAGGTCGACCCGGAGGACTACTACGACTTCCAGGTGGCCCGCCCGACCACGAAGCTCATCGACGGCATCACCCGCCGGGTCGAGTGGCCGACCACCCGGCTCGCGGTGTGCCGCCCGCCCGGCTCGGACTTCGACGTGGTGCTGGTACACGGCATCGAGCCGAACATGCGGTGGCGAGCGTTCTGCGCGGAGCTGCTGCGCTACGTCGAGGATCTCGGTATCACCACGGTGGTCACGCTGGGCGCGCTGCTTGCGGACACCCCGCACACCAGACCCGTGCCGGTGACCGGGACATCCTACGACGCTACCTCGGCTGCCCGATTCAAGTTGGAACGTTCCAAGTACGAGGGTCCGACCGGCATCGTAGGGGTGTTCCAGGACTCCTGCGTGCAGGCCGGGGTGCCGGCGATCTCGTTCTGGGCGGCGGTCCCGCACTACGTCTCGGCCCCACCCTCACCCAAGGCGACCCTCGCGCTGCTGCACCGCGTCGAGGAGGTCCTGGACCTCGAGGTGCCGCTGGGCGGGTTGCCCGAGCAGTCCGAGGAGTGGGAGGCCACCGTCAGCGAGATGGCCGAGGAGGACGAGGAGGTCGCCAGCTACGTCCGCGCCCTGGAGGAGCGCGGGGACACCGAGATCAGCATGACCGAGGCCAGCGGAGACGCGATCGCCGCGGATTTCGAGCGCTACCTGCGCCGCCGCGGACCCGGCGGACCGCCCGCGGGCCCCCGCGGGCCCCGGGACGGCCGCTGACGCCTGTTCCCGGTGCTCACACCGCGATGCCGAGCAGCGTGTCGAGCACCCGGCGGACGAGGGAGGGTGCTTCGGCGTCGTGGCCCCGGCGGGTGAGCGTCTCGGCGGCCCACGCGTCGACCGCGGCGATCGCGCGGGGCGTGTCGAGGTCGTCGGCGAGGTGTGCCCGGACCCGGGCCGGGACATCGTCGGCGGGCGCCCCGGCCGGCAGCGACGTGGCCTCCCGCCAGCGCGCCAGCCGACCCGTCGACTCCTCGAGCAGCTCCGGGGTCCAGGACCGGTCGGCGCGGTAGTGCCCGGACAGCAACGCCAGGCGCACCGCCATCGGGTCCACCCTGTCGGCGCGCAGCCGCGACACGAAGACGAGGTTGCCCTTGGACTTGGACATCTTCTCGCCGTCCAGCGCGATCATGCCGGCGTGGCAGTAGTGCCGGGCGAACGGATGCTCCCCGGTGAGAGCCTCGGCGTGCGCGGCGGAGAACTCGTGGTGCGGGAAGATCAGGTCGGAGCCGCCGCCCTGCACGTCGATCCTGGCGCCGAGCCGGTTGAGCGCGATCGCTGAGCATTCCACGTGCCAGCCAGGCCTGCCGGGGCCGAGCTCGGAGTCCCAGTACGGCTCGCCGTCCCGGGAGGTGCGCCACAGCAGCGCGTCCACTGGATGCCACTTGCCCGGGCGCTGCGGGTCGCCGCCGCGCTCCGCGGCGAGCCGCAGCATCGTCTGCTCGTCGTAGCCCGACACCGTGCCGAATCGGACGCCGAAGCGTTCGGTGGCGTGGTGGTCGAAGTAGACGTCCGGATGCTCGGCGTCCTCGGCGCGGTAGGCGGCGCCGGAGGCGAGCAGCTTGCCGACCACCTCGACGATCTCGCCGACGGCCTCGACGGCTCCGGTGAAGTCGCGCGGCGGTAGCACCCGCAGCGACTCCATGTCCTCCCGGAACAGCGCGGTCTCGCGCATCCCCAGCACGACCCAGTCGTCCTGGTCGCGCGTCGCCCGCTCGAGTAGCGGGTCGTCGATGTCGGTGACGTTCTGCACGTAGTGCACGTCGTGCCCGGCGTCGAGCCACAGCCGGTGCACCAGGTCGAAGGCGAGGTAGGTGGCGGCGTGTCCGAGGTGGGTGGCGTCGTAGGGGGTGATGCCGCAGACGTACATCCGGGCGGTCCGGCCGGGCGCGGTGGGGCGCACCTCACCGGTGGCGGTGTCGTGCAGCCGCAGCGTAGGGCCCTGGCCGGGTAGCTGCGGGATCTCCACCGGCATCCAGGACTGCATGCTCCCGACCCTACGTGACCGCAGCGCCGTGCCCAGTCAGCTGGAGCGGCGGTGGCGCAGGTAGTCGCCGACCACCGCGGCGCCCAAGCCGTCGACCCCCGGGTCGAGTACCCGCCCGCCGCAGCGCCGCGCGAGCCGGTGGACGAACGCCGAGACCCGCGGGTCGTCGCCGAGCATCACGATTGTCACGGCCGTCCCGAGCCGGGACAGCGAGTCCATCTCCCGCGCGGTGAGGGCAAGGGTGTCGGGCAACGGCGGGTAGCTGAACACCGACTCGCCGTCCGGCTCCAGGTGCGCGGTGGGCTCGCCGTCGG
This sequence comes from Pseudonocardiaceae bacterium, assembly GCA_050700385.1. Classification (GTDB taxonomy): domain Bacteria; phylum Actinomycetota; class Actinomycetes; order Mycobacteriales; family Pseudonocardiaceae; genus WHSY01. Next base: position 3,229 of record JBOHGT010000474.1, on the reverse strand, counting down.
TGACGACGAGCACCACCGGGGCGGCGTCGGGGTTGCGGCGCAGGTGCCGGCTCGCCAGCAGCAGCGCGTGGTGCAGGTTGGTGCCCTGCTCCCAGACCCCCTCCAGGCCGGTGAGCGCCGCGATGTCCACGCGCTGCGCGTGCCTGCCGAACGTGATGAGCTCCAGCGCGTCGGAGCGGAACCGGGTGCGGACCAGGTGGTGCAGCGCGAGTGCGGTGCGCTTCATCGGCACCCAGCGGCCGTCCTGCACCATCGACCACGAGGTGTCCACGCACAGCGCCACCGCGGCCCGTGAACGCTGCTCGGTGTCGACCACCTCGACGTCGTCGACGGCCAGCAGCGGGCCGCCGCCGCGACGCCCGGCACGCCGCAGCACCGCGTTGCGCACGGTGCGGGAGACCTCCCACGGCTCGGAGTCGCCGAACACCCACGGCCGAGACGCCCCGCTGGGCTCCCCCGCCGCGCCGGCGCGGTGCACATCGCGCTCGCCGCGCCGGGAGCGCAGCGCCTCCACGACGTCCGACAGTGCCTGCGAGCCGAGCTGGCGCAGCGCCTTGGGGGACAGCCGCAGCGTGCCGTCCGGGGCGCGCTCGAAGAAGCCCTGCCGCTCCAGCTCCCGTTCGAGCTCGGCGAGCCGGCGGGCGTCCACCCGGGCCTCGTTGCCGAGCTGGCGGGTCAGCGCGTCGAGGTCGACGTCCTCGGCACGCGCCCCCGCATAGGACTGCGCGAGCTGCTCGGCCAGCGCGTCGAGCTCGGCGAGGTCACCCATCGCCTGCGCGCCCTCGCCGAGCCCGAGCGGGTCCTGGCCCCGGAAGCGCTCGGCGCCCTGCCAGTCCTCCCCCGGGCGCAGCGCCCGCAGCTGCGCGTCGAGCTGGGCGAGCTGCTGGGCCAGCCGGGGGTCGCCGAATGCCTGCTGGGCGAGCTGCCCGAGCTCGGCACGTTGCTCGGGCGTCATGGAGTTGAGCATCCGTTGCGCGGCGGCCGAGCGGGCGGCCAGCGCGTCGATCAGCTCGTCGACATTGCGCGGGTTCTCCGGGAAGAACTCGCCATGCGCCCGCATGAAGTCGTCGAACCGCTGTGGCACGTCGTCGTCGCCCCTGGCGTGCGCGGCGAGTAGATCGTTCAGATCGGCGAGCATCTGCTGTACCCGCTCGACGTCCTGCGCCGACGTGGACTGCAACGCCTGCTTGATGCCCTCGAAGCGCTGCTCGAGCAGCTGCTGGCCCATCAGGTCGCGGATCTGCTGGTAAGCCTCCGCAGCCTCCGCCGAGCGCCAGTCGTAGTCGGCGAGCTCGGTGACCGCGCGGGCGGTGTCCGGGGGCAGCGCGTCGAGCCGGGCCTCGCGGAACCGGGCGTCGTCATCGGGGTCGGGGAACAGCGCGCGGCGCTCGGCCTGCACGGCACGGTCGAGCAGCTCGCGGACCTGCTGGAGGGTGCCGTCCAGCCGGTGCCGGCGAGTGATCTCGGCGCGGCGCTGCCAGACCCGTCGCGCCAGGTCGTCCATCCCGCGGGTGCCGTCCATGCCGCGTCGCAACAGCTCCCGGATCGCCGCCCGCGGCGAGGAGCCCGCCATGACGTCACGACCGATCTCGTCGAGCGCGGCACGCAGGTCGGCGGGCGGCGCCAGCGGGTCCGGGCCGCCGTGCCACGGCCCGTAGGAGTAGCGGCTGGACGGCGTCATCGCTGCCCTCGCTCCGCCCGCCCTCGCTCCGCCGGCCCGCCGTAGACCGTGCTCCCGTCCTCGGTGTCCTTGCCGAGCCTGCGGGTGAGGTAGAGCGACTCCAGCGCCAGCTCGATGGCGGCCGCGATCGGCCCGGGCGGCCCGGACGGGTCGGCGCCGAGCCGCGTGGCGACCTCGTGCAGCACCGGCAGCTCGGGCAGCGCGGCGAGCACCTCGGCCGCGGGCACCCGCTCCCCGGTCACGACGCGGCGCCCACCGGAGACCTCCTCCGCCAGCGCCGTGAGGTCCAGCCCGCGCAGCCGGAACCGGGCGGTGTCGGCGACCGCGCGGCGCAGCAAGTGGGTGAGCACCTCGCCCTGCTCGTCGCGCTCCCCGCCTGGTTCGCCGAAGCCCGACTCGAACTCCAGCTTGCCGCGCAGTACCCCGGGCACCGCCTCGAGATCCACCGGCCGCGCCACCGGCTGCTCCTCGCGGGTGAGTGCGGCACGGCGCACCGCGGCCCCGGCCACGGTCTCGGCGGCGGCGACGGCGAACCGGGCCGACACGCCGGAGCGCTGGTCGATCGCCGCGGACGAGCGCAGGTGACGGCTGAATCGCGCGAGCACCTCGATCAGCGGCTCGCCGACCTGGGCGCCGATGGTGTCCAGGTCGGCTTCCTGAGCGACCAGCGCGACCTCGGCGGCCACCTCGCGCGGGTAGTGGGTCCGGATCTCGGCCCCGAACCGGTCCTTGAGCGGGGTGATGATCCGCCCGCGGTTGGTGTAGTCCTCGGGGTTGGCGGTCGCGACGAGCAGCACGTCCAGCGGCAGCCGCAGCGTGTAGCCGCGGACCTGGATGTCGCGCTCCTCCATCACGTTGAGCAGTGCCACCTGGATCCGCTCGGCAAGGTCCGGCAGCTCGTTGATCGCGACGATGCCGCGGTGCGCGCGGGGGACTAGCCCGAAGTGGATGGTCTCGGGGTCACCCAGGCTGCGGCCCTCGGCGACCTTCACCGGGTCGACGTCGCCGACCAGGTCGCCGACGCTGGTGTCCGGGGTGGCGAGCTTCTCGGTGTAGCGCTGCGACCGGTGCCGCCAGCTCACCGGCAGCTCGTCACCGAGCTCGGCGGACCGGCGGACCGAGGTGGGCGTGATCGGGGTGTAGGGGTGCTCGTCGAGCTCGGAACCCGCGATGACCGGGGTCCACTCGTCCAGCAGCCCGGCCAGGGAGCGCAGCAGGCGGGTCTTGCCCTGGCCACGCTCGCCGAGCAGCACGACATCGTGACCCGCCAGCAGGGCACGCTCGAGCTGGGGCAGCACGGTGTCGTCGAAGCCGACGATGCCCGGCCAGGGGTCGCAGCTGGCGCGCAGGGCGTCCAGCAGGTTCGCGCGCAGCTCACCCTTGACGTCCAGCTCGACGTGCCCGGACGCGCGCAGCGCACCGAGGGTGCAGGGCAGTGACGGGGGTGGGGTGTTCGGAGGAACGGCCACGCTCACACGCTACGCACGGCCCCGGCACACGGCATCCGCACTTGCTCCCGAGGGTCGTGAGTGATTTCGGTAGCCCTGG
>JBOHGT010000473.1:0-3100 GCA_050700385.1 Pseudonocardiaceae bacterium | reverse complement strand
GTCCTCCCCTTGCGACGACGATTGCCGGGGCAATCCTCGTCACGCCCGGTGCCCGAATACCGGGCGTGGTGCGAGTCTCGCGGGTTATGCGGCGTTTATCGGCGCGTCGCGTTCCCGTTCGTGGTCGGCGCCGGTGGCCGGGCGCCGGGTGTAGCCCAATAGGGCGCGGAACAGTGCGATCTGCTCGTCAGTGGGAGGTTTCATAGCGGCGGCCGTCTGCTCGATCCACTGCTGCCGCGCGTCGTCGTACTCGTCCGTCACGAGTGGTGACCGTATAGCGGGTTTCGCGGCCTGGCTACGGTCGTCGCCGGTCATCTTCACACCGCGAGGGTGATCCTGGTCACAACCGCTAGGTGATCTAGACCCTGCTGGGGTACCTTGCCGCGCTTCACAGCCGGTTGGTGATCTTGACCCTGCTGGGGTCCGGCGTGGTCCGCGCGCCACCGACCGCCGGGAACACCCGGACGTCGGCTGCCGCGCGCACAATCTCTCGCAGGGTCGCCGTGTCGGCGGCATCCCACCGGGCGCGCACATCCTCATGTCTGCCGTTGTCACCGAGCAGTGCCCGCAACGGTCCCGGTACGGTCAGCTCGTCCGCGCGCTGCTCGGCATCCCGAATCTGCGGCATCATCTTTCCTTCGATGCGCGAAAGCGCGGTCACGCTCAACGTCCCATCGGCTACCGCGTCGTAGGTTTCCTGGAGCCGCGCTTTCAGCGCGGCTACCTCCGCGCGGGCGGCAGCGGCCGCGGACTGGTCGGGTGCGGATAGCCGCTCGTATGTTCCCGGGTCGGTCAGCCACTTCTCGCAGATCAGGTCGCGCACAAGATCATCTACGAAGGGCGCCCGTATGGCCGTGCACGGGCGGTCACCGCAGCACCGGTAGTAGGTGTACTCCCGGCCGCCCTTGCGTTGTTTCTGTGCCGACATCGACGCGCCGCACTCGCCGCACCGCGCGATGTAGGACAGCAGGTATTTCGCGTTTCCCGGCTTAGTGGTCTTGCGTGTTTCCGCCAGGAGCAGGGACCGCGCGGAATGGAACGTTTCCGGGTCCACCAGCGGCGGCCAGTTACCCTCTAACAACTCGCCCCTGTATTCGCGCTTGCCGATGTAGGTCACACGGAGCGCGAGCCGACGGACCGCCTCGCGGCCCCATTCCTTGCCATCCGGTGACGGAATGTTGCGCGCGTTGAGATCACGCGCAATCGCGATGACCGGCTCGCCGTTGGCGAGCCGCTGCACGACTTCACGCACCACCGGCGCCTCTTCGGGGTGCGCGCACTGTTCGATCAGCGCTTTCGTGTCCGGGTTGTAGACCCGCTTGTAGCCGTAGGGCACGCGGCCGTGGGGGCGACCTTGTGCGGCGTTCGAGGCTGTAGTTCGCAATATTCGCTCACGTGTTTTCTCGGACTCGTAGGAGGAGTCTACACCGTCGTCTGCGAGGGTCCGCCAGTCCCGCGCGGTCGAAAGATCGTAGGTGCGCGAGTGTGTCACCACGTGGATTAGCGCGCCGTGCTTGCGGCACAGGTCGAGTGTGGTGGACCACTCGGTGAGCGTACGGGAGCCGCGCGACGGCTCCCACAACACGAGCACATCACACTTCCCGGCTGCGATGTCAGCGTTGAGACGTTGCCACTCCTCGCGGGCGCGTTTGGCGAACCGCGACGCGGACCGGGGCGGCTCGTCGTAAGTCCCGGCGACGTGCCAGCCCTGTGCCTCGCAGGCAGCCAGACCAGCGGCGCGCTGCTCGTCCACCGACCGGCCGGTCTGCCGCTTGTCGTGGCTCACCCGGTCGTACAGGCATGCCCGCGGCTGGGTGTGTGGGTCTGTGACCTGGGTGGTTGCGCGTACTGGGGTCGTCATGGCATGACTGTATCATGCATCGCACAGATACAGACCTGACCGGGCAGCCCTACCAGCCGATCGATCGCGACACCGCCGAGGCGATGGCCTGCCTGCCGGGCATCCGGGCGGCGCTCCACGACTACGACGCCGACGACGTGCCCGACGTCACCCCTCGGCCGCTGGATGAGCTGGTGTCCTGGGCGCAGAACGCGAACGAGCATCGTGACCATGCCCGCTTCTCGCTGGCCGGACGGGATCTGGGCACGCTGCTCGTCGAGTCGCAGGCGCATGCGCTGACCGCCGGGGGCCCCAGCAGTGCGCGCGCGTTCGGTGCGCTGACGGCTGCGTGCATGGTCGCCAGCGCGGTCGCCCGCAACGTCGGCTACATCGACCTGACAGTGGCCGCCTCCCGGCGTGGCTACGACGTCGCCTGCCGGCAGGATGACCCGGGCCTGACCGGTTTCGCCCGTCTGTACTGGGCAGAAGACCTCATGCGGCTACCTGCCCACCGGGGCGCAACCGTGCTGACCAGTGCCGTTGACGAGCTGACTCCCGCCGTTCAGCTCGGCCACACCGACGACACCCTCCCCGCAGAAGCGCTCGGCATGACGCACCTGGTCTCCGCGAAGATCGCGGGACGCGAGCAGCGCGCTGCCGACGCGCATGCCCATCTCTGCGAGGCCGGTCAGCTGGCGGCCTGCGTCGGGCAGCGCAACGGGATGCGGCAGCACTTCGGGCCGACCAATGTCGCGCTGTGGCGGCTGTCCATCGGGATCGAACTGGGTCAGGGCGGCCGCGCCTATGAGGACGTCACCCGCTCCCCGCTGGATGTAGACGCACTGGACAGCCGGGAACGCTCGTCCTCGCTGCACTTGGATCTGGCCCGCGCGTTGATGCAGGACGGCCCGGATCGTGACGGTGAGGCGATCCGGCACCTGGACACCGCCGACCGGCTGGCGCCACAGCGCCTCCGCAACGACCCGATCGCCCGCGAACTGGTGGCTGACCTACACCGGCGGGCGCGGCGCCGGGTATGGGAGCTGGACTCGCTACTCAACCGATTTCGCATGGACACGAAGGGTTAGCTACACGCGCATACGCACCATGAGATCGCCGCCACGGTGGGCCGGGTGATCCTCGATGTGCTTGTCGAGTTGGCCCTTGCCCTGGCCGTACCCGCCTACATGACCGCCCTGGCCGCGGTGGTGATGCTCGCCGACCGGCGCTTCGCGCTGCGCGGGTCTCGCCGCTGCCCTC
>JBOHGT010000472.1:0-2955 GCA_050700385.1 Pseudonocardiaceae bacterium | reverse complement strand
TCCAACTCGTCCATACACCCAGACCTCCCGCGCGACCATCACTGACAGTCACGCAGTAAACGAAACGATCTTACCCCCGTCAACCCGCCACGCCGGGACCAAACCCACTTGATACAGCGAGGAGCCCTCGATCGCCACGGGTGCGCCAAGACTGTCCGCCTTGGTCCGTGCGATCTCCATGGCCCAGGTCACTTCAGGGGAGCAGGACATGTGGTACGCCACCTCGACAGGCTGCTGTCTGCCAATCTCTCCAAGCACATGTCTTGCGTCGGCGAGGTTGGCGGCTGCGGGTTTCTCGACCAGAAGGCGTGCAGATGGAAAACTCTCCGTGACCTGGCTGCAGACCGCAGCATGAGTCGGCGTCGGCGTCGCAACGACGGCCACGTCAGGATTATGATCGGCGCCCGCGTCCTGGACCGTTTTGTAGACCGGAATGCCGCGTCCCCGGAACGTAACTGCGGATGAGCCAGCGGGGTCTACACCGGCAACAACGTCGACGTTTCGTATCTGCTCCAGCACCGTGAGATGTGTCTGGGCTACGTCTCCGAGCCCAATGACGATGATCTCGAGCGAAGACGCTGACATCCCGGTCTCAGGCTCCGTCCTGCTGACTCGTCGGGCCGACAGCTAGCCATCGCCCCCTGGCAGCGTCCTCGCCCTCGATCCATGTCGTGCTGCTGCCAGGATCACTGCTCCCAACACCAGCCCACCAGCCCACGATCTCGCTCCAGAAGCGGTTGCCTTGTAGATCGTCAACTACAGCCGCCACATGCGCCGCCGCTTCACGGCCTCCCTCTCCGCCGGAGCGCTTGCACCGGGCGAAAATACCGCAAGGTCGCTGACGACGCACCCCGCGCCACCAGCAGGCCGTTGCGTTCGAGCTCCTGCGCCGTCGCTGCCGTCACAACCCGGCCCCCACCCATCCCCACCCTCCTCTGCCTGTCGTCGGACCCGTCATGGTCAGGCCGCAGCCGTCACTGCTCAGGAGGCTAGTAGCAGTCCAGCCTGGGTCGATGACCCGTTTGGGAAAGATCGCCCCTGTAGGGGTCCGTGCAGCCCCAACCTGACTCCCGGTACCACACGCAGGCGTCGTCGTGTGGATCGCCCGCCCTTCGATTTCCGCACGCCTCGGCATGGGGCCGGCCGCCGCCGGGAGAGGGTGAGGGGCACTCGACCGGCCGCTGGCCGGGGATCACCGCAGCAGGTTCACCGTGTGCCCGGTTTCCGGTCTCGGGAACCACGGGTGTCGGGAACCACGTTCGCCACACACCCTGGGAGCAGGTCGTCCGGGCATGGGCATGGGCACGGCAGGGCTGCTGCAGCGGGCAGGTGACGCAGAACTCGGCGACGAGGCGCCGCGCATCGCGGCTGGGGTGCTGTGGGAGACGAACCGGCCCGCGTCAGGCGCGTCGGCACACGCTGCCAACAGCCGCCACTCTTGGGTGTGCTCGCTGGCATCAGCGTGGTTGCCGCAAGGACCGCAACACCTCTACCAGCGGTTTTTCCGGACGCTCCCATGCCCGATGGGACAGCACACCGCACGCTACGGTTACGGTGGTGGTGAAGGGGTGATACGAGATGGACACCGAGGACAACGTCACGATCGGTCGGCGGCTGCGCCGGATCCGCAAGGCGCGGGGCAAGACGCAGACGGTGATCGCCGACCGCGCCGGGATCTCGGAGCCGTACCTGTCGCTGCTGGAGAGCGGGAAACGAGCGTTGAACCGGCGGTCTTTGATCGTCGCGCTGGCGAACGCGCTCGAGGTCGCCCCGTCGGAGCTGATCGGGATGCCTGAGCCCGCTCCGGGCGACCCGACCGCCGACGCTGCCGTGGCGGCGGTGCGCCGGGCGTTGCAGGCCGTCGACAGGGGCGCCCCGAATGGGCAGGTGCAGTCGGCCGACCAGCTCTCCTTGCGAGTGCACGCGGTGCTTGACGCCAAGCAGCGGTGCCTGCACGCGGAGGTAGGCATGGTCCTGCCGGACCTGATCCGCGACCTGCACACGTCGATTCAGGCGGGCCGCGACGACGCCGAACTGCTCCGGCTGGCAGTGGAGTTGCACCCGCAGGGCACGCAGGCCTTCTTGCATGGTGTGGGCGCCCCGGAGGATCTGTGCTGGTCGGCGGCGCGGCTGGCGGGGCAGGCCGCCGAGCGGCTGGACGAGCCGGTGAGCCTGGCTGTTGCCGCGTTCGGGCAGGCCAATGGGCTGCTGGCGTGGGGGGACTTCGACCAAGCTGGTGAGGCGCTGCACCGTGTCGATCTCAGCACCGGCGATGACCTGTCGCTGGCGGGGATGCTGACCCTGTCGGAGTCGCTGCTGGCCGCAGCCCAGGAACGGACCGGCGACGTCGAGGCGGCCCTCGAGCAGGCCGCCGAGCTGGCCGAGCGCACCGGGGAGGGCAACGCCCACTATATGTCGTTCGGCCCGACGAACGTCACCAGCTGGCGGCTGTCGGTGGCCCTGGAAGCAGGCGACTACGAGCGGGCCGTACAGCTGGCGGAGTCGTTGAGCCCGGAGCGGATCGTCGCGCCCACGAGGCGCGCCAACCACTGGGTCAACTACGGCCGGGGGCTGTCGCAGCTGCGGGGCCGTCGCGATGATGCGGTGCGCGCGCTGCGGGCCGCGGAACGCATCTCTGCGGACAAGGTGCACCGCAACCCGTTCGCGCGAGACGTCCTCGAAGAGCTGGTCGAGCGGTCCCGCGATGACGCGGTGGGTCGGGACCTGCGGAGGATGGCGTGGCGGGCGGGCCTGCGAGTGTAACCCGCGCGGGGGACATCTAACGCCCTGATAGTTCCCTCGGCGTGATCCGCGGCACGGTCTGCGGCGTGATCCTCGATGTGCTTGTCGAGTTGGCCCTTGCCCTGGCCGTACCCGCCTACATGACCGCCCTGGCCGCGGTGGTGATGCTCGCCGACCGGCGCTTCGCGCTGCGCGGGTCTCGCCGCTGCCCTC
>JBOHGT010000471.1:0-11165 GCA_050700385.1 Pseudonocardiaceae bacterium | reverse complement strand
CCCCGTGAATGATCTGTGAGTGTTGTTGTGGTGCTCCTGGCTGGGAGTGCTCCAGGCTGGGGGCCGGCAGCTCGGTGTGACCCGTGAATGATCTGGCCGCCTTGGCGTGCCTTTGGCCTTGACTTGTCCGCCGCGGTTGCCGGCACCGGCCTGGCCCACCAGTTGGCCTGATCAGAAGCCTGTCCGCCGATGGCGTGACCCGTCACAGATGGTGCCGCTCGGTGATCCCATCCAGGCCGGTGCCGATGTTGACCCGACGCCCAGGAAGGACACCAGGCCAGTGCCCATGGTGGCAGAGTTCGTCGATGCCGTCGTGGGGGTGGACACCCACCGCGACACTCATGAGGTGGAGATCGCGTATCCGACCGGGACACCGATCGCCACCATCACGATCAGCAACGACAGCGCGGGCTACGCCGAGCTGCTCGCCTGGATCGTCCAGCACACCCCGGTCCCCGGGTGGCCGTGTCGATCGAGGGGACCCGCAGCTACGGCGTCGGGCTGGCCCGCGCGGTCACCGCCGCCGACCTGCTGGTGATCGAGTGTGAGCAACCCCACCGAAAGCAGCGCCGCGGCACGAGCAAGTCCGACCCCATCGACGCTCACTTCGCGGTGTTGACCGCGCTGGGACTCGACGCCGATCGGCTGCCCACTCCGCGCGCCGACGGTGACCGTGAAGCGCTGCGAATTGTGCTCAGCGCCCGCAACGAACTCACCGCCACGACCACCGGGCAGAGCAATCGACTGCGGGCGCTGCTGCTGGGCGGCGATGACACCGACCGCCAGACCGCCCGCGGCGCGCTGCCCGACGCCACCCTGGCCAGCTTGGCCCGGCGCCGCCGACCTCGCGATGCCAGCCGCGAACAGGCCGTGCGGCAGGCCGAGATCCGGCGACTCGCCCTCGCGCTGCGCGAGGCCGGCCGCGCGCTTAAGGCCAACCGCACCCAGCTGCAGGCCATTGTGGACGACCTTGTTCCCGGCCTGATCAACCAACGCGGCATCGGACCAGTCAGCGCAGCCCAGGCCATCGTCAGCTTCTCTGACCCCCGACGGTGCCGACACGACGCGGCCTTCGCCGCCCTCGCCGCCACCAGCCCGCTGCAAGCCAGCAGCGGTCGCACCGTCGGTCACCGCCTCAACCGCGGCGGCGACCGAGCCCTCAACCGCGCGATCCACACCATTGCCCTCACGCGGATGCGCAGCTGCCCCCAGACCCGCGCCTACGTCGCACGGCGCACCGCCCAAGGCAAGACCCCCCGCGAGATCCGCCGCTGCCTAAAAGCGCTACATCGCCCGCCAGCTCTACCGAGCCCTCACCACCGCGATGACCTGAGCTCGACACCGCGGCCAAGCCAGGCCTAATCGCGCACTCCTCGGGCCTGCTTCGACACCCAGCCAAGCTTGTCGAGGGAGCTGGCCGGTCAAGGGTGGCCGCAGGCCATCGCGTAGCGACGGTTCCGTGCGGGGCGGCCGAAGGCCGCAGGGATCCCCGCACGGGTTCGCCCTTGACCGGCCAGCGACCGAGCAAGACAACCCGCCGGCCGGCGAGGCTGGACCGCACACCTCCGTCACGGCCAGGGACTTGACCCCGCCCGGTGAGATGTCCTGACCGACCAGCTCCCACTTGACAACACATAGAAGCGTCACGGCATGGGGTTGCGATCAACTGCCCGCTCAGGAACAATGATCACTGACTCGTTGGTGTGCCGCAGACCGTCCGGTCGGCGGCGAGCGCCCTATGGGTGCTAGAGGGCTTGGCGTCGAGCGAGGGGCTGGTTCAAGGTGAGTGCTCGGCACACGGCGATCGCCGGACGCTTGTCGCTGTGGCTGGCTGGTCTTTTTACGCTGATGAACATTCCAGTACTGATCATTAACCTGTTTCGGACGACTCAGATCGAGTTCCCACTAGACTTGGCTGTACCCTATCTGTTCGGCACACTCGCCTCCTTCATCGCCTACGTCTACGGTCGGACTGAGCTCAGCCTTGAGAACCAGGAACGGATTCTGCGCCAGCCAGGCCAGGACGTCGAGGTCTTCCATACCAGTGAAGAATTCTTAAACAAGCTCATCGAGATCACGGTCGGCGCGGAGTCAGTCAGCACGCTAAACCTCTCCCCTGCGCGCGGTGAGCATGCCAACCTTGACATCTACTTCCAGCGCATCCACACATTTATCAAGGCCCGCAGATCGCCGCTGCGGAGCTTCCGAAGTATTGCAAGCTTGGACACAAAGGGCAAGATGTCATTCCTGATCGCCCGAAGCCACGAGCTGGCGCCAACCGGTCAGGCATCCTTTGCGGTCTTCGACCAGAAATCGGTGGGGCCGTTGCCGCACCAACTCAGCCTTCACATCACGGTTAAGGACGGACAGTCGTTCGTGTTCCTGTACCCACCGGTGGATCTCACCGGCGCGATGGACTCGGTGCTCATCCGCAACGAGACGGTCGCGAAGGTGATGCTCGACTACTTCAACGTGCTTTGGCACAAGTCGGTCGTGTTGAACGAAGGCAAACGGGTACGATTGTCCGGGCTCGAACACTTGGCGAGCATCGACCCCACACTGCGACAAAACCAATACTTTCGCCTATTAAAGGAGACGGCATCGTGATCGCACTGCCCGACCGGTTGCGGGAACCGCGCCCGCTGCTCGGTACCCTCGTGACACTCGCCAGCTCTGAGGTTGCCGAGGCCCTCGCGATATGCGGTATCGAGTGGCTCTTCGTGGACATGGAGCATTCACCCGCTCTCGATCCGGCAGCAGTCCAGCAGATCGCGCAAGCGGTCGCGGGACGCTGCTACACGCTGGTACGCGTGCCGGTAAACGATGAGGCATGGATTAAGAAGGTGCTCGACTCAGGCGCGGACGGGGTGATCGTTCCGCATGTACGGTCCGGCGCTGACGCCCGCCGAGCCGTGCTCGCCGCGAAGTACCCGCCGCTCGGCGGGCGCAGCGTCGGCATCGCCCGGGCGCAGCAGTACGGCGCGGACTTTGCCGGGTACTTGACCCGCGCCAACGACACCACCGCGCTCGTTCTACAGATAGAGGAAATCGACGCCGTGCAGGCACTCGATGACATCCTGGGGACGCCGGGCACCGACGCCGTCTTCATCGGCCCCTACGACCTTTCTGGGAGCATGGGAAAACTCGGCCAGCTTAGCGATCCCGAGGTACGCGCCGCTATTGAAGAGGTACTCTCCGGTTGCAAGGCAGCCGGGATGCCTCTGGGTATTTTCGCTGGCACGCGACAAACCGCCAGAGGTGAGGCAGAGCGGGGAATTAATTTTATCGCTATCGGCACTGACCTCAGCCTAATGGTTTCCGCTGCGAAGAGCGCGATGGCGGAAATAGCTGCGGCGCCGTAGTTAGGAGCTGGAATGAAATAACAAGTGAATAACTTTGTTTAGTTCCGGCTACTTTCTCCTACGGAGTTCCAAATGCTACTCGTCGAGGAGACACTGACTGCAGATGTTGTCCGCCGCGTTGTCGGCGGTGGCATTCTTGCGGTACGCGTCGTCGGTTACCATCCGCCCGGCCTGTGCGAGGAACTTTCGGCTCGCATGCTGGAGAAGCTGGACAGTTGCAGTAAAAGATACCAGCGGATCTACCACAGCAACGTGCGCGCCTTCACTGAAACAGTCGGCGACCGGGCGGCACAAGAGGACTACTTGGCTAGCTCCGCAGTCGCGATGGCCGCGCTGCGCCACTTATGCCACCCGGACATGTCACCGATCGACCGGCTGCGATGCGAGCTGGACGAGATATGGCCAGCTGGCGCCAGCCTACTCCGGGTGGACGAGCGACCGCTCGTTTTCGGCATGCTACGGGTCTGGCAGAACGGTGCGCAGGCGCTACCGCATCTGGACATCCTAGGTGAGGCGGCACCTGAGGTGGCCGAGGCGCGGACCTTTACCGAGCAGCTCGGCGTCAACATCTATCTGCGTGTGCCGCCGGGCAATAACGACGATGGAGCAGTGGAGCTGTGGGATTTCGGTGTCTTCGACATCGACCGTATACGACACGGCATTGACAGCACGTACGGTTACCGACGCGAACTGCTGGCCGAGCCAGCAGTGGTGGTGCGCCCCGAAGTCGGCGACCTTCTACTGCTGCGTAGCACTCGGGTTCATGCGGTACGTCCGACATCGGTCGGCCAGCGGGTGACTTTGTCTGGATTTGTAGGTCACGTCAGCGCCGCCGCGCCACTGCGACTGTGGAGCTGAGTACGTATCGGGAAAGTGATCATGTAGTATTGATGGACTGCTTCAAGCAAGGGCCATACGGGCGCAGTGGCCATCCGATGGTTCCCGACCCTGCTAGCCTTGACCACCACGGAAGGCGGTCTGCACCAGCAGCGATCAGCCGCTCCCACAGAGGCACTATCACTGCTGTGAAGCTGAGTGTGAGCCTGCCGGAGGAGGATGTCGCATTCCTCGACGAGTACGCCTCGACCCGGGGGGCCACATCCCGGTCAGCGGCGCTTCACCACGCCGTGGCCCTGCTCCGCACCCGGGAGCTTTCCGAGTCCTACCTGCAGTCATGGGCCGAGTGGGAGCCCGAGGCCGATGCATGGGACCGGACAGTCGTCAGCGGGCTCGACGCCCGGTAATGCGCCGGGGCGAGATCAGGCTGGTGGACCTCCGACCCGGTGGTCGGCTCCGATGCCGGCATAGTGCGTCCAGCCATCATCGTGAGCAACGAAGGGGCCAACGCGGCGGCGAGCCGGTCGGGCGGCGGGGCTCCTGGCCGTCGTCCCCGTCACCACGAACACGGCCCGGACGTCCCGCCTCAGCCGATCGGCTCCGGGCGACCAGGGCGGTAGAGCCAGGCGTCGGCCAGCGCGTCGAGCTGCTGGCCGGAGCGTCGCTCGGCGAGGGTGAGGAACTCCTCGACCGTGCCGTGCCCGCCCCGTCGCTCGGTCGCCCAAGCACGCAGCACGTCGAAGAACACCGGGTCGCCGACCGCGACCCGGATCGCGTGCAGCGCCATCGCACCGCGGACGTAGACCGCGCCGTCGAGCAGGTTCGCCGCACCCGGGTCACCCGGGGGGACCTGCCAGAACTGCGCGTCCACCGGGAACCGGTCGTACCGCGCATCGGCGATCCGCTGCGCGCTGGGACCGCCATTGCGCTCGGAGTACAGCCACTCGGCGTAGGTGGCGAAGCCCTCGTTGAGCCAGATGTCGCGCCAGCGACGCACCGAGACGCTGTCGCCGAACCACTGGTGGGCCAGCTCGTGCACCACCACACCGACGTCGGTCCCGCCAGCGAAGAACACCGGTGAGTACACCGGTCGGGTCTGGTTCTCCAGCGCGAAGCCCAGCCCCGCGGCGTCCGGCACCACGCCGCCGAGCTGGTCGAACGGGTAGTCGCCGAACAGATCCTCGAGGAACGCGACGAGCTGCGGTGTCTGCTCGATCGACTCCCGCGCCGCCGCGGCCGTCGCCGGATCCAGACCCTGCGCGTAGCCCGCGAGGTACGGGCCGTGCGCGGTGTCGCGGCGCACCAGCTCGTACTGCCCGATCGCGACGAACGCGAGGTAGGGAGCCATCGGGGCGCGCGCACGCCAGCGCCACCGGTCCGCACCGCTGCCCGCGGGCTCCGGGCCGGCGAGCAGCTCGCCGTTCGACAGCGCCTCCACGCCGTGGGGGACGGTGACCGTCACCGCGACGTGGGCCTTGTCGGCCGGGTGGTCGTTGGAAGGGAACCACCACGCCGCGATGTCGGGCTGGCCGACCGCGACTGCCCCGCCGGGGGTGCGCGTCCACGGGGTCTCGCCGTCGACCTCGATCTGCGACGGCACCCCGGCGTAGTCCACCCGCACGGTCATGGTGGTCCCGGGGCGCAGCGGCTGCCGGGGCGTCACCACCAGCTCGCCGCCGTGCTGCTCGTGCCTGGCCTGCCGGCCGTCGACCCGCACGGCCGAGACCGGCAGCAGCAGGTCCAGGTTGAACCGTGACAGGTGGCCGGTGACGGTCGCGGTGATCGTGGTGCGCCCGGTGAGCCGGTCGGCGGCGGGGTCGTAGCGCAGCTCGATGTCGTAGGCCCGCACGTCGTAGCCGCCGTTGCCGTCCCCGGGGTAGTAGGTATCGCCGATGCCCGGCGCGCCGGGTGTGGCGGGCGGCAGCGGAGGTTCGGCGGGCAGCGGAGGTTCGGCGGGCAGCGGCGGAGGTTCGGCGGGCGCCGGATCGGCGACGGGGTCCGCGCCACCCGCGGGCCACACCAGCACCGCGACGGCAGCGAGCAGCACCGCCGCGCCACCGACGGCAGCTCGGATGCGCAGCGAGGGCATCGGCTCACCTCCCGAGCCGACCCTAAAGGGTCACCCCCCGGGTGCGGAGCCGACGGCGCCGGCGACCGCGGCACGGAGGCGCTCGTGCAGGGTGCGCAGCCCGGCCCGCTCGGTGTGGACCTCGACCACGCGCATTCCCGGAACCGGGTCGAGTGCCGCTGCCAGTTCCTCTGCCGGCACCCGCCGGTGCGGCACATGATGTGCCGCGCACAGCGCCGCGAGGTCGGTGCCGTGCGGGGTGCCGAATACCCGCTCGAAGGCGGCGGCGTGCTCCGGGGCGCCCTGCTCGAGCAGGCCGAAGATGCCACCGCCTTCGTCGTTGGCCACCACGATCGTCAGGTCCGGCCGGGTCTCGGCGGGCCCGAGCAGCAGGCCGTTGGTGTCGTGCAGGAACGTCAGGTCACCGAGCAGTGCGTAGCAGGGCCCGCGGTGCGCGAGCGCGGCGCCGACCGCCGTGGAGACCGTGCCGTCGATGCCGCCCACGCCGCGGTTGGCCAGCACGGTGAGCCCGGTGCGCGGCCGCGCGGCCAGCGCGACGTCGCGGATCGGGTTGGAGGAGCCGACGACGAGTAGCGCCCCGGCGGGCAGCGCGGCGACCATCCGGCGCGCGACGTGCAACCCCGTGACCGGCACGCCGTCCAGCGTGGACTCCAGGGTGGCGTCCGCCGCCTCGGCCACCGCCGACCAGGTCCGGTACCAGCCCCGATCCGGACGCCCGCCGGCGTGCAGGACGGATCCGACGGCTACCGCACGCCCGGCCACGTCGGTCCACTGTGGTGTGTCGGAGATCACCGTGACGGCGACCGAGGGGTCGGCGAGCAGCCGGGACACCGCCCGGTGCAGCGTGGGACGGCCGAGCACGAGCACCCGGTCGGGGTGCAGCCCTGGGCTGCCGACCAGCCAGGGCCCGGCACGCAGCGCGCCGGGCCAGCACGCCGCGGCGGGCTCGGCGATCACCGGCACCCCCTCGGGTGCCGTCCCAGCGCCGTGACCTGCGACGGCGAGGGTGCGGCCGCCGAGATCGACGTCCACCGGCCATGCGGCCGGCACCGCAGGTGGTAGCCGCGTCCACGGTGCGCCGGCAGGCCGGCCGTCCAGCGGCTCCGGCCAGCCCGTCGCGCCATCCGGCACCAGTGGCTCGCGCAACGGCACGTTGAGATGCACTGGCCCCGACCGTCCACCGAGGATCCCGCGCGCCGCGGCCACCGCACGATCCACCGTGGACCGCCAGTGGGCGTGCTGGCCGGTGCCGTGCTCGGGGACCGCCAGCTCAGGGGCGGCGCGCACCGCGTCGCCGAAGATCCCGACCTGCTGCACCGTCTGGTTCGCGCCGGTACCGGTCAGCTCCGGCGGCCGGTCAGCGGTCACCGCGAGCAGCGGCACCCCGGCGTGGTGCGCCTCGAGCACCGCCGGGTGCAGGTTGGCCACCGCGGTGCCCGATGTGCACACCACCGGCACCGGCTCGCCGCCGCGCAGCGCCAGCCCCAACGCGCAGAACGCCGCCGAACGCTCGTCGATGCGCACGTGCAGCGCCAGCCGGCCCGCCGCATCCGCCTCGTGCAGCGCGAAGGACAGCGGCGCGTTGCGGGACCCGGGGCACAGCACCGCATGCCGCACACCGCAGCGCACCAGCTCGTCGACCAGCACCGCTGCGAGCGCCGTGGACGGGTTCATCAGTAACCGCCCTGTCGGAGTTGCTCGAGCGCGGAGCAAACCTGTTACGGGTTGTCAGCTCCCGATCTTTTCACGGACCGCCGACCTCGATCGGCAATGTCCGGTCACGACCGGTCGACGCCAGCCAGCGGGCCGCGGGATGGAAGAACCCGGCCGGGGCAGCGACGGTGACCGCCTCCCGAACCGGCGGCCGCACCGTCATCGCCGTCTCGACGGGCTGCTCCGGCTCGGCCGCCGCCGGATGGTGAACCACCAGGTTGGCGTGCGCGGCCATCCACACTTCACAGGGCCACCGGCGCCGCCAGCCCCACCAGGTGCGACACTCCGGGCAGCGGCCATCGTCGGTGGCGCTGTGACGCTGGAGCAGCGCCCACCACATGCTGATCATGCGGCGCATCTCGTCGCGGATCCGCTCCAGCTCGGCCGCCGATCGCCGCCGCGTCTCTGCGGCCACCTCATCCAGCTGATGCAGCCGGTCGAAGACATCCATGGCGAGCGCCTCGCTGACCCTGCCGGCCAGCCCACCACCACCACCACCACGGCGGCGGTGCTCGGCGTTCACGACGACCGCCTGGACACCGGGTCACCGCCCCTGTCGGCGGATCTGATCTCGGACTTGGTCGATGCCCAGCGCCAGCGCCACGCGTAGGTGGTCGGCCTGATCCAGCTGGTCGAATCGGAATACCGCCGCCTCACCCGCCGGCACCATCACGACCAGCTCACCGTCCCGCACGATCACCGCTGCGGCGCCTTGCCGCCCGACCGCGTCCCGGCAGCTCAGCCAGTGCTCCTGCTCCCGCAGCATCCTTCGCTGCTTCCTCTCATGTTGGTCGCGCACCGGCCGTCCCAGTGCACGAGAGGATGACAAGCGTTACTAAACGTACTTGAACACGACAGATGACACTATAGGGGTATGAACGGTTCCTACGGTTGAGTCATGTCGCCGCCCCTGCTGTCCACCGGCGAGACGGCACGCGTGCTCGGCATCTCGATCCGGACCCTGCAACGGTGGGTCCGCGACGGGATCGTCACACCTGACTTCACTACGGCAGGTGGTCACCACCGGTTCGATCCCGAGCACGTCCGCGATCAGCTCCGGGCACGCCGCGAACGCACCGAGTGACCGGAACCCAGCGGCTGCGGTCACGTGGCTTGACTCCTGCGCCACCCCCGGGACTACCGTCAGCGGTCGTTGTGCTGCTGCTGGCGGCGTGTGGTCCATGCGAGCCCGCCGCCGCCCCATTGCCCGCGTCCCCGTTGGCGATCGGGTCAGCTACCGGGCGACGGTCAGGTATGCCGGGTGCAGGTGGCCGGCCTCGTTGACGCTGAGCACGCCGCGGCGGCCGTCACGGCTGGCCGTGATGCGGGTGATGCTCGCGTAGCCCGGGGCGAACCACATGTTCCCTGCGATGCTCAGCACGTGCGCGGTGTAGACGTTGATGGTGCCGGCGTGGCTGAACGCGGCGACCCGACCGCCGGGATGCGTGTCGACGAGCTGCTCCACCCCGTCGATCACGCGTCGCCGGAACGCCTCCGGGTCGGCACAGCCGTAGAACTCGCCGCGCACCATCGCCTGCCACCGCGGGTCGTCGACCGTGAGCTCCTCGACCGGGACGTACTCGTTCGCGCCGGTGTCGAACTCCCGCAGCGCGTCGACGACGCCGACCTGCAGGTCGAGCGCGGCCGCCAGCGGCTCGGCGGTCTGCCACGCGCGCCGTGCCGGGCTGGACACGATCGCGTCGATGCGCTCCACGGCCAGCCACCGGGCGAGGTGCTCGGCCTGCTCCCGACCCTCGGCGTCGAGGCCGGGATTGGCCGCGGCCCCGTCGGCGCGGTGCTCACGGAGGGGTCGGGCGTGGCGTATCAGGATCAGCTCCACGTGCGACGATGCTACGGGTGGGCCAGGACCGGTGGGCGGTTCGTATGCTCGCCGCCGTGACCGTCTCCGAGCTGTTCGACGATTCCGCGTGGTGCCCGGTCGAGGGCTTCGAGGCCAGCGACATCACCTACCACCGCGCCGTCGAGTCCGGCACCGTACGGATCGCCTTCGACCGCCCCGGTGTCCGCAACGCGTTCCGACCGTCCACGGTGGACGAGCTGTACCGGGCGCTGGACCACGCGCGGATGACCCCGGACGTCGGGTGCGTGCTGCTCACCGGCAACGGGCCCTCCCCGCGCGACGGCGGGTGGGCGTTCTGCTCTGGCGGTGACCAGCGGATCCGGGGGCGCTCGGGCTACCAATACGCCTCGGGTGAGACCGCGGAGACCGTCGACCCCGCGCGCGCCGGGCGGCTGCACATCCTGGAGTGCCAGCGGCTGATCCGGTTCATGCCGAAGATCGTGATCGCGGTGGTGCCAGGCTGGGCGGCCGGCGGCGGGCACTCGCTGCACGTGGTGTGCGACCTCACGCTGGCCAGCGCCGAGCACGCCCGGTTCAAGCAGACCGACGCCGACGTCGGCTCCTTCGACGGTGGGTTCGGGTCGGCGTACCTCGCGCGGCAGATCGGGCAGAAGTTCGCCCGGGAGGTCTTCTTCCTGGGCAGGGCGTACTCCGCCGAGGAGGCGCACCGGATGGGCATGGTCAATGCGGTCGTGGCCCATGCAGAACTCGAGTCCACCGCCCTGCAGTGGGCTCGTGAGATCAACGGGAAGTCGCCGACCGCGCAGCGGATGCTCAAGTACGCCTTCAACCTCATCGACGACGGCCTGGTCGGCCAGCAGCTCTTCGCCGGTGAGACCACGCGGCTCGCCTACATGACCGACGAGGCGGTGGAGGGCCGGGACGCCTTCCTCGGCAAGCGTGAGCCCGACTGGTCGGCATTCCCCTGGTACTACTGACCCGCGCCGGGAGACTGGTCCTGAGCAGCGGAGACATGGTCAGCTTCCGATCTTGGTCCGCATGGGGTCCGCATCAGCGGGAGCCCACGCGGCGTCCACGGCCTTCCGGGCCTCGCGAGGTCCGCGGGCGTCCGCACGGCCGGGGCCGTTCGTCCTCTGCGCGCGCCAATCGACGCCGATGCCACGCGCGAGTGGCGCAGCGCTCCTCGCTACGGTGGTGAAGGGGTGGGTGAGGCGTGATGGACGCTGAGGAAGCCCGGACGATGGGCCGACTGGTGCGGCAGGTCCGCAACGCCCGGGGCAAGTCCCTCGCGGTGGTCGCGGAGCGGGCCAAGATCAGCAAGTCCTATCTGTGTCGCCTGGAG
>JBOHGT010000470.1:0-4584 GCA_050700385.1 Pseudonocardiaceae bacterium | reverse complement strand
CGGAGAGCCACGGGCCGGACGCCGCCCTCGACACCCGCGGCCTCGTGCTGGTGACGGCGGGCGCGCTCGGGTTGGTCTGGGGTCTGGTGCGCGGCAACCAGGCAGGCTGGACCAGCCCGCAGGTGCTCGCCGCGCTGGCCGCTGGAGTGTTGCTGCTACTGGGTTTCGTCGCCTGGCAGCGCAGGGCTGCCGCGCCGATGCTGCCGCTGCGCCTGTTCCGCTCCCGGGGCTTCTCCGCCGGCACGGCGGCGAGCTTCCTGCTGTTCGGGTCGCTCTACGGCTCGGTGTTCTTCCTCGCCCAGTTCATGCAGACCGGGCTGGGCTACACCCCGCTGGAGGCCGGGCTGCGCCTGGTCCCGTGGACGGCCACGCTGTTCGTCGTCGCGCCGCTGGCCGGCGCACTGGCCGACCGGTTCGGCAACCGTCCGATCCTGGCCGGTGGCCTCGTGCTGCAGGCTGCCGGCTTGGCCTGGATCGCGATGATAGCCGCGCCAGATGTTGGCTACCCCGCCCTGGTCCTGCCGCTGGTTATCAACGGTATTGGCGCCTCGATGGCCATCCCGGTGGTCCAGAACGCGGTTCTCGGCGCCGTCGCGCCGGACCAGGTGGGCAAGGCGTCCGGGGCCAACAACATGACCCAGGAACTCGGCGGCGTGTTCGGCGTCGCGATCCTGGTGGCGGTATTCACCACAGTGGGCAGCTACGCCTCCGCCGTTGCCTTCATCGACGGCTTCACCATCGCGATCGGCGCCTGCGCCGCCCTGGCATGTGGTGCGGCAATCGCCGCGCTTGCCGTGCCACGCCCACGCCTCATACCACCGCAGGTCGTCCCCACCGGCGAGATGTCGGCCTGAGGAATCCCCACTGCAACACGCAAGCAGAGAAGCGAAGCGCACGCGCTGGCCAGCGCGGACAGCTCGAGCACTCGGCGCGTTTCGCGTGGAGCGCGATTGCTACGCCGACGCCCCGCGACATGGAGACTTATCGCTGTCCAACGGCTGACGTCTACCGCGACAGTGCTCCCAGCAGCAGCACGAACAGGAACCCGGATGTGATCGACACCCTCGCGGCGGTCGCGGCGGTGGAGACGGGTCGAGGCGGGTCGGTCGCCAAGCCCACCCGGGCCGGGCTAATCATCGACCCGGGTCATGGTCGAGGTGTAGCCGCCCCGCCGGGATACACCCATTGGCCGGTGTTGGTGTTCCCGTCGGCGCTGAAGGTGCCACGGAAGTACGCGGGTGACCCCGTGTCTCCGGCCCAGATGGTGAGCGTGTCGCCGTCGAGCTCATAGACGTAGTCGAGGGTGTTCCCGACGCTGTCATACGCCCTGCTCCGGATCTCGGTCGTCGGTTGCTCACCGAACGGGCGCAGGTGGCCGATAACCTCTATCGCGGCGACGCGGTGTCCGTGCAGCGTCATGTCCACGTGTTGGACGAGGAAGAACCCGCCCTCCATCCACTGGTAGCGGACGGTGCCGCCGGTGTCGCCACCGAGTCTCCAGGTTCCCACCAGCCGGTCGAGGGTATTCAGGTCGGCGGCCGGAGCGTCGACGCTCGGCGATTTCGTGGCCTGTCATGACCTGCAGGACAAGATCCTGTCGGCCAAGGCCGAGGAGATCGCGGCGTTTTCGCCGCCGCACCGCGTGCTGGAGCACTGCGGGCACCTCCTCGGGATCGACGCCGACCAGATTGGCCGCGGACTTTCTCTCACCGAACCCGTCATGGTCACCGTCGTCGTTGTTATGGAGCAACGGTAGGCTGGTGGCGCGAGCGTCGGCTGGGCAGGTGCACGCCGACACTGGGCGGCCGGCTCACCGGGGTGGCGACAGCTGCGGTGGCGGCACCGTCGTGACACTCGGGTTCGCGTGGCTGTGGGACCGGTGTCGTCGTCGGCGGGTAGGTAGGCGGCCGGCACCACCGTGGGGGTCATCACCGAAGCCAGACATACCCGGATCGGCACCGCGGCCGCCGGGCACGGTGCCGGTTCACCGGCGCCCCACCGGAGCGTGGGGCATGATCCACGGCATGCGCCGGAGCGTGGTCGTCCTCGTCGTGCTGCTCGTCGCCGGATGTTCGAGCGGCCCTGTGGCCCCGGTCGGCACGGGCGTGCCGCCGGCTCCGCCACCGAGCCCTTCGAGCGGGACGGTCGCGCCACCCGGCATACCAGCTATCCGGGTCGAGGAGGTGGCGATCGGGCTCGAGCATGCCTGGGACATCGGGTTCCTGCCCGACGGCACCGCGCTGGTCACCGAACGGCCTGGACGGATCCGGTTGCTGTCGGGCACCGGTCCCGATGCGACGGTCTCCGACGTCGCCGCCGACCTCGGTGATGTCTACGCGGAGGGCGAGGGCGGCCTGATGGGGCTGGTGGTGCATCCCGATTTCGCGTCCAGCCGCCGGTTCACCACCTGCCAGACCCACGCCGAGGGCGGCGAGCCGGTCGACGTGCGGCTGGTGACCTGGCGGCTGTCCCCCGACGGCGCCTCGGCGAGCAAGGTGACCGATCCGCTGGTCGGCGGGCTGCCGCTCAACCCGTCCGGCCGGCACTCCGGGTGCCGCCCCACGTTGGGCCCCGACGGCGCGCTCTACGTCGGCACCGGGGACACCGCCCGTCCCGATGTCGCGCAGGACCGCACCCAGCTCGGCGGCAAGGTGCTGCGAGTTGACCTGGCCACCGGCGGGCCCCCGCCAGGCAACCCGTTCGCGGCGGCGCCGGACCCGGCCGAGCGGCTGGTGTTCAGCTACGGCCACCGCAACGTCCAGGGCGTCACGGTGCAGCCGGGCACGAACCGGCTGTTCGTCTCCGAGCACGGGCCCGACGTCGACGACGAGATCAACGTGTTGCGCGCCGGGGCGAACTACGGCTGGGACCCCTCCCAGGGCGGCAGCGGCAGCAGCTACGACGAGAGCGTGCCGATGACCGACCTGCGGCGTTTCCCCGACGCGGTGCCCCCGGTGTGGACCTCGGGCGGGGACACCGAGGCGATCTGCGGCGCCGCGTTCCTGACCGGCGAGCAGTGGGGTGGGTTGCAGGGGCTACTGGCGGTCGCCGCCCTGAAGGGCTCGAAGCTGCTGCTGATGCGGGTGGGCGATGGCGGCACGGTCACCGAGGTCGGGCAGCTGCCGCAGCTCGACGGCAGCTACGGGCGGCTGCGCGCCGCGCGACCCGGCCCGAACGGCGCGCTGTACGTCACCACCAGCAACGGCGACGACGACAAGGTCCTGCGCATCTTCCCGGCGTGACGGATGTCGGACCTCGCCGCTAGCGTCCGCGACGTGCGACACTGGGGACCGGAGCGAGGAGGTGAGCAGGCATGTCCGCGCAGCCGCTCGACGAGCTCTTCGCCGGCCACGCCGGCCCGTGGAGCGAGCGGGACTGGCTCGAGCTCCCGGAGAGCATGGGCCGGGTGGAGCTGCTGGACGGGACCCTCCTCGTGAGCCCGTCTCCGGCAGCCCCACACCAGCGGCTGGTGCTCAACCTCGCGCAAGCGCTCCGCGAAGTGGTGCCGGACGAGTTCGAGGTCTTCCCCGGGCTGAACATCCGGATGCGTCCGGGGCGGATCCTGATCCCGGACATCGTCGTGCTGACACCCGCCGGTCTGGATGGCACGATCTTCGGCCCCGATTCGGTGGCGCTCGCGGTCGAGGTCACGTCCCCGTCCAACGCCTGGGCCGATCGGCTGGTCAAGCCCGACGCCTACGCCCGCGCGGGGATCCCGCACTACCTCCGCATCGACCTCGACCGCGGTCCCGACCACCTCGGCGCATCCTGCTACTCACTCGGACCCGCCGGCGTGTACTCGGAGACCGGTCGGGCCGACGAGGCCGGGCGGCTCGTGTTCGACCGCCCGTTCCCTGCGGACCTCGACCTCGCCACCTTGGCTCGCGCCACCCGCTACCCCCGGCAGCATTGAGGCGGACGGTCGGTGGCACTCACTCGCCGTAGCCGCCTGATCGGGCAAGGCGTTGCTGAGCGAACCATGGTCCCGCGACGGGCAGACACATCAGGACCACGGCGATGAGCATCAGCGCGGTGGTGGCCAGCATCCCCGCCTGCGTCAGCACCGGCGCAGCGCCGAACGTGACGACGGTGTAGAGCACGCCAAGCACGCCGAGCAGGACGAGCACGAGTCGCGCCCAGCCGCGTCCCGAGCGCATCGCGACCGCGAACGCCACCTGAACGACGGCGACCAGCGCGCCGGCGCCGATCAAGATCGCCACTGCTACGGTCGCCACCTCGTCGCGCGTCGCCGGTGTCTCGTTCGGGAACTCCCGCGCGACGATCGACGACATGCCGGCCTGCAGCTGGTCGAAGTAGACGAGGGTCACGACCGCGGTGATCACGCCTACCAGGCAGGCCCCGAGCCACGACCAGTAGGCGATGTCGACGACGCGTGGCCGGGGCCGCCAGGCAAGCTCCGACGGCGTCGCGCCTGTTTCGAGGCTCGGACGCGCCGGCGGCGCGGACGGGTAGCGCTCGCCGCTGTATCCCTGCTCGCTCACGGCGCTTGCGGTGCCGGCATCGTCGAGCCGACCCCCCCACTGTCCAGGGGCTCGTTCTGCGGGGCCGTACCAGCGGGTGTGG
>JBOHGT010000469.1:0-11365 GCA_050700385.1 Pseudonocardiaceae bacterium | reverse complement strand
CTGGAGGAGCACCTGCCCAAGATGACGCATTCAGCAGGGGTCAACGTGGTCGGGATTTCCTTCGCTGAGGTATATTCTGTGCGTGGAGTTTCGTGAGCTATCCCATGATCGGACCGTGCGGCGTCCCTCGCTCGATGTGGCCGAGCTGGCTCCGGAGGTGCTGACATTCAAGGGTGTGTTGGATGCCGATGAGATTCGGGTCGATGGTGGGAACCAGGCGGGGGCGAACGGCGACGGGCGGCTTTTTCGTGTCCTGGTGGCGGGGGCGAATCTGGCGCAGAGTGAGCTCGGTCCGCTGGAGCTCTGTGATTCCCGGTTCGAGGATGTCGAGCTGTCGAATGGCTCCTGGCAGCAGGTACGCGCGCAGCGGACGGAGTTTCTGCGCTGCCGCAGCCTTGGCTGGCGGGTGGGCTTCGAGCAGGCCACCGACGTGTACCTGGCGGGTTGCCAGCTCGACTATGCGGTGATCCGGGTGGACAAGGTCAAGGGCCTGTTGGTGTTCGATGGCTGCTCGTTCCGGGAAGCGATGATCTCCGGTGACCTGTCGAACGTGATCTTCACCGATTGTGTGCTTGATGGGACGGAGTTCGCGGCGAGCAAGGCGAAGGGCTGCGATCTTCGTGGCTCGCAGATCGCGGGAGCGCGGGGGTTGCTGACGTTGCGGGGCGCGACGGTGGACGAGCAGCAAGCCGCCTCGGCCGCGACGATGATCGCGTCCGAGGCCGGGCTCGTCGTGGTCGAATAACTTATTTCTTTCCGCTGACGATCGTGGGGCGGTGACGGGCGAGCACGCGCAGGCCGGTCTCGCAGTGGCGTATTCGCTCCTGGAGCACGAGCGATGCAGTGGGCACTGGCGAGCACTCCTTCCATGAGGGCAATCTTGCTGTTACGACAGTAGTTGGTTTGCGTGCCGTCGAGCCGACCGTGTTCGGCCTTGGTCTCCAGCGCGAGTCCCTCGTCGGTGAACGGCGCGCGTTCCAGCAGGAAGAAGCCAGTGGTCGCGGCGTGCAGCGCGTAGCGCAGCGTGCGCTGGTCGTCGTGGTTGCGCAGCATCCCGTGCTCGTGCAGCACCGCGAAGTACCGCGGCGTCACGACGTCCTTGTCGTGCGCCACCGCCAGACCGACCCGGCCGGGTCGGCGCGCATCAGTTCCAGATGCTGGGCGAGCACGGCCGCGACCTCACGCATCAGCAACACGGCGAACAGCTCCTGCTTGGTGTTCCAGTGCAGGTAGACGGTGCCCTTGCCGACGCCGGCGCGCCGCGCGACGTCCTCGATGGTGACCCGCTTGTAGGCCCAGCGCAGCAACAGTTCACCGGCCGCATCGAGGCTGGTTCAGGTCGCTGGCAAGCCCCGTCGTGCGCGCGACAAGCACCATGAGGTGCGCGATACCTGCATCACAGCGTGCGCGGAACTGTTACTGTCAGGTGCGCGGAACTGGCGCTTGCTTCCGGTCCGGCAGGAGGACTCGGCGATGATCGCGGCGAGGGTTGCCCTGTCGCGACTGTCCGGCACGGTCCTGCTCGATGAGTGGCAGGAAGTGCCCGACGTCCTGGGTGCGGTCAAACGGGCCGTCGACTCAGTTCGACGCTGAACTGCAGGGCGTCAGCGGGGAAGAGCGGTCCCGGCGGGCACCTGGCCGAATGCCTCGATCTCCTCCCGGAGCTGCTGTGCCACCGGCGATGAACCGTACTGCGGCGTGCGGAGCACCGCGTGCACCCGCAAGGTTGCAGCGATGATGCCGGAAAGGCGATGTGTGGGCGGCAGGTCCAGCACGGGTCCCAGCGCATCGCGCGTGCCGTCCAGCTCGCCGAGGCCCGCACGAGCAAGCGCCAGATCGGCTCGAGCTACGGCCTCATTGGCGTACGAGCGCTCGGCCTGCCCGGCCTGCTCGTAGGCGCTCAGGGCGTCGGCCGCCTCACGCTCGGCGCGCTGCTGCTCCCCTGGCAGCCACGTCGTGGCATCGGCCGCGTAGTAGAGCTGGTTGGGCCGGGTGAACGTCAGCGCCCCACCGAGTTCGTCGAGCTCGTCGGGGCTGACCCGCTGCCTGGCGGCGTCCGCGCGCTCGGTGGCCGCCCGCACCCCGCTCCCGTCCCCGAGAACCGCCAGGCCACGCGCTTGCATCGCCGGTAGCCCCACTGCCGCCGTACCGGTCGCCTGCGCGGCGGCCTCGGCGCCAAGCCGCGCGTAACGGACCGCCTCGTGCGGCCATCCGGCCCAGTACGCGAGCTGGGACTGTTGGCGGCGCACCCACGCGCGCAGCCCGTTGTGCCCGGCGTTGTCGGCGCACACGTAGGCCGTGCGCGCCTGCGTGAGCCCGGCATGCGTGTCGCCCAGGCAGTAGCTCGCATTCGCCAAGAGGCCGGAGGTCACGCCGGCCAGCAGGTACAGATCACGCGCCTGGTCTGGCCGCTGCCGGCCCTCCAGCAGCCGGAACGCCACATCCTGCGCCTCGACCAGGTCTCCCACCAGCGCCGGCAGCGGCTGCTGCGGGTAGGCGCGGGCGAGCCGGCGCACGTCGTCCCACAGCTGCTCCAGCATCTCCGGCCCGACGTTGCTGCCCTCCGCGGTGGCGGCGAACCGCAGCGCCCTGCGAGCCGACATGGCCACCAGCCCTTCCACCTGGTCGAGGTCGTGTCCGACCCCCGCGGAACGACCCTCCTCAGCGTGCCCGTGCACCCCATGATGCCAGCCGTTGTCGCCGCCGCCCGGCGAGCATCCCGGCTGCCCGTCATGACGCCTGGACCCGGGCAGGTCGAACCACAGCTGCCGCGGCGGGATGCGCAGCGTCTCCGCCCAGCGCGTGAGCCTGTCCAGGTCCGCGATCGGCGGGCCGTGCTCGATGCGGCTCAGCTGCGCCTGGCCGACCCCGAGCCATCCGCCGACCAGCTGCTGCGGCAGCGGGTCTACACCGTGGAACGGGTGATGCCGGTAGGCGCGCACGACGCGGCCGATGTTCCGGCTGGTGAACGCGTCGCGCATCTGGTCGGTGTCCCAGAACTCCGGCGGGACCTGCGGGGGCCGGAGCGAGTGCTCGAGGGCTTTGCGCAGGCAGGGCGCGCACCGCGTGTCGTGGTTGTCGCGGGCCAGGCGTGTGCCGCAGTGGCAGTAGCGCACCGGCGGGCCACTCATCAGTCACCCCCGTGATCCACTGACTGTCGAGGCAGCCCATGCACGGGCACAGTGTACTCAGACCGCGCACGCTGCGTATAGAGACAGGATGCGCTGCGTACATACTGACTATGCATGGACGCTTGCTGCGGTGCCCGGCACGACGAGCGGTACCCGGCCCTGTGCCAGGCAGGTGTGCGATGACCCGTGCCCGCCCGCCGCGAAGCCGTTCCACTGGCGCGTTCATCAGACAGGTCCGGCTCGATGCGCACATCGATCCCGGCCGCTACCCCTTCACCCTGCCTGTCGTCCGTCAGCTGCCCTGCTCGGGTGGGCTGAGCCTGGATGCGCCGGTGACGTTCCTGGTGGGTGACAACGGCACCGGTAAGTCCACCCTCGTCGAGGCCTTGGCGGTGGCGGCCGGATTCAACGACGAAGGTGGCTCTCGGTCGTTTCGGTTCGCCACCCGGGCCACCGAGTCGAGCTTGGGTGATTATCTCATCCTGCGGTGGGGCGGCAAGCCGCGTACCGGGTTCTTCCTGCGCGGCCTTTGCCGACATCATGCGCAAGGCGGCCGCCGGTGAGGCGAGGCCGCGATGTTGAATGAACTTCAGACCCGTCAGGGGCTGCGGGGGACGATGGCTGCCTACGATATCTACCAGGAGGCATTGCATCGAGCCGAGCACACTTTCGGCGGGGAAGGTGGAACCGATGGACATGCCGACGCGTTCCGGCACGCCTACTGGAACGCGATGCTGACCCAGCGGTTCGGCGAAGAATGGACGCGGGAATACACTACCGCCCACGAGCGGAATCCGGACAATCACCCCACGCCGGTGGCGATGGACCTGCACAACAACGAAGTCGGCCGGAGGATAGCTCTGGAGAATCCTGATGCCAGCCAGGAGGAGCTGCGGGGCCTCGTGGAGCAGGCCGTGCGCGACGGCGAGATGGTCGTGGTCGGTACGGACGAGCGGCTCTCCCACAGCGACCAGCTCGACCTGGGTGATACCCGTCCGACCAGCGCGGATAACCTCTGGCCCACCGACAACCCGGAGCGCGGGGACCATCGGGACCCAGGCGAGCCCGATGCCTACCCCGATCGCTACTGAGCGAGGCGACATGTTCAGATCTCTGTTGCTGTCCGTCACCCTGGTTGCGTCGCTTACCGGATGTGGTGTGACCCTCGGAGGAGTCTCGGTGGAATTCGACGAAGCGCTCGAAGCGGAGCTGCGTACCCTGGTCAGGGCCGACGGTGCGACGAAACCGCTGGTGGAGCTGTTGCCCGGCGACTGGGACACGGTCCATATCCTGCTCGGTCCCAGTACGAGAGAGCGGATCGAGCGCGAAATCGCCCGGCCTGTCGAGCTCAGCGGGGCGGGCGTCTACGGCGACACCTACCTGCAAGAAGGCAACCTGCTGGTGTTCATAAAATCCGGTGAGATCGTCCGCATGGTCAGTACGGGGCAGCTCGCCGTTCTTCCGACCGGAGTTTTCACGTCGGACGCGACCCTGCACAGCACGGAGGGATCGATCCGCGTCCGCAACCCCGACGGCTCCCAGCCCCCGCAAGGCGAGCCCTGGCCGGTGGTGGACCGCCAGCCCCGGTGACCCGACCACTGCTGCCGGCCTCTGGCTGGCTCCTCCGGCTGTCGGCCGTGGACCCTCGCAGGTTGTCATACTGCCCGGCAGGGAACGGGTGCAGGATGATCCGCAGGTGCAGGACCTCGTCACGACTGGAGGGAATGACACGTAGTGACCGCAGGAGATCTCTTCCTCCGCGATGTCCTCGACATCTCCGAGTCGGTGCACGCTGGTCCGCGACACCTACTACAGCGCAGACCACGACGCCAGCTACCGCCCCCACCTACTCGTCACCGGCATGGCCGCCTACAGCACCACCGGTATCATCGGCCGCCCGTCCGCAGCCACCTCGACCAAGGGGAAGGCCGTCCTGGGCAGCCTCGTCGCCTCCTTCGCAGAGCACCTCGAGATCTTTTGCGAGTGACTGTGTGGTCCACCCCGTGGACGCTACCTCCCGGCGTCCGGGCGCAAACCGTCCAGCAGGCGGGCCGGGACGATCGTGACCGCGAACGGCCGTTCGGCGCTGAACCCCTCATCGCCCCCCACGCACGCCACCTCGACGTAGCGCCTCCCGTCATCCAGCTCGTACACGGTCAACCGGCCGGGTTGAGCCGGGTCGAGCACCCAGTAGGACGCCGCGCCCATCCGCTCGTAGGCAGCTTTCTTGCTGTTGAGGTCGATGAGCTTGGTGTTCGGCGAGAGCATCTCCACCGCGAGCAGCGGAGCAACCGGGAGATTCTTCGGGGTGAGGTCGTCGAACCGGGCTACGAGTATGTCCGGCTGCACCTCGTTGTCCTCGTCCGGCTGCACGGCGAATGGTGCCACGAGCGTGCGTAATCCCGGCGGGCACTCCTGCCGGAGCTGCACGGCCAGCGCGATCACCATCTCCTGGTGGCTCCACCCCGGCGCCGGAGTCACGATGAGCACCCCGTCGATGAGCTCGTAGCGGTGACCGTCATCGGGCATCGCCTCCAGGTCGCGCACCGTGAAGGGGCGACCTACGGCGACGCCGGCGAAGCCGGGCTCAGCGCTCATGGCTGTCATGGTCCCCTCCCTCCCTCCTTCGGGCCAACCCTTGCATGCGGTACCGGCAACTCTTCTCGTGGCGAGCGGCCAGGTCGCGCGCTCAGCACGTCGTGTCCGTCGACACGAGGAACTGGCGTAGCGCGTCGACGGCCGCCTCGGGGTCCTTGTCGCCGGTGTAGGCGGCGAAGATCTGCTGCTGTACCTCCTCGCTGATGGTGGTCCACTGGGGTGTCGAGGGGCGCGTGTTGGCCTGCGGCAGCACCCGGGCCAGCTGCTTCATGAGCGGGTCGCCTGCCAGGTCGTCGTATACCGACGCCATCGTGGGGGCCAGCGAGTGCCGCTCGGCCAGATGGCGCTGCACCTGCGGTGAGGTCGAGACGAAACGCACGAACTCCGTGGCGGCGTCGACGTTCCGCGAGAACCGGCTCACCGCGAGGTTGTGGCCGCCGAGCGCGGTGGCCGTCCCCTTTCCGTCGAACGTGGGCAGCGGCGCGATCCCGACCTTCCCGGCGACCCGGCTTCCCGAGTCAGGGTCGTTCACCTGCCGGTACATGTACGGCCAGCCTCGCAGGAAGACCGCCTGACCGGACCGGAACACATCTGCGGCCCCGTTCAGCGTCATCGTGTCGAACCCGGGTGCGTAGAAGCCGTTGCGGAACGCGGTCTGCATGAACTCGGCGGCCCTGAGCGCGGGCTCCTCCTGGAACATCACTGCCGTGCAGTCGGAGTCGAACACGTCGCCGCCCGCTCCCCAGAAGTACTCGAGGTACTGCACGACCATCCCCTCGTACTGCGCGCCGTCGGCGACGAAGGGTGCGATCCCCTCCGCTTCGCCGATCCGGAGGCCGAGATCCATCAGCTGCTGCCAGGTGGCAGGCGGCTTGTCCACGAGGTCCGTGCGGTAGTAGAGCAGCCCCGCGTCGGTCGTGAACGGGGCGGCCCACAGCCGCCCGTCCCAGATCGCGGACTGCACCGGACCGGGCAACGACACCTCCTCGATCTCCGTGCGAAGGTCCTCGAGGTCGACCAGCCAGCCGTTCTCGGCGAACTCACCGGTCCAGATCAGGTCGAGGTCGAGGATGTCGAACTCGTCGATCCCGGCGTTCAGCTCGACGGCCAGCAGTTGGCGCTGATCGTCGGGGGACTGGGGCAGTGCCTCGACCCGCACGCGTGGCCCCCGCGGGTGCAGCCGGTTCCACATCGCCGCGACGTCGGCGGGACCGCTCGCAGTGATCTCGCCGGTGGCCCACACCAGGTCGTCTCCGGCGACGGGCTCCGGTGCGCCCGCACAGCCCGCCGCGACACAGCCTGCCGCGATCAGGACGCCCGCGATGAGGAGCGACCTCCAGCGGGCCACGTCGAACCTCCCTCACACCCAGCTGCGGGCACGGACCGCATTGGCCTTGTCGACCAGTGCGATCCGCTCCGCCGCAGTGGGTGTCAGGAGCGCGAGCGCGCGGCAGGCCCGTTCCACGCCGTCGCGCAGCCCACGTTCGGTGAGCTCGTGACCGAGCACGGTGTCGGGGATCCTGCGCAGGGATGCGGACGGCCACGGACGCCCGGCGAGTTGCCAGCCCAGCGCCGTCTCGAGCACCTCGACGGCGGCGCGCCCGCGTCGCTCGGCGTCGAGGTCCAGGGTGTCCAGCCGCTCGGCGGCCTCGAAGAAGTCCTC
The DNA here is from genome assembly GCA_050700385.1 of Pseudonocardiaceae bacterium. Taxonomy (GTDB): domain Bacteria; phylum Actinomycetota; class Actinomycetes; order Mycobacteriales; family Pseudonocardiaceae; genus WHSY01. Next base: position 3,973 of record JBOHGT010000469.1, on the reverse strand, counting down.
GATGAGCGGGTCCCCGTCGTCGCGTTCCCGCCCCCGGGCCAGGAGCGCGCACAGCCGGGCCGTCGTGCCGTACCGGGTGCTTTCCGGGACCGGCTCCAGCGCGGCGGCCATCCCGGCGCGGTCGCCGAGCGCGAAGCGCACCCGCGCCAGCCCGAACGCCGCGCCCAGATACGACCGGTCGGTCCGCCACACGATCTCGTAGTAGTGCGCGGCAGTCGCATGATCGCCGCCGCGCTCGGCGCACAGCGCGAGGGCGAGCTTGGGGGCGGCCTCGCCGGGCAACGCGTCGAGCACGGACTCGAACGCGTCGCGGGCCTCGTCGAGCTCCCCGGTGACGAGCGCAGCGAGCCCGCGGCACCAGACCACGCGCCATTCGCCAGGCTGTTCCTCCTCCAGCGTGTCGAGGTCGGTGTAGACCGCGTCCAGCTCACCGAGTTCGATCCGGGTGCGCGCCGCCCCCAACCGCGTCTCGAGCGCGGGGTGCGGGTCGTCGGGGTCCACCTGCAGGTCGGGCAGGGCCAGCGCCGCGGCGACCGTATCCACGCCGCCGGTCGGGAACGTGGCGGGATCGGTGCCCACCACTGCCGGCTCGGGACCGAACAGCGTCGACGTCGCGGGCCGCGGGCTGCCGTCCTCGCGCGCGAGCACCTCCCGCAACACCGCCTCGAGTTGGTCGGCCATCTCGCCCGCCGAGGCGAAACGCCGGCGGGGATCCGGGTTGGTCGCGCGCCGCAACAACCGGTAGTACGACTCGTGGCGGGCGAGCACCTCCACCTCGTCCGGGTTCGGGAGCGTGTCGTAGTACTCCCGGGAGAACCCGGGGAAGTCGAAGCTGAGGACCGCCATCGTCCGCGCGACCGTGTACAGGTCGGTCGCGACCGACGGGCCGTGCGTGGCGATGTCCGGGTCCTGGAAGCCGATGGTGCCCCAGAGCGGGCTGTCCCTGTCGTCGACGCGGCGGACGGCGCCGAGGTCGATGAGCCGCACCCGGTCGGGCGAGACGATCACGTTGTGCGGCTTGAAATCGCAATACAACAGCCCACGACTGTGCAGGTGGCCGAGTGCAGGCAACACCTCCAGGATGCAGCCGCACACCTGCTCCAAGGTCAGCTGCTCGCCGAGCAGCCTGCGCTCCTTGTACAGCTGCGTGAGCGATCGGCCGTCCACGTACTCCATCACGATGTAGTCGATGTCCTTGCCGGTCCGCGGGTGCGGATGCGGGACACGGTTGTGAACCGTGACGATGTTCGGGTGGCGGGCGGTCGCCAGGGCTTCCAGCTCGGCGACCGCAGCCTGCCTGCCGCTGGGGACGTCGGGGTCCCGCAGAGCTTTGAGGACCACCCACTGGTGGACGTGGCGGTCCCATGCGAGGTAAACCCATCCGAGCCCGCCGTGCGTGAGCGCGCCCCGCACCTCGTACTGCGCTGCGACCAGATCGTCCGGCGCCAGCGGTGGCCGGAACGAGAACTCCCGACCGCACCGCGGGCAGCAGCCGTCGACGCTCCCCGGTCTACCGTTCCTGCTGCGACCGACGGGGGCATCGCACTCGGAGTCGGCGCAGAACCGCATGCACTCGGGCACCTCCGGGTCGTCGAGCACGGCAGCGGTCGGGTCGCCGGACGGCACCGGCGGCAGGCCGACCAGCCCGGCGCGGAGCGCGGTATGCGTCATCTCGCATCCCCGAACATCGGCATCATCCCGGCTCCGATCATCGCAGCTCCGGCGTTCTCAGTCCCGGTATCGTGGTTGTGGCGGTTGGGGACTCCTGCCCAGCGGGCCCAGCCAGCGCTCGTAGCTTGCTCGCCACTTACCGTCCGCCATGCGGCGTTCCAGCACCGCGTTGACGAAACGGACCAAGTCGGGGTCGCCCCGGTTGATCGCGACGCCGTACGGTTCCTCGACGAACCGCTCGCCGACGATCGTGGTCCGGGGATCCTGGGCTGCCAGGCCTCCCAGCAGGGAGTCGTGCGCGGATACCGCATCCACCTCTCCGAGCTGCAGGAGGACGAGGCAGTCCGAGATGTTGGCCACGCCCACGGGGATGGGCCGCGAGGGGGCGCGCACGAGGTTCTGGAGTGACGTCGACCCTCGCGGCGCGCACACCCGCGTCTTGCCGAGATCGTCGATGCCCGTGACAGCAGATCGCTCGTTGACGAGAACGCGCTGCCCGGCTTCGAAATACACGATCGAGAACTCCACCTGATCACGGCGATCACAGGTGATGGTCGTGGTGGCGACCACGAGGTCGACCTGCCCGTCCGCCACGACCCGGACCCGATCGACGATGTCGACCACCCTGAACTCCACGCGGTTCCGGTCGCCGAGCATCGCCTCCGCCACGTCGCGGACGATATCGATGTCGAAGCCCTCCAGCCCTCCCCGGAACGGGTCACGGAAGCCGAACAGGTAGGTGTTCTGGTCCACTCCGGCGATCAGCCGCCCCCGCTCGACGATCCGGGCCATGGTCGACCCGGCGGGCATCAGGCCGGGCGCAGGCAGCGGACCCTGCGGGCGCAGGCTGGCCCGTCGATCGCACTGCTGGGAAGTCTCCTGCCGGGCCGGCGGTGGCACGACGGCGGACCCTGCAGCCGACGGCACGCGCTCCGCGTCATCCGACTGCTGGCAGGCCGCCGCGGGGGAGACGGCGGCGGCCGCGAGGCACGCCGCGAGAGCGAGACGCCCGATCACGGATACTCCTTCAGCCGCTGGCCGATGCCCCACACCACGCCCAGCGCCGCGGCGAGCGCCAGCAGAACCGTTCCCACGACCGTGCCTGCGAGCCAGCCTCCGGCCCGGCCGATGTCGCCGGTGAACTCCGCCCGTTCGTGCTCGACGGCGGCGGCGAGTGCGGCGTCCAGCCGGCGGAATGCCGCGGCGCTCATCGTTTCGGCGCCGACCGCGGACGCCACCGCCTCGGCGTACCGCCCGCGCTCGTCGAGCCGGCGGACCTGCTCATGTGCCCCGACGTAGGCACGGGCCTCGACGATCGCCGCCTCCACCAGTACCCGGCCCCGGTCGTCCGAGGCGAGCCGCCGCGCCGCGCCGAGCGCACCGCCCGCGCCGTCGTTGCGGGCGAGGCGCTGCACCCGTGCGGAGAAGTCCTGCTCGCCCGCCGAACCGCCGTCGCTGGCCACGAGCGTGAGGCTCTCGCCCGCGCGGGCCTGCAGCGCTGCGATCTGCGCGGGCCCCAGTGCGTCGGTCACGGACTGGCTGTGCCGCCGCGAGCCCTCCAGGTAGCCGTAGTAGATCGTCCCCGCCACCGTCCACCACAGCAGGGTGCCGACGACGGCCATGGTCGATACCACAAGGCCGACGTTGAAGACACGCCTCGTCCGCCGGTACAGGAAGACCTGCGCCCAGATGAGTCCGGCAAGGCTCGCGGCGCACAGCAACAGCGCGACGACGGGCATGGACCCGGCGCGCTCGTACTCGTCGTCCAGCCGCTGCGCCTCGCTGCGTTGCAGTGCCTCCGCCTCGGGCAGAACCGTTGACCGCATCAGCTCCGAGGCGGCCCGCAGGTAGGCGACGCCGACCGGCAGGCCTTGGCGGTTGTTGGCCCGGGCCTGCTCCACCAGACCGGTGTAGACGGGCAACTGCGCGCCGATGTCGGCAATGCGGTTGGCGGTGACGCCCTGCTCGCCGTTCTGCGTGGCTGCGCTCGCCAAGCCGGCCGCCGCCTGCGCGATGTCCTCGTCGTACTCGTCGCGGAAGACGGTGGGCGCCACCCCAGCCGAGAGAAACCCGCTCATGGCGGTGGCGTCCGCGTCGGCCAGGGAACGGTACAGCTCAGTGGCAACCGCGCTCAGCGGTCCGGCACGCACCGCGATCTCGCGGGCCGCTTCCGTATGAACGTTCGCGGCATAGCCGCCGGCGGCGCCCGACACCAGGACCGCGAGCACCAGCGCCGCGCGGGCGACGCGGAACTTCCCGGGCGTCGTGCTCCAGCCGCCGACCGGCCACTCCAGCCAGCGAC
>JBOHGT010000468.1:0-6552 GCA_050700385.1 Pseudonocardiaceae bacterium | reverse complement strand
GGCGCCGGGTGGCCGAGGTGATGGGCCTGACCCCGGAGTATGTGTCGATGCTGCGCGGGCGGGCCCGCCGCCGCGGGTCGGCGGGGTTGGTGCGCGCGGGGCCGGCCCGCGAAGTTGTCCGACGCCGACATTGCTCGGGCGGCGGCGTGGCGAGACGGGGGTGTCTCGGCGGTGGGCATCGGCCGGCGGCTGGGGGTGGCCGACACCACGGTGCGCCGCGCCCTGTCCGGCCGGCCGACCCCGGCGGCGGGGCGGCCCAGCGGTGACGACGAGGCGCAACTCGAGCTGGCGTGCGAGCCCGACGTTTCACACCAGCCGCAGCCGCAGCCGCAGCCGGCGGTGCCTGGGTGTGGCCAGGCCGACCACGCGCCCGAGCCCGAAGGTGGCGCCCCACGCCCGGGCGAGGAGCCCACCCAGGCCGACGAGGACGTGACACCGCCCGAGTCGGCTGCTGTGTCCGAGTCGGCTGCTGTGTCGGCGGTGGCGCCGAGCAGGCTGGTCCAGGGGAGGGTGAGCAGCCGGTATGCCGGGGCGATGCTGTTGCACGCGTTCCTGGACAGGGTGGGTGCGGGGCGGGTGTTCGCCCCGCTGGGCACCCCAGGCCGGCCGCGTTTCGATGATGTGGCGCTGCTGGTCGCCACCACGTGCGCGTTCGCGTTGGGGGTGGGATCGGTGGAGGCCACCAAGCACCTGATCCGTGAGCAGGTCGGGCCGCTGGCCGGGTGCGACCGGCTGCCGGCGCTGCGCACGCTGCGGCCCCGGCTGGCCGACCTCGCCGAGGGCTGCGACCCCCTGGAGTTGCAGGCCAAGCTCGCCGAGGCGATGGTGGCCGCCGATGCGCCGCTGATGAATCTGTACTTCGTCGATGACCACTTCGTGCCCTACGAGGGCGCCAAACCCCTCGGCAAGGGCTACAACACCAAACGCCGCCACGCCCAAAAGGGCCTGGCCGACACCCTGGTGTGCGACTACGCCGGCCGCGCGGTGTGCTTTGTCACCGGGGCGCCGTCGGGGCTTTCCAAGACCCTGCCGGCCGCGCTGGCCCAGCTGCGCAAGGTCACCGGCCCGGCGAAGATCATGCTCGGGTTCGACCGCGGCGGGGCGTATGCCTCGGTGTTCACCCACTGCCGCGACGCGGGGGTGGACTGGATCACCTACCGGCGCGGGGCGCTGGCCGAGGTCACCGCCGAGGCGACCCGCCACCACCTGGGCCGCCCCAACGGCCCCGCGGAGTGCGTGATGCTGGCCGACGAGATGGTCACGATCAAAGACTACGGCCAGGCCCGCCAGCTGACCCTGTTCGAACACGACACCCCGGTGCTGCAGGTCCTCACCAGCGACACCACCGCGCCGGCGGCGGCGCTGCTGGCCTGGCTGCGCTGCCGCTGGCGCATCGAAAACGTCCTGAAATACCTCACCGCCCATCACGGCATCGACTGGCTGTGCCACTACCGCGCCGACACCGGGCCCGACACCGCGATCATCGACAACCCCGCCCGCAAGAAAGCCCGCGCCGCGCTGACCACCGCCCACACCGCGCTGGCCGACGCGCAACGCGCCCTGGCCCAACTGCTGGGCTGCGACGCCTCGGTCGCCGAGATAAACGCCGCCATCCCCGCCGCCGAGAAGAAGATCACCAAGGCGCAGCAGGCCCAGACCCGGGCCCGCGACAAACTCGAGACCATCCCCGCCAAGATCCCCGCAAACCAGCACAACCCGAACGCGAAACGCGCCGTGCTGCGCACCCAGCGCCGCAGCCTGCAGATGGTGCTACGGCTACTGGCGTTCAACGCCGAGGCCTGGCTCGCCGACCGGCTCAACGCCTACCTGGCAGACAACGACGAATACCGCGCCACCCTGCGCCACCTCCTCCACCTCGGCGGCCAGATCACCTACACCACCACCGGGATCACCGTCACCCTCCACACCCCGGCCACCCCCAAGATCACCCGAGCCCTGGGCATGCTGCTCGACGAACTCAACACCACCCCACCCCACATCCCCGGCGACCCCAGACCCATCACCTACCAACTCCAGCCGGCCTGACCCACATTAAACAGTGATCTTGAGCTCGTTGCCGGAGCTCTGGGTCTAGTGCGCGCTGGCCGACGGAGATTCGTACTGTAATGCCAAATAGCGGATGGTGGTGCGACGCCTCAGCGGCATAGCACCCAGTCGATCCGCGGTGGACCGCGGCGGATCGCATCCGCATGGGGGGCCGATCCTGGGCTGGCAGATACTCGGTCCATCAGGTCGCTCCCGCACTGCTACCTATTAGGGGAAGGCATCGACGTGGTCGCGGGCGAATTCCGCCACCGTCCGTGGAGCACGGCCGGTCACCTCGGCGACGGTCGGCAGCACGTCGGCGGCCTCGCCGCGGCTGTAGTGCGTGTAGTCCTCGAGCAACCCGGCGACCTGCCAGTCCGGTAGCACGCTGCGCGCGCTCGCGGCGAAGGTCTCGGGCGCGACGTCGACGAAGGTCACGTTGCGGCGTACAGCGGTCCCGATGGCGTCGGCGATCTCGGCATGGGTGACCGCGGCCGGACCGGTGATGGTGTACGTCGCGCCCGCGTGCCCGGGCTCGGTGAGCGCCGTGGCGGCGACCGCCGCGATGTCGCGGACGTCGACCGCACTCACCCGGGCGTCGCCGATGGGAGCGAAGAACCGGCCCTGCTCACGGATCGAACCGGACAGGACCAGCAGGCCCTGGAAGTACAGGTTGGGTCGCAGAAACGTGAACCCAATGCCGAGCTCGCGGACCCGCCGTTCGACGGCAGCGTGGTAGCGCAGAAACCGCACGGGCGAGTTCTCGTCCGCGCCCAGCTGCGAGAGCTTGATCAGGTGCTGCACGCCTGCGTTCGCGGCGAGCGCGACGAACCGCTCCTGCTGGGCCTGCGCCTGTTCCGACGACGGCGTGACCAGATAGGCGCGGTCGACGCCGGCCAGCGCCGCGGACACCCCGTCCGGGTCGTCGAAATCAGCCACCACCGCCTCGACCGGTGTCCCGGCGAACTGCTCGCGGCCCGCCGCGGAGCGAACCATCGCGCGCACCGGCACCCCGCGCCGGCGCAGCAGTTCCACCAGCGGCCTGCCGGTGTTGCCGGTCGCCCCGGTCACGAGCACCGTCCCGTTCATTCAACCTCCGCATCCCCGCTCCCGGAAGCGACGATCAATATGTGCTTGGGTTCCGAACCGCTGCCCGTGACCAATTGTCCGGCCGCTCCGCAGCGCGTGGAAGGACGACCGAAGGCCAAATCCATCCAAAAGCTGCTGCCGGTGGACCGCTGATGCTGCTCGAACCGCAGCTTACCCGCGGCGGATGATCAGGATAGCCGAGTCGACCTGTGGTGCTGGGCAGAACGCGTGACGTGGAAGGGCTCGCCCGGCCCGCACGTCCCACCGCCGGTGCGGTTGGCCTGCAGTAGCGCGCCACTGGTCGACGTGGCGACGCACCACAGCCCGCTTGGAGCACCAGATCGGCGGCGGCGAGCCCGCGAACGCGACCCGAGTAGCACCCGCAGCAGTGCGCTGGAGATCGCATAGGGCGGACTGGGACCACCCGGAACGGGCGATCCGGCCACCGCAGCGACAGCGCATCAGTCTGTATCACGGTGACCGGCGCCTCGGCGAAGCATTCGCGTAGCCGCCGTGCCCGACCCGGGTGCAGTTCAACGGCGAGCACCCGAGCCCCGGCGTCGACCAGGTGCCTGGTCAATGCCCCCTGGTCAATGCCCCCTGGCCAGCGCCAATGTCCATGACCAGCTCCCCGGGTCGCAGATCGGCGTCGGCGACGATGCGCCCGGCCCACTCATCAACAAGCGGGTGCCAGCCCCACCCTCGTCGTGACCGACCGATGCCGGACACGACGGACCATGGTGATGATCGCCATGCGCCGACCGTAGGTGAGCACCACCAGCCGCGACAACCGAAAGAAATACCGCATCATCGTCATGCCTTCGACATAATCCCAGACATAGGCAGCGGCGATGCCGTGAAGTGTTCCCGATCTGGCGACCCTGGCGAACTCGGCCACGGCGTGGCGCGGATCCGGTACGAAGTTGAGCGCCAGCCCGCTGACCACGACATTGACACAGCGGTCGGGCAACGGCAGCGACCGTGCGTCACCGGCGCGGAAGGTTGCTCGCGTGTCAACGATCCGAGCGTGAGCGTTGGCAAGGAATCGGCGGCCGTGGGTCGTCTGGTCGACGAACAAGTCCGCCTCCGATGAGTGAGGTTGTCCCAGTACGCCGGGCAGGTCATGAGTCGCTGTCGGCACCGCGTTGGACGAGGTCCTCGAGCCGGCGAACCCGCTCCTCCAGCGACGGCTCCCCGCTGCTGCGGTGCTCCAATGATCGACCCGGACCAGAACCGCAGTGCCCGAAAGTCACTCTCATGCCGCGATGAGCGCGCTCTTGCCGATGAGCGCACCAGCGCGGGCCCATCGGTGTTCCTGGTACGACCGGGCCGGACGTGCTTGGCGCGTAAGCGTTGCGGTAGGCCTGTCACACCGGCGGGCGGGCCGTCGACAGTGGCGTCATGGGGGCGGGCTTTGTCGGTTAGAGGTAGCTGAACAGCGGAGGAAAGGCCAGGACCACGATCCAGGCCCACGCGGCGTACACCGGCAGGTAGCCGGTCTGCCAGCGCTCGAGCGTCGCGAACGGCGTGTGCCGACGGACAAACCTCAGCAGTAGCCACGCCGACCAGGCGAGGTTGGCCAGCAGGATGACGTTCTCGCCGAGTGCTGCGGCCTTGTTGGGTGTGGTGCCGTACTCGGTGATGCGCCCGGTGATTTCCAGCAGCACCAGCACGTCGATAGCCAGCGCGCTGAGCACGAGAGCGAGCTGCAGTTTGTCGAACAGACCGGGCGGGGCCAGCGGGTCGCGGGCTGAGATCGAGTAGAGCAGCAACCCCAGCACCACGACCAGCAGGAGGTCGAAGAGGATCAGCGCTTCGCGCTCGATGTCGATGCGGGCGCTGGTCCAGGCGAAGGCAACGAGGAAGGCCAGGAGCGCCGCCGTGAACAGGGGAGTGAACAGCCGCGTGAGCACCGGGGCGATGTTCTCGACCACACTTTGCTTGGCCTCGACGAGCCACCCGGCCACGACGATCGCGGCCGCGACGCCGCAGGGAAGAAGCCACTGCGTGACGAAGTCTTCCGGGTCGATGCCGATGGCCTCGAAGGTGCCGAACATGAACGCGATGAGTACACCGCCGCCGAGGGCGATGAGGACGAGGTAGACGAACCACTCGCCGGTGAAGCGGATGAAGTCCATGCGTCGGCGGGACGAGCGCCAGTCGTCGGCCACATAGGCCAGACCCACCACGAGCCACAGGGCGATGGGGAGGTGGATGCTGGTGACGACCACCGACTGTGACGTGTCGGCCAGGGGATAGGCGTTGGCCGCCACGGCGCCGAGCGCGAACAGCGCCACGAGTATCCCGATCAGCGCCGGTCTGGCCTGGCGGCGCCAGGCCAAGAAGGCCGCCAGCCAGGGCAGCGCGAACAGGCTGACGTTCGGCCCGTAGAACGAGCCGTCGTCCTCCAACCTCATCCCGAACAGCTCCGGCACCTTGACCGACGCCGCCGCGCCCGCCGCGCAGATGACCATCGCGAGCAGCTCACGCCGCGACCGGGTTTCCGCCACCGGGCTGTCGGTCTCGCCGGTCAGCACCAGTTGCTTCCACAGCCGTTCGGAATGCTCCCGGGCGAACTCGCGGGACAGGTCGTCCAGGCTACCCATGCGTTTGACCGCGACCAGGAACGCCTCGTCGGCGCGCAGGCCAACCCCGACGAGCTCGTCGACGGAACCCCGCAGATGGTCTTCGAGCTCGTCGGCATCGGAGGGCTGCAATTCTCGGCGGCGCTGCACGTAGTGACGCCACTGCGCGAACTGCGCCTCCAGGTCACCCTGACCCTCTAGCGCTGTCATGCCGTGCCCTCCAGCGGGAGCGCTATCAACGGCCTGGCATCGCCGGGGCCGAGCCAGATCTCCTTGAGCGCGTCCACGACCGTGTCCCACTGGCGGCGTTGCTCGGCAAGCTCAGCCAGGCCCTTGTCGGTGATGTGGTAGTACTTGCGCCGCCGCTGCCCCGTGACCGACTGCCAGCTCGACTCCACATAGCCGAGGCGCTCAAGCCGGTGCAGCAACGGGTACAGCAGTCCCTCGGTCCAGTCCAGCTCGCCACCGGACAGCTCGTTGATCCGTCTGAGGATGGCGTAGCCGTAGCTCTGCCCCTCGGCCAGGATGCCCAGCACCATCGGTGTCGCCGAGGCGGCCACCAGATCCTTGGCGACCCTCACGAGACCTCCCACGTCCCATACCCTAGAACTACGATGCATAGTAGTTCTAGGTATTATCCGGTGCAACAGCCGGATCGTCTCCGAGTCACACTCGCGACATCGGCGCAACGGAGTGTGGCGTGACGCTGAGGCGGACCCGCGCCGCGATCCGCGAGGCCACGCCGACCCGTCGACGGCCGGCTTCGGAGGGCACGACACCCCCTCGCGTGCCTCGGGGAGGTCGCGCCGAGGTGCCTCGGTGATATCCGTGC
>JBOHGT010000467.1:0-15607 GCA_050700385.1 Pseudonocardiaceae bacterium | reverse complement strand
TACGCAGCACGGCGAGGGATTCCCGCTGCCCCCGCAGCTCATCGACATACCGGCGCCGGAACTCCTCGAACCGTTGGGGATCGTGGCCGTACCAGCGACGCAACTCGTCGCTCGGGGCGAGATCCCGTGCTCGCGGGACAGGCCGCGCGGCCACATCCGATCGACCAGCACCCGGTAGCCGTCGGCCGGATCCGGCTGGTCGTAGGCACGCTTGATCTGCATGTCCATGGCCCTGGAGAGCCTACGAGGGGGTCCGGTCGCCGGTAAGCTCGCGGCCGGCATCGCCCACCGACCCGACCACCCTCGCCCGCGTCTTGCCGCCCCGCGCCCAGGAGAACCGTGCCGACTAGCACTGCCGCGACACCGACCGCCCCGCCCCACCCCGTCCGGGCGAGGTGGGTGCGGTTCGCGCTCGGTATCGCGGTGCTGGCGATCCTGGTGCTGGCCGCGCTGCTGCTCCCGCTGCCGGGTCCACCGCAGCTGCGGGCGTGGGCGCAGTCGGTGGGTCCTGTCGCGCCGCTGCTGTTCCTGCTCGGCTATGCGGCCGTCACCGTCGCACCGGTCCCCAGGACGGTGTTCACTCTCGCCTCCGGGCTGCTGTTCGGCCCGCTCACCGGGGTCGTGGTGGCGCTCGCCGCGACGACGCTCGCAGCGGTGCTCGCGTTCGGACTGGTCCGGGTGGTCGGGCGTGACCTGGTCGCCCCGTGGCTGGACCGGCGCTCGCTGCTCGCGGTGCAGTCCCGGTTGCGCCGGCGGGGCTGGCTCGCCGTCACCTCGTTTCGGCTGATCCCGATGGTGCCGTTCTCAGTGATGAACTACTGCTGTGCAGTGTCGGCGATCCGGCTGTGGCACTTCGTCGTGGGCACGGCGGCCGGGAGCGTACCTGGCACGGTCGCGGTGGTGCTGCTCGGCGACGCGCTCACCGGGCACCCCTCCCCCGCCCTGCTGGCGATCTCGGCGCTGGGCGCGGCGATCGGCGTGCTCGGCCTGGTACTCGATGCCCGTGCCCCGCTGCCTGCCGCATCCGGCTGAACCGCCGGGTCAGCTCACCGCCCGGGCCACCGCACGGCCCCACAGCGCCACGCCCTCGTCGATCTGCTCCGCGGTGACGACTAGCGGCGGGATCATCCGGACGACGTTGCCGTGCGCCCCGCAGGTGAGCAGCAGCAGCCCGTCGTGCGCAGCCTCCTGCTGCGCGCGCTGCGCGGTCGCGGTGTCCGGGCCGCCGTCGGCGGTACGGAACTCGTTTCCCATCATCAGCCCGAGGCCACGCACGTCGGCAATGACCGGGTGGTCCGCAGCAACCTTGCGCAGCCCGTCAGCGAGCCGGCGGCCCTGCTCGGCGGCGTTGTCGACGAGACTCTCGTCGCGGATCACGTCGAGGGTGGCCAGGGCCGCGGCACAGGACACCGCGTTGCCTCCGTATGTACCGCCCTGCGAGCCCGGCCACGCCTGCTCCATCAGCGCGGTCGGCGCGGCGATCGCCGACAGCGGGAAGCCGCTGGCCAGCCCCTTGGCGGTGACGACGATGTCCGGGCGCACTCCGGGGGCGTGCTGGTGGCCCCAGAATTTCCCGGTGCGGCCGAACCCGGTCTGCACCTCGTCGACGACCAGCACGATGCCGTGCTTGTCGGCGCGCTCGCGCAGCCCTGCCAGGAACGTCGGCGGCGTGGGCACGTATCCGCCCTCGCCGAGCACCGGCTCGATGAAGAACGCGCACGTGTCCGCGGCAGAGCTGGTGGTGGCCAGCAGGTAGTCGAGCTCGCGCAGCGCGAACCGGACGGCCTGCTCCTCGCTCCAGCCGTAGCGGAAGGCGTCCGGGAAGGGCGCTACGGCGACCCCGGGCATCAACGGACCGATGCCGGCGCGGAACTTGGTGCCCGCGGTGGTCAGCGCCGCCGCACCCATGGTGCGGCCGTGGAACGAACCGGCGAACACGATGGCGGTCTGCCGGCCGGTGGTGTGCCGGGCCAGCCGTAGCGCGGCCTCGACGGCCTCGCTGCCGGAATTGACGTAGAACAGCGCGTCGAGCCCGTCCGGGAGTACCTCGCCGAGCCGCTCGGTGAGCGTGAGCAGCGGCTGGTGCATCACCGTCGTGTACTGGCCGTGGATCAGCGTGGCGACCTGGCGCTGCGCCGCCTCCACCACCCTGGGGTGGCAGTGCCCCGTGCTGGTCACCCCGATGCCGGCGGTGAAATCGAGGTAGCGGCGGTCCTCGGTGTCATACAGATAGACCCCCTCGCCACGGGCGGCGAGTACCGGGGTGGCCTGCTCGAGGGCCGGGGACAGCTGGGCCATGGGTGCACTCCCTCGTCGGTCTGGACCAGGTTGGTGTCGGATTGTCGACAATCGTACAGTCATGCAAGTCGCCAACCCCAACAGCGAAGAGGTCACACTACGATGAGCACCGCTGACCGCGAGCACGCCGTCATCGACGCCGTCCCCACCGATCTGCTGATCGGCGGGAGCTGGCGCGCTGCCGAAGGCGGTCGCACCCTCGACGTGGAGGATCCCTCCACCGGGAAGACGCTGTGCGCGGTGGCCGACGCGTCTCCGGCCGACGGTGTCGCAGCACTGGACGCCGCCGCGGTGGCACAGGATACCTGGGCGCAGCACCCGCCCCGCGAGCGTGGCGAGATCCTGCGCCGAGCGTACGAGCTGATGATGGCCCGCCAGGACGCCCTGGCGCTGCTGATGACTCTCGAGATGGGCAAGCCGCTCGCGGAGTCCAAGGGCGAGATCGCCTATGCGGCCGAGTTCTTCCGCTGGTTCGCCGAGGAGGCGGTCCGGATCAGCGGCGGCTTCGCCACCGCTCCCAGCGGCACCGGCCGGTTCCTGGTGATGCGCCAGCCGGTCGGACCCAGCCTGCTCATCACACCGTGGAACTTCCCGGCCGCGATGGGCAGCCGCAAGATCGGCCCCGCGGTCGCCGCGGGCTGCACGATGGTGATGAAGCCGGCGCGCCAGACACCGCTGTCGATGCTCGCGCTGGGCGAGGTCCTGCGCGAGGCCGGCCTGCCCGACGGGGTCCTCAACATCGTCACGACGAGCAACTCCAACGGCGTGATGGAGCCGCTGATCCGGGACGGCCGGGCCCGCAAGCTCACCTTCACCGGGTCCACGGAGGTGGGGCGCACGCTGCTCGAGCAGGCCTCGGAGCGGGTGCTGCGGACCTCGATGGAGCTCGGCGGCAACGCCCCCTTCCTGGTGTTCGGTGACGCCGACCTCGACGCCGCGGTGGAGGGCGCGATGGTGGCCAAGATGCGCAACATCGGTGAGGCATGCACCGCCGCCAACCGGTTCTACGTGCACGCCGACGTCGCCGGGGAGTTCTCCTCCCGGCTGGCCGAGCGGATGGGAGCGCTGTCCATCGGCCGGGGCACCGACGAGGGCGTGCAGGTGGGTCCGCTGATCGACAACGGTGCACGGGAGAAGGTGCAGGGCCTGGTCGACGACGCGGTCGGCCGCGGCGCCACGGTGCTGGTGGGCGGCGAGCCGGTCGATGGCGCGGGGTACTTCTACCGGCCGACCGTGCTCACCGGCGTGCCCACCGATGCCCGGATGGCGCACGAGGAGACCTTTGGTCCGGTCGCGCCGATCACCACGTTCACCGACGAGGACGAGGCGGTCGCCGACGCGAACGACACGGAGTTCGGCCTGGTCAGCTACGTCTACACCCGCGACCTGCAGCGCGCGCTACGGGTGTGCGAGCGGCTGGAGGCGGGCATGGTCGGGCTCAACCAGGGTCTGGTATCCAACCCCGCGGCGCCCTTCGGCGGCATCAAGCACTCCGGGCTGGGCCGCGAGGGCGGTTCGGTGGGCATCGATGAGTTCCTCGAGACGAAGTACGTCGCCGTCGCGATGGGCTGAACTCGCACCGCAGTCTGGTGGCAGAACGCGGTAATCCGGGCTCGATAACCGCGTTCTGGTGGCAGAACGCGGTTATCGAGCCAGTGCCACGGTGCCCTGGTCCGGGTCCCGTCCCGCGAGGTCCTCCTCGATGCGGGCCACCGCGCCGTCCATGTGCTCCTCGAGCAGCGCCGGCACGCGCGACCCTTCGCCGTCGCGCAGCGCGTCGAGCAGAGCTCGGTGCTCGGCCACCAGGTCACCCGGTGCGGGGCCGGTGTCCTGCAGCGCGGTCAGGCACATCCGGGTCTCCACGAGCAGCGTCTGCCCCATCCGCTGCAGCCGCGGGCTCCCCGAGACCCGCACCAGCGTGGTGTGGAACTCCTGGTCGGCATCGGCCAGCGCCACCGGGTCACCGGTCGCCGCCGCGGCGACGATCGACTGCTGTGCCATGGCCAGCTCCGCCGCGGCCGTCGAGCGGTCACCGCGCAGCACCATTCGGGCCGCCGCCTGCTCGACGGCCAGCCGGGCCGCGTACACGTCGCGCACGTCGTCGATACCGAGGTCGACCACGAACAGCCCACGGTGCCGCTCGCTGCGCAGCAGGCCCTCGGCGACCAGGCGCTGCATAGCCTCGCGAAGCGGTCCCCGGCTCACCCCGAGGCGCCCGGCGAGGTCGACCTCGCCCAGCTGCGCACCGGGCGGGAACCAGCCGCGCATGATCGCGCCGCGCAGCCGGTCGGCGATGATCGCCGGGGTGGACTCGCGGGTGACCGGCTCTAGATCGTCCGCCTCGGGGCTGCTCACCCTGCCTCCTGCTGGGGTAGGGGGTCGAACAGCGCGCCCAGACCGGCGCATACCGGTTCCGCACCTGCCAGCCGGATGCCCTGCCAGATGCTCACCTGGTTGGCGGTGAGCACCGGCTTGCCCAGCCGCTGCTCCAGCTCGTCCAGCCAGGCGACGGTGTGCAGCGCGGTGTCGGGCATCAGCAGCGCCTCGGCCTCGGGATGGTCGTTCGCCTCGGCGAAGTCCAGGACGTCGTCGCGCGCGAGGGTGCCGACCTCGGCGGCGGTGACGATGCCGCGCGACGACAGCCGCACCACGTCGATACCGGCATGTCCGAGGAAGCCGACGAACCGCTCGGCGACGTCGCCCGGGTAGGTCGCGGCCACCGCGACCCGGCGCACGCCCAGTGCCTGCGCCGCGTCGACGAATGCGAACGACGTGCTCGACGCGCGCACCCCTGCAACCAGTTGCAACGCGGCGACCTGGCGGGTCGCGCCGTCCCAGCCGAAGACGAAGCTGCCGCTGGTGCAGGCCCACACGATCGAGTCGAGGCCCGTCAGCCGTGCGGCACCGGCGGCCAGCACGTCGTCCCCGCCGATGTCGAGCAGCGCATCCACTCGGTGTGCGTCCTCGCGCATCTCGGTGTGCACCAGGGACAGTCGGACGCGCTCGCCGAGCATCCGCTGCGCGGTGGGGTAGTCGTCCTCGGCACTGTGGCCCGGGTAGAGGATCCCGACGGCCTTCGAAGCTTTCATTGTCGACAATCCTACAACGCCCGCCGCCAACTCACGCCGCCGACGGGCGACTCGCTTCCACCAGCCACTGGCCGGCCGCCATCGATTCCAAGCCCATAGCGCGCAGCGCAGACCACATGGTGACCTGGTTGGCGGTGAGCACCGGTTTGCCCAGCGCTCGCTCCAGCGGTTCGATGATGTCGTAGGTGGGCAGGTTGGTGCAGCTGATGAACATGGCGTCGGCGTCCTTGCGGTCCACCGCGCGCACGATGTCCACCACCTCGGTGTAGGTCACCCGCCAGATGTGGCCGAGCATCCCGAGCCCCACCGCCGACACCGTCTCCACGCCGAACTCGTCCAGATAGCAGATCAGCCGCTTGGTGACCGGCTCTATGTAGGGGGTGGCGATCGCCAAGCGCCGCACACCGAGCAGGGCCAGCGCCTCGGACAGCGCGCCGGAGGTCGTGACCGCGGCCGGTGCGCCCGCCGCGCGCATTGTCTGCACCAGGGCGCGCTCACCGGCGACGCCGTCGATGAAGCTGCCGCTGGTACAGGAGTAGGCCACCACCAGCGGCTCCGGTGTGAGCACGTCACGGGTGGCCCGGTACACGGCGTCGACGTCGCTGATCGCGGCGACCATCTCCACGGTCATCGGCACCGGGACGTAGGGTAGCCGCGTCATGTAGAGCGAGACGTCGTCGGGCACCCAACGCCACAGCTCCCGGTCGAGTGCGAAGTCGAAGGGGGCCACCATGCCGATGCCGTGCTGCTTGAGCAGCATCGGACCGGCGAACCCCCCGAGCAGGTCGGCGGGCATCGCTTCACTGCCCGATCAGCCCGCGTGCCGCTGGTAGACGAGACGCTCGCCCACACTGCCCGATCGCCACACGTCGTGGCAGGCCTCGGCCATCACGTCCAATCCCTCGACGATGGTGCCGTAGACGTTGCCCGGCACCCAGCCGACGTCGCCGTTGAGCAGCAGGTTGTTACGCCCGTAGAAGATCGCCAGGTCGATCACACCCGGCAGCTCGTCCACCCCCACGTCCTCCTTGAACGAGCGGTGCAGCATGCCGCCGGGGAAGTCGAAGAACACCACGTCCCCGGGGATCGGCGTCACCGTGGGGTTCTCCTGGCCGACAGGGAGCTCGGTGAACCGGGGCACCATGGCGTAGACCTCGTTGCGGGCATACTTGGCGTGCTGGGCCGGGCCCTCCAGCGGCAGCGCCCGCCACACCGCCTCGCAGGTGCGCGGGGCGTCCTTGTCCAGCAGCTCGGCCACGCAGGTCGCCCCGCGCAGGGCAAGCGTGATGCTCAGGTACCTCGACATAGCCACACCCCTTCGGGCTCAGGGCGCGCGAGATCGCCACGCACCCGGGGACTCCATGCCCGCAGAGCGCTTTGGGGACCCTCCGACCTGGATCGCAGTTCGGGTGACGGCCTTGCAGCACTACTGTCGATTGTCATCTCGCGCGAACTGCGACGGTCGCGGATTGTTGACAATCATACGAGGGGTTCCTAGCGTGTCAATGCCCCAGGCCCGCAACGTCCCGAGGTCGGATCGCTTGTCTGTTTCCCCTGTTCAGAGCACTTCGCCAACCGTGGTCGTGCTGCACGCGGGTGATCTTCCAGCGGGGCTGGATGCAATCACCGAGGGCGCCTTGCTACGCACCGTGACCGGTGACGACCTACCGGCGGCATTGCCGGGAGCCGACGTGCTGCTGGTCTGGGACTTCCTCTCCGACGCGGTGCGCCCGGCGTGGCCCGCCGCCGACGCGCTGCGCTGGGTGCACACCGCCAGCGCGGGCGTCGACCGGGTGGCGTTCCCCGAGCTGCTCGGCTCCGACGTCGTGCTGACCAACTCCCGCGGCGTGTTCGACGTGCCGATGGCCGAGTACGTGCTCGGTCTGGTTCTCGCCTTCGCCAAGGACTTCCCCGACACGGTGCGGCTGCAGGCACGCAGGGAGTGGCGGCACCGCGAGACCGAACGACTCGGTGGGCGCTGCGCCGTGGTGGTCGGCAGCGGGCCGATCGGGCGCGCCATCGGCAGGCAGCTGTCGGCGGCAGGCCTGCGGGTGGCGCTGGTCGGGCGCGTCGAGCGCAGCGACGCCGAGTTCGGGATCGTTCACGGGGCCGGGGCGCTGGCCGGACTGCTCCCCCAGGCCGACTACCTGGTGCTCGCCGCACCACTCACCGAGGCGACACGCGGGATGGTCGACGCCGCGGCGCTGGCGGCCATGAAGCCCACGGCCCGGCTGGTCAACGTCGGTCGGGGCGCGCTGGTGGTGACCGAGGACCTCGTCACCGCACTGCGCCAGGGCGAGATCGCCGGCGCGGCGCTGGACGTCTTCGACAGCGAACCGCTCCCGGAGGCCTCGCCGCTGTGGGAGCTCCCGGGTGTGATCGTCTCGCCACACATGTCCGGCGACGTGGTGGGCTGGCGCAACGAACTGGCTGGGCTGTTCGCCGACAACCTCGACCGGTACCGCTCCGGACGTCCGCTGCGCAACGTGGTGGACAAGGTCCGTGGCTACGTCAGCACCGGGTCAACGAGCACTGGGTCATCGAGTACTGGGAGCACCACGTGACCACACCCGCCGACCTCACCGCGACCGAGCTGCTCGCCCTCTACTCCGACGGCGAGCTCTCACCGGTGGAGGCCACCCGTGACGTGCTGGCCCGGATCGAGCAGCTCGACCCGGAGGTCAACGCGTTCTGCCTGCTCGACGGCGAGCGCGCGCTGCGGGCGGCCTCGGAGTCCGAGCAGCGCTGGCAGCGTGGCGAGCCGACCGGGCTGGTCGACGGCGTGCCGACGTCGATCAAGGACATCTTCCTCACCGCGGGCTGGCCGACGCTGCGCGGATCGAAGACCATCTCCGCCGACCAGGAGTGGACGACGGACGGGCCGCCGGTGGCCCGGCTGCGCGAGCAGGGCGCGGTGCTGTTGGGCAAGACCACCACCCCGGAGCTCGCATGGAAGGGCGTCACGGACAGTCCACTGACGGGGGTCACCGGCAACCCGTGGGACCCGGGACGGACTGCCGGGGGCTCCAGCGGGGGCAGCGCCGCCGCCGTCGCGCTGGGGATGGGGCCGCTGTCGATGGGCACCGACGGCGGCGGATCGGTGCGCATCCCGGCATCGTTCACCGGCACCGTGGCGATCAAGCCGACCTACGGGCGGATCCCGCACTGGCCGGCGAGCCCGTACGGCACCCTCGCGCACGCTGGCCCGATGACTCGCACGGTGGCCGACATCGCGCTGCTGCTCGATGTGGTCTGCCGTCCGGACAGCCGGGACTGGTCGGCGCTGGCACCGCCGGCCGGGGCGTTCTCCGGTGCCGCGGTCGACTCCGGCGTGCTCGGGCTGCGTATCGCGGTGAGCACGACCCTGGGCTACGTCGAGGTGGACCCCGAGATCATGACAGCTGTCGAGCTCGCCGCGCAGGTGTTCGCGGACCTGGGAGCCGAGGTCGAGCAGGCCGACCCCGGATTCGTCGACCCGGTCGAGGACTTCCACGTCCTGTGGTACGCGGGCGCCGCGAAGACCGTCGAGCACCTCGACGCGGAGCCCCGTTCGCTGCTCGATCCCGGGCTCGCCGAGATCGTCGCGCAGGGTGAGCGTTACTCCGCCATGGACTACCTGACCGCGACCGCCGCCCGGATGGCCATGGGCACCACCATGGGGGCCTTCCACGAGCGCTACGACCTGCTGATCACCCCCACGACGCCCATCCCCGCGTTCGCGGCGGGCCGCGAGGTGCCAGCGGGCTCGTCGGCGACCCGCTGGACGAGCTGGGCCCAGTTCAACTACCCGTTCAACATGACCCAACAGCCCGCGGCGAGCGTGCCCTGTGGCTGGACGGTGACCGGGCTGCCCATCGGGCTGCAGGTCGTCGGGCCCAGGCACGCCGATGCGCGGGTTCTCGCCGCCTGCGCCGCGTTCGAGCGGGCACGCCCGTGGGCCGGCCGCCGTCCCCCGTTGCTCTGCCGCTGAAACCCGCCAGAGCCCCGGTAGGAGCCGGATCGGGGCATTTGCATCTCGCAGGCATATGGCAACAACAATCACTCGGCACTACTCTCACGGATGAAACCGGCGATCCGGAGGAGGGCGCGATGAGCGGGACCCCGCTCGCCATGCACATGAGTGACGGTATCGTCAACGCACCGACATCGGCGGCCTTCGGGCTCGTCGCCGTGGCCGGCCTCGGCTACGCCCTGGTGCGTTCCCGGGCCCAGCTCGACGAGCGCACCGCACCGATGGCCGGGCTCGTCGCTGCCTTCGTCTTCGCGGTGCAGATGGTCAACTTCCCGGTGCTGCCGGGGGTGAGCGGGCACCTGCTCGGCGGCGCGCTCGCCGCGATGCTGGTCGGGCCGTGGCTCGGCGCGCTGTGCGTCGGGATCGTGCTCATCGTGCAGGCGCTGCTCTTCGCCGACGGCGGTCTGACCGCGCTGGGCACCAACATCACCAATCTGGCGCTCATCGGCACCGCCACCGGTTTCGCCGTCGCCGTGGCGCTGCGGGTGTTCGCCGCGCGCAGCCGGGGTGGGCTGGTGACGGTGGCGTTCGTCGCCGCGTTCGTCAACACCATGGTCGCCTCGCTGGGCTTCGTGCTGCAGTACGCCATCGGCGGTGCCGGCGGCGCCTCGTTGGCCACCGTCACGGTGAGCATCCTCGGCGTGCACGCGCTCATCGGCATCGGCGAGGGTGTGATCACCGCGCTGACCGTCGGCGCTGTCGCCTCGGCCCGGCCGGATCTGCTCTACATCCTGCGCGGAGCGCCACCCCCGGCGCAGGCCGCGCCCGCTGCTGCGGAGGGGAGCCCCGCATGAGCAGCATGCCCCGGCGGACCGCCCGAACGATGCGCTTCTTCGCCGGTTTCGCCGTCGCCGCCCTGCTCGTCGCCGGCCTGGTGTCCTACCTCGCCTACCCTCATCCGGACGGGCTGGACACGGTGACGCTGCAGGGCTGCACGGAGTCCGGCGAGTCGCTGTCCGGGGACTGCATCGCCCAGCGCGCCCGGGACCACGACCTTGCCGGCAGCCCACTGGCGGACTACACCCTCGGCGGCAACGAGGCTCTGCTGGGCGTCTCCGGAATCATCGGCGTAGTCGTGACGTTCGCCGTCGCAGGCGGCCTGTTCTGGCTGCTGTGCCCGCGCCGCCGGGACCGCGACGCCGGCCCGGCCTGAGCGCCCGCGAGCACATGGGTACCCGACCATGAGTGCTGGACACTGCCATCCGCTCTACCTGCCGGGTTACTCCCCGGTGCACCGGCTCGCCCCTGAGGTGAAGATCGTCGCGGCGTTCGGCGTCGTGGTCTGCGTGGTCGCCACCCCGCGGGAGGCGTTCTGGACGTTCGGGGGCTACCTGGTGCTGCTCGCCGCGGTATGGGTCCTGGCCGCGATCCCGCCCGGGTGGATCGCGCGCCGCGCGCTGATCGAGCTGCCCTTCGTGGTCCTCGCGGTACTGCTGCCCTTCGCCGAGGGTGGCGATCGGGTCGAGGTGGCGGGGATGTCGCTGTCCGTGGCGGGCATGCTGGCGGGGTGGAACATCATCGTCAAGGGCACCCTTGGCGTGCTCACGTCGCTCACCCTCGCCGCCACCACCCCTGTCCGTGACCTGCTGCTCGGGCTGCAGCGGCTGCACATACCCTCGGCGATCACCACGATCGCCACGCTGATGCTGCGCTACGTGGACGTCATCGTCGGCGAGGCCCGCCGGATGCGGGTCGCCCGCATCTCCCGTGGTCACGATCCGCGGCTGCTCTGGCAGGCCGGCGCGACCGCCCGCGGGGTCGGCAGCCTGTTCCTGCGCTCCTACGAGCGCGGGGAGCGGGTGCACCTGGCGATGCTGGCCCGCGGGTGGACCGGCGCGATGCCCACGCTCACCACGACGCGCACCGCTGCGCAGGAGTGGGCGCTGGGACTGCTGCCGGTCGGTGTGGCGCTGGTACTGGCCGCCGGAGCGTGGTGGTGAGTGCGCCGTCGCTGCAGGTCGCCGGGCTGACCTTCCGCTACCCGGACGGCCACCGGGCGCTGGACGGCATCAACCTGACGGTCGCGCCCGGCGAGCGGGTCGCGCTGCTCGGCCCGAACGGGGCCGGCAAGACAACCCTCGTGCTGCACCTCAACGGGGTGCTGCGGCCGGAAACCGGCGAGGTACACGTCGGCGGGCTGGGCGTGACCCGGGAGCACCTGCACGAGATCCGGCGGCGGGTGGGCATCGTGTTCCAGGACCCTGACGACCAGCTGTTCATGCCAACCGTCACCGAAGACGTCGCGTTCGGCCCGGCGAACTTCGGGCTGCGCGGCGCGGAGCTGGACGCGCGGGTGCGCGCCGCGCTGGCTGCCGTGGACATGACCGAGCACACCGAGCGCTCGCCGCTGCACCTGTCCGGTGGCCAGCGCCGGCGGGTGGCGCTGGCCACCGTGCTCGCCTGCGACCCGGAAATCCTGGTGCTCGACGAGCCGTCGTCGAACCTGGACCCGGTCGCGCGTCGCGAGCTGGCCGAAGTGCTACTCGGGCTGGACCGGACCATGCTCATGGTCACCCACGACCTGCCGTACGCCCTGCAGCTGTGCGCCCGCAGCGTCGTGCTCGACGACGGGCGGGTGGTCGCCGACGGCCCGACCCGTGAGCTGCTCACCGATACCGGGCTGCTCGCCCGGCATCGCCTCGAGCTGCCCTACGGCTTCTCGCCTGCCGTCGGCGGAGCCCAGAAGCATCCGACGACGCCGTGAAGGGCACTTTTACTGCGTCCGACGCAGTGAAAGTGCCCTTCACCGGTCGGGTCGCCCGGCTGCGCGATCACTCGTCGCGGCGCTCGGGAGGCTCCGAGCGTTCCGGCGACATCTCCAGGTCGTCCCGCCCGGAGCGTGCGGTGCCGCCCGCCGCGGCAGGATCCGCCGGCGGCGGGGTGGGTGGCTCTGGTGGCTGGGGGGCGGCCGTCTCGGCAGGCGCCGGCTGGGACGCGCCGAACCCGGCATCGGTCGCTACACCGCTTCCCAGGGCAGCTGTTCCGGAAGGTCCCGTACCTGCGCCCAGCGAGGGACGTCCGCCGCCGATCGCGCTGGGCACCTCCTTGCGCGCGACCTCCTCCGCGGCGCGCACGGCCGCGGCGACCGCGGGATCGGTGGAGGTGTCGAACCACCCGGCCACGTCGTCCTCGGCCTCGGGGCGGGACTCCGGAATCTCGTCGCGGGTCGGCTCGAAGCGGAACACCCCGTCCTCGCCGGGAGCACCGAGCATCCTCGTGAAGCCCTCGAGAGCCTTGCCGAAGTCGCTGGGCACCAGCCACACCTTGTTCGCGTCGCCCTGCGCCATCTGCGGCAGCGTCTGCAGGTACTGGTAGGCCAGCAGCTCCGGGGTGGGCTTGCCTGCCTTGATCGCCGCGAACACTTTCTCGATCGCCTTCGCCTGCCCCTGCGCCTGCAGGTAGCGCGCAGCCCGCTCACCCTGCGCCCGCAGGATCCGGGACTGCCTTTCGGCTTCCGCGTCCAGGATCGCGGCCTGCTTGGCGCCCTCGGCGGAGAGGATCTGTGACTGCTTCTGGCCCTCCGCCGTCTTGATCGCCGACTCGCGCTGGCCCTCCGCGGTGAGGATGGTGGCGCGCTTCTCCCGGTCCGCGCGCATCTGCTTCTCCATCGAGTCCTGGATGGACGGTGGGGGGTCGATCGCCTTGAGCTCAACCCGCGCCACCCGGATCCCCCACCGGCCGGTGGCGTCGTCGAGCACCCCGCGCAGCTGGCTGTTGATCGCGTCGCGCGAGGTCAGGGTCTCCTCGAGGCTCATCCCCCCGACCACATTGCGCAGCGTCGTGGTGGTCAGCTGCTCGGCGGCGGTGATGTAGTTGGAGATCTCGTAGACCGCGTCGTGCGGGTTGGTCACCTGGAAGTAGACGACGGTGTCGATGTTCACCGTGAGGTTGTCCTGCGTGATCACCGGCTGCGGTGGGAAGGACACCACCTGCTCGCGCAGGTCGATCCGGGCCCGGATCCGGTCGATGAACGGCACCAGGAAGTGCAGCCCCGGTGTCGCGGTCGTGCGGTAGCGGCCGAGGCGCTCGATCACCGCCGCTGTCGCCTGCGGGATCACCACCACCGACTTCACCACGGTGATGACGACCGCCAGCACGACGACCGCGATGACGATGAGACTGATCGCATCCATCAGGGCTCTCCCCAGACGACAGCGGTGGCACCCGAGATGTCCATGACGGTGACGGCGCGACCCGGCTCGAGTACCTGGGTCTCGTCGAACGAGCGGGCGGACCAGACCTCGCCCCGAAGCTTCACCTGACCGCTGTGCGCGTCCACCGTCTCGACGACAACGGCCTTGCCACCGACCAGCGCCTCGGCATTGGTGCGCACGAGGTCGCCGGTGTACATCCTGCGCCGGAGCATCGGGCGGGCCAGGGTGATCAGACCCAGCGAGGTCACCGCGAACACCAGCACGTCCACCGCGATCGGTGCACCCAGCCCGGCGGACCCGGCGGCGGCGAGCGCGGCGGCGCCGAGCATGAGCAGCACGAAGTCCCCGGACAGCACTTCGGCGGCGATCAGCAGCAGCCCGACGACGAGCCACACCACGGCCATGTGTCCATTCTGTCAGAGTCCGTTAATCTCTCGCAGGCGCTCGTGGGGCGCTGCGGTGATCACTCCGGCAGTACCGGATCAGCGTTCTCCGTCACGAAGTCGATCAGGTGCTCGACGGAGGACAGCAGGGCGGGTTCGAGGTCACGATAGGTGCTGACCGCACCGAGCACCCGACGCCACCCTTGTACAGGCTCGGCGGCGCCAGCACCGTCGACCCAGCCCAGCGCCTGGCAGACGCCCTCCTTCCACGGTGCCCCGCGTGGCACCTCGGGCCAGCCACGGATGCCCAGGGCCTCGGGCCGCACCGCCTGCCAGATGTCCACATAGGGGTGACCGGTGATCAGCACGTGCTCCGAGCGCACCGCCGACACCAGGCGCGACTCCTTGCTGCCTGGCACCAGGTGGTCCACCAGCACGCCCAACCGCCGCCGCGGTCCCGGTGCGAACTCCCCCACCCGCGCGGCGAGCGCGTCCACGCCGTCCAGTGGCTCGACGACCACACCGTCCACCCGCAGGTCGTGCCCCCAGACCCGCTCGACGAGTTCGGCGTCGTGGCGGCCCTCTACCCAGATCCGGCCGGCACGGGCGGTACGTGCCCGCAGCCCGGCCACCCGCACCGAACCCGATGCCGACCGGTCCGGCACCGCCTGCGGGGTCCCCGGCCGCACCAGGGTCACCGGGCGCCCTTCCACGAGGAAGGCTGCGGGCCGCATCGGGAACAGCCGCGTGCGGCCGTGGCGGTCCTCGAGTACCACGCAGCCGCGCTCGCAGCGCAACACGGCGCCGCAGAACCCGCTGCTCGCATCCTTCACGACGGTTCCCGGATCGGCCGGCAGCTCCGGCACGACCCGCCTGCGGCGGCCGGCGAGCACGTCCGGCCCGTAGTCCCTCGAGTGCACGGCGGGTGAGGTTATCCGGTCGGGGTGCAGCGGTCCGGACGCCACGCCGATGTGCACGAGGTCGGGTGCGCGATCTAATCTGCTCCACCGTGTCCCTTCCCAGCGCGACCATGACCGTGTGGGCCTCGGCCTGGCTGCACGGCGCCGCGGCCCCCGATGATGTGATCGACGCACTGCACTCCTGGGCGCAGCTGCACGAGGTGGCCGCCGCAGACGACGCTTGCGCCCAGCGGCTCGACCTGCCGGGACCCGGTGACGAGCCGACGTCGGTGGTCGGGCTGCTCGCGGCGGCGCGGCGGGCCGGTGCCGACACCGGCCGGCTGCTGTTGCCGGTGCCCGGCGACGTTCGGGGCCTGCCCCCGGGCACCGACCTCACCCCGGCCGCGCTGCGCGCAGGTGAGGTGGTGCTGCTGCCCGGAGCGGAGCTCGCGGTGGTGCCCGCGCCGGTGGCCGACGGCGTGCTGCGCTGGACGGTGTTCGCGCCCGACGACCTACCACCGGCACAAGAGCCGCTGATCGGCGAGGCGGAGCACGGTCTGCGGGGGGCGGTCCGGCAGGCGGCCACGGCGCTGGTGGACCTGGGCGTCGCCCGGCACCGGCCCGGGGTGCGGGAAGAGATCGCCGGCGCGCTGGCCGAACGGGTACGGCCGCCGTGGCCCGAGGGGACACCGGGGCGGGCGCTGCGGGTGTTGGAGCAAGCCGACGAGGTCGAGACGATCCTGTGGGCGGCCGAGGTCGACGATCCCGGTGG
>JBOHGT010000466.1:0-7377 GCA_050700385.1 Pseudonocardiaceae bacterium | reverse complement strand
CTCGGCGCGGCGCTGCTCGCCGCCGCGGCAGTGCCGGTCCGGGCCGCGCTCGGCGCCCTGACCGGGCGGGTGGATCTCGCTGCGGCGGCCGAGCGCTCCGCGGACCTCGCCGCCCGGTCCGAGCCCGGCGGCCCGGCCACGCTGCTGGTGGCCGGACCCCTGATCGCCCTGGCCGGTGCGCTGGCGCTCGCCGCCGCCGGGACCTGGCTCGCCGCGTGGGGGCACCGGATGCCGAGGCTCGGGGCCCGCTACCGCGCCCCCGCCGCGGCCCGCGAGCAGGCACCGGATCCTGGGCGGCGGTTGTGGGACTCGCTGGACGCCGGCGAGGACCCCACCGACCCCCGGTGAGTCACGCCGCTGCAGCGCGGAGCTAGCATCGGCACCCGGCCGGTCTACGGCGCGGAAGGGGAAACTGGCTTGAGTGTCCTCGAGGGGATCCTCGACGGGGTCCGGTCCGACCTCGCCGACCGGGAAGCTACCGTCGGGTTCGACGAGATCAAGCGACTGGCTTCCCGGGCCGCTGCGCCCCGCGACGCGATGGCTGCGCTGCGTGGTCCCGGCATCGGCGTGATCGCCGAGATCAAGCGATCCAGCCCGTCGTGCGGCACGCTGGCCGACATCCGGGATCCCGCCGCGCTGGCCGCGGATTTCGCAGGCGCCGGTGCCCGCATGATCAGTGTTCTCACCGAGGGCCGCCGGTTCGGTGGCTCGCTGGCCGATCTCGATGCGGTGCGCGCCGCGGTGGACGTCCCGGTGCTGCGCAAGGACTTCGTCATCGGCCCCTACCAGGTGCACGAGGCCCGCGCGCACGGTGCCGACGTCGTGCTGCTCATCGTCGCCGCGCTGCCGCAGAACGCCCTCGAGGCGCTCACCGACCGGGTCGAGTCGCTCGGCATGACTGCGCTGGTCGAGGTACACACCGCCGAGGAGGCTGACCGCGCGCTGCAGGCCGGAGCGACGCTGATCGGGGTCAACGCCCGCAACCTGCACACCCTCGAGGTCGACCGCGAGGTGTTCGGCAGGATCGCGCCGGGGTTGCCCAGCGAGGTGCTCCGAGTCGCCGAGTCCGGGGTGCGGGGGCCCGCCGACCTGATGGCCTACGCCGGCGCCGGTGCCGACGCTGTGCTCGTCGGCGAGGGCCTGGTGACCAGCGTCGATCCACACGCGGCGGTGACCAAGCTCGTCACTGCGGGTTCTCATCCCGCGTGCCCCAAGCCGGCCCGGTGAGACCCGTGGCGACGCTGCGACATGACCACGACCCCGACGCCCGCGGCCACTTCGGGCGCTACGGCGGCCGCTTCGTCCCCGAGGCGCTCATCGCCGCGCTGGACGAGCTCGTCGCGGCCTACGAGAAGGCTCGGATCGACCCGGAGTTCACCGACCGGCTGAACGGGCTGCTGCGCGACTACACCGGCCGCCCCTCGCCGCTCACCGAGGCGTCGCGGCTGTCCGAGCACGCCGGCGGGGCACGAATCCTGCTCAAGCGGGAAGACCTCAACCACACCGGCTCCCACAAGATCAACAACGTGCTCGGCCAGGCGCTGCTCACCCGACGGATGGGCAAGCAGCGGGTGATCGCGGAGACCGGCGCCGGGCAGCACGGCGTGGCCACCGCGACCGCCTGCGCCCTGCTCGGGCTGGACTGCGTGGTCTACATGGGGGAGGTGGACACCCAGCGGCAGGCGCTCAACGTCGCCCGGATGAAGCTGCTCGGCGCCGAGGTGGTCCCGGTGACCACCGGCTCGCGCACCCTGAAGGACGCGATCAACGAGGCGCTGCGGGACTGGGTGACCAACGTCGCCGACACCCACTACCTGCTCGGCACGGTCGCCGGGCCGCACCCGTTCCCGGTGATGGTGCGCGACTTCCACCGCGTGATCGGCCTCGAGGCACGCGAGCAGGTGCTCGAGCGGCACGGCCGGCTGCCCGACGTCATCGCAGCCTGCGTGGGCGGTGGCTCGAACGCGATCGGGATCTTCCATCCCTTCCTCGACGACGAGGGCGTCCGGCTGGTCGGCTTCGAGGCCGCCGGGGACGGGGTGCCCACCGGCCGGCACGCGGCGACGCTGTCCGCGGGGGTTCCTGGCATGCTCCACGGCGCGCTGTCCTACCTGCTACAGGACTCCGACGGGCAAACCGTGGAGACGCACTCCATCTCGGCCGGGCTAGATTACCCCGGCGTGGGCCCCGAGCACTCCTTCCTCAAGGACAGCGGTCGCGCCGAGTACCGGGCGATCACCGACGCGCAGGCGATGGACGCCTTCCAGCTGCTCACCCGCACCGAGGGAATCCTCCCGGCGATCGAGTCCGCGCACGCCGTCGCCGGGGCGCTGCAGCTCGGCCGGGAACTGGGCGACGGCGCGATCGTGCTGGTCAACCTGTCCGGGCGCGGCGACAAGGACGTCGACACCGCCGCCCGCTGGTTCGACGTGCTGGCCCACGAGGACCTACCCGACCTGCCCGAGGGGGATGCCGGGTGACCTCGCGGCTCGCCCCGCTGTTCGACGCCTGCCGCGCCGAACGCCGTGCCGCGCTGGTCGGTTACCTGCCTGCCGGCTACCCCTCGGTGGCGCGCTCGATGGAGCTGCTCGGGGCGATGGTCGATGCGGGATGCGACCTCGTCGAGGTCGGCGTGCCCTACTCCGACCCGGTGATGGACGGACCCACGATCCAGGCCGCCGCTGACGCGGCGCTACGCGCCGGGATGCGGCTGCGCGACGTGTTCTCGGTCGTCGAGTCGGTCGCGGGCGCCGGCGGGCGCGCCGTGGTGATGACCTACTGGAACCCGGTGCACCGCTACGGCGTCGACGCCTTCGCCCGCGACCTCGCCGCGGCCGGCGGGCTCGGAATGATCACCCCGGATCTGCTGCCGGACGAGGCGGAGGACTGGCTCGGCGCCGCCGACGCCCACGACCTGGACCGGATCTTCCTCGTCGCGCCGTCGTCGACGCGGCGCCGGCTGGCCGTCACCGCCGCGGCCACCCGTGGGTTCCTCTACGCGGCGTCCACGATGGGCATCACCGGTGCCCGCGACGTGGTGAGCAGCGCCGCGCCGGAACTGGTGCGCCGGGCCCGGGCGCAGGCCGCGGACCTGCCGGTCGGGGTCGGGCTCGGTGTCCGCAACGGCGCGCAGGCCGCCGAGGTGGCCGCCTTCGCCGATGCGGTGATCGTCGGCTCGGCGTTCGTGACCTGCGCGGCCGAGGGCGACGCCGCCGTGCGCGCACTGGCGGCCGACCTCGCCGCCGGTGTCCGCCGTCCCGCCCACGACCAGCCTGACACCGGGGGAGGGATACCGTGGGGAGCGTGAGCAGCGCGACGGTCCTCGCCACGATCCCGAGCCCGCCGCAGGGGGTGTGGCAGCTCGGTCCGGTGCCGATCCGGGCCTACGCGCTGTGCATCATCGCGGGCATCGTGGTGGCCATCCTGTGGGGCGAGCGCCGCTGGCGGGCCCGCGGCGGGCAACCCGGCACCGTTACCGACGTCGCGGTGTTCGCGGTGCCCTTCGGGTTGGTCGGCGGCCGGCTCTACCACGTCGCGACCGACTGGCCCAAGTACTTCGGCGCGGGCGGTGACCCGGTCGCCGCGCTGAAGATCTGGGAGGGCGGCCTCGGCATCTGGGGGGCGATCGCGCTCGGCGCGGTCGGCGCCTGGATCGGGTGCCGCCGTCGCGGCATCCCGCTGCCGGCGATGGCCGACGCCGTCGCGCCCGGGATCGTCGTCGCGCAGGCCATCGGGCGCCTCGGGAACTGGTTCAACCAGGAGCTCTACGGCGGTCCGACGGACCTGCCGTGGGGGCTGGCGATCTACCAGCGGGTGGACCCGGAGACCGGGGTGGTGGACGCGCTCGGCGGGGTCGCGCAGGGCCCGTCGGTCGAGATCGTGCACCCCACCTTCCTCTACGAGCTGCTGTGGAACCTCGGCGTGGCGCTGCTCGTGGTGTGGGCCGACCGGCGGTTCCGGCTCGGGCACGGCCGGGCGTTCGCGCTCTACGTCGCCGGCTACACCGCGGGCCGGTTCTGGATCGAGCTGATGCGCACCGATCCGGCCACGATGGTCTTCGGGCTGCGGATCAACGTCATCACCTCGGTCGTGGTGTTCCTCGGCGCGGTGATCTACCTGCTGCTGGCTCGCCGCGGGCGCGAGGACCCCGCCTCGCTCGCCGGTACGGCGGCGGGCGACGCGGTGGGCGGGACAGCCGCGCCTGCCGCCTCGGTGGGCTCCCGGTCGGCTTCCAGGTCCACTTCCAGCACCCCCGGCCCGGGCGGCTGACCTCCCGGGCGCAGCGGGAGTACCGCCTGCGCCCCGCGGCCGGTGTCGAGCACCGCGACGTGCGCGGCGTAATGCCGGGCGAGCCGCGGCGCGGTGAGCACCTCGGCCGGCGTGCCCTGCGCCACGGGGCTCCCACTGTCGAGCAGCAGCACCTGCTCGGAGTACTGGCCGGCCAGCGTGAGATCGTGCAGCGTGCACAGCACGGTCACCCCGTCCTCGCTGCGCAGCCTGTCCACGAGCTCCAGCAGTGCCTGGGCGTGCCCGACGTCCAGGCCCGTGGTCGGCTCGTCGAGCAGCAGCACCCCGGCCTGCTGGGCCAGCGCGCGCGCCAGCACCGCGCGCTGTTGCTCACCGCCGGACAGCGTGGCGAGCCGCCGGTCGGCGAGCCCGGCCAGGTCGAGGCGCTCGAGCACGCCGGCCACCACGTCGAGGTCGGCCCGGCCCTCCCGGCCGAGCGGTCGCAGGTGCGGGGTGCGCCCGAGCAGTGCGAAGTCGGTGACCGTGAGCCCCGCCGGCAGCAGCGGGTTCTGCGGCGCGTAGGCCACCGCGCGGGCCCGCCGGCGCGGCGACAGCCCGGTCAGCGCCGCGCCGTCCAGCAGCGCCGCACCCTCGTGCGCCACCAGTCCCGCCACCGCCTTGAGCAGCGTGGACTTGCCGGCTCCGTTGGGCCCGATCACGGCGAGCCAGCCGCCTGCCGGCACCGTCACCGACACGCCCGCCAGCACCCGCCGCCCGCGGTAGCCGGCGCCGACGCCGCGCAGCTCGAGCCGGCTCACCACGCGCCCCCGCGGCTGCGCCGCAGCACCAGCGCGAAGAAGGGTGCTCCGGTGAACGCGGTGACGACCCCGATCGGCAGCTCGGCGGGGGAGAGCACGGTGCGGGCCAGGATGTCCGCGAGCACCAGGAACGCCGCACCACCCAGCAGCGACAGCGGCAGCACGACCCGGTAGGAGCCGGCCAGCAGTAGCCGCACCAGGTGCGGCACCACGATGCCGACGAACCCGATCAGCCCGCTCACCGACACCGCAGCCGCGGTGGCCAGCGATGCTGCGACCACCACGACCAGCCGTACCCGCCCGGGCCGGATGCCCAGCGCCGCAGCCTCCTCGTCACCCACCGCGAGCACGTCCAGCAACCGGGCGCCCACGGTGAGCACCACCGCGGCCAGCACCACGTAGGGCAGCGCCACCAGCACCTCGCGCCACCCGGCGGCGCCCAGGCTGCCGAGGATGAAGGAGTACACCTCCCGCAGCGACTCGGTGTTGCGCTGCGCCACGAACGTCTGCACCGCCGTGAGGAAAGCGGTGACCGCCACCCCGGCGAGCACCAGCGACGCCGGGCCGGACCCGGCCGAGCGGCCCAGCGCCCAGGCCATCGCGACCCCGAGCAGCGCGCCGGCGAACGCGGCCAGCGGCAGCGGCCCGATCACCCAGCCGGTGACGGCCGGGGCGGCGGCCACCACGAGGGTCGCCCCCAGCCCGGCCCCTGCCGCAGCCCCGAGCAGGTAGGGGTCGGCCAGCGGGTTGCGGAACACCGACTGGAACGCCGCGCCCGATCCCGCGAGCGCCGCGCCGACCAGCGCGCCGAGCACGACCCTCGGCACCCGGATCTGCCAGAGGATCGCCGCCTCCCGCTCCGACAGCGGCGAGAGCCCTCCGGTGAGCTGGGCGACGACCTCGCCGAGCACCCGACCGGCACCGAGGTCCGCAGCCCCCACCAGCACGCCGGCCGTGACCGCCGCGAACAGCAGCACCACGGCGCCCGCCACCCGCCCCGGGCCCAGCCGGGTGGGGCGCAGCAACACAGCGGGTGCGGCGGCGGTGGTGGTCATCGCGGGCTCAGCCCGGTGCGGCGGCGGCAGCTACCGCGTCGGAGACGTCGGAGACCAGATCCACCACCCGCGGGCCCCACCGGGAGGCGACGTCGTCGTTCAGCGGGACGACACCACCCCGGCGCACCGCGGTCAGTTCGGCGAAACCGGGCCGCGCCGCCACGGTCTGCGCGGTCTGCCCGCAGCACACCGTGTCCGCCAGGAATATCAGGTCGGGGTCGGCCGCCAGTACCGCCTCCGCTGCGAGCTGCGGGTAGCCCTCGGCGGCGTCCGGCGCGTCGTCGGCGATGTTGCGCAGCCCGAACAGCGTGTACACGCTACCGATGAACGTGTTCGAGTTGGCCGAGTACAGCGTCGGGTCCAGTTCGTGGAAGTAGGTCAGCGGCCGGGGTGGCCGCGGGGTCTGCGCCACGATCTTCGCGATGTCCGAGCGCATCCGCCCGGTAAGCGCAGTCGCCGCCGCGGTGTGCCCGGTGGCCCGGCCGAGCAGCTCGATCTCGGTGTAGGTGCCGTCGAGTTCGGTCGGTGCCGGCAGCAGCAGCACCGGGATGCCAGCGCTGGACAGCCCGTCGACCAGGCCACCGAGGTCGTTGGAGGCCACCACGAGGTCCGGGGTGTACTGCGCGATCGCCTCGACGTTCGGGGTGAACCCGGACAGCTCGGTGCGCGGCGCGTGCTGCGGGTAGGTGGACTGCTCGTCGACTGCGACGACCTGCTCGCCAGCGCCGATCGCGAACAGCGTCTCGGTTGACGACGGCGTGAGCGAGACGATCCGCTGCGGCTCGGCGTCCAGCCGGAACTGCTGGCCGCCGGGCATGGTGAGCTGCACCGGGAAGGCTGCCCCCGCGGAGGGTGGTTGCGGCGCGGGCTCGGGCGCCCGGCTCGCGCAGCCGGCCAGCACCAGCAGCAGGAACACGGCGGTGAGTGGTCGTCGGAGCGCGCGGCGCGCCATGGCGGTCGGGGTCCCTCCTCCCGGCCGGCTGGTGCCCTGCGCTCGGGGGCGGCTGCGCCATCGCGCACGACCCGGGACGCAACGTCCCTGCTCCGGGAACGGCTCGCGTCGACACCACCGGCAGGCGACCTGGCTCGGTCCCGCCGGTGGCGGGACTCCACAGTTGCGGCACAGCGCCGGGTTTCACCGGACTTCGCTGCCGGGGTGTCGGTGGTGTTGGCGCGGGTCGTGCCCGGCCCGCGATGCCCACGCTAGCAGGACATCCCGGCGGTCCCTGCAGCCCGCTCCGTCGTGAATGATTTCGGTAGCCAGGGCTACCGAAATC
>JBOHGT010000465.1:0-20475 GCA_050700385.1 Pseudonocardiaceae bacterium | reverse complement strand
TCGCTGGTACGGCCACGATCCCCAACGGTTCGAGGAGTTCCGGCGCCGGTATGTCGATGAGCTGCGGGGGCAGCGGGAATCCCTCGCCGTGCTGCGTAGGCGAGCCAGGGACGGCCGGGTGACGATCGTGTACGCCGCACGGGACGGCGAGCACAGCAACGCCGCGGTGCTGGCTGACGTGCTCCGTCACGGTCTTCGCCGCTGAGCGGACGGAGTCAGCCACTCCCACCTCCGTCACGGGGAGTCCTGGGCCACGAGGTGCAGCGCGACACTGCGCAACTTCTCACAGGTCTCCTCGAACTCGCGCTCCGGCCGGGACTGCTCGACGATGCCGGCCCCGGCTCGCAGCCAGGTCTTGCCGTCCTGTTGGAAGATGGTGCGAAGGACCAGGGCAGCGTCCAGGGCTCCGTTGTGGTCGACGGCGAGCACGGCGCCGCTGTACAGGCCGCGCACCTGACGTTCGTGGCGCCGGATACATCCGTACGCGGCCTTCTTGGGGACACCGGACGCGGTCACGGCGGGAAACAGCGCCGCGAACGCCTGCCACGGACCGTGGCCGGGTGCGAGCTGGCCGGATACCGATGAGGCGAGGTGCTGGACGGTACCCCGCTGCTTGATGGTCATGAAGTCGTCGACGACGACGCTGCCGGGCTCGCACAGTTCGGCCAACTCGTCCCAGGAGGCCTTCACCGACACGGCATGTTCGAAGATCTCCTTGGTATCGTGCAGCAGATCGGTGCGCAACCGCTGGTCCTCCTCGGCACAGCTAGCCATGGCACGAGTGCCGGCGAGCGGCTGCGTGCGGACCCGACCATTCTCGTCCACCTGGACGACGATCTCCGGGCTGAAGCCAGCCGCGCGCACGCCCCCGACGTCGAGCAGGAACGATCGCGAGGGAGTATTCCGTCGGCGACCGACGACGTAGCTGCCGACCAGGTCAACCGAGTACCCCACTGGGACGACCCGGGACAGAATAACCTTCTGCATGCGGCGATCGCGGATCTCCCGGACGGCGGCCGCGACGGCGTTGCGGTAGTCGTCGCAGCCGATGCTCTCCACGTCGACGGGACTCGGCTGGTAGACCCGCGGCACGAGAGGCGCGGTGAGTAGCTCGCAGACCCGGTGCAGCGCGGCCGCATCGGTACTGCGCACCACGGTGCGTTCGGCGTCCAATTGCACTTCGACCCGCGGGATGATCAGGTGGAGCAACGTGTCGTCGATCACCAGGTCCAGCCCGGCGCAGGCGTAGGCCAGCTCGAATCCCGCCCAGCCGTAGGCGCGCCACTCCACCGCCGGTAGCCCGTCGAGCAGTTCGGCGACTCGGTCCAGCGGCGCTTCGCGCCAGGCGACGGCGTGGCGCGTTCCCGTCGCGGTGCGCAGCACCACCTCGGACCGATCCAGGGTGATCTCGGCGAGAGCTCCGAGTGCCAGCGACCACCGACCGCCCCGCTCGTACAGCACGTGGGTGTCGGACAGACCCGACTCGACCAGGCGGGCGGCGGCAAGCAGGGGATCAGCGGAACGCGGGAGATCGATCTCGTCGTAGTGGCGTCGGAACAACGTCGACGTGACCATCCAACGACCTCATCTCCGACAAGCTTAGGGTAGATTCACTATACGCTTAGCCTTGCCTAAGTTGCTGCCGAGGCGGCTTCGTCCCGACCCATGCGGGTCAGGGGTGGCTGGAGAGGTAGCCGCCCATGCTGGTGAAGTACTTGGCAGCCAGGTGCTCCGCTCCGTCGTCGGTGCGCACCCGATCGATCACCAGGCCCGGGTTCTGGCCGCTCCGGGCGTCTGCTCCTGCCACGACGACCACGCCCGCCCCTTCCCGGATGACGATCCGACCCGGCGTGCCGCCGTAGCGTTTCTTCGAGACCGACGCCGCCAGGATGCGGACGCGATCACCGCGGTGGAAGGTGAAGGCGTTGGGGTAGGGGTCAGACTGCGCACGGACCAGGTTGGCGATGTCTCGCGCAGGCCACGCCCAGTCGATCCGGCTGTCCTCGATGGAGCGCTTGTGGAAGAAGCTGGCCTTCGACCGGTCCTGTTTGATCCACTGGGTGCCCCCGGCCGCGATGAGATCGAGCGCGCCGAGGACGACCGGGCCGTACAGCTCGAGCGTCTTGTAGAACAGGTCCGTGGCCGTATCGGTGGGTTCGACCGGCACCGCCCGCTGCAACACGATGTCGCCGGCGTCGAGCTCGTCGTCCATGATGTGCGCCGTCACGCCGACCTCCTGCTCGCCGTTGATCAGTGCCCAGATCAGTGGCGCGAAGCCGGCGTAGGCAGGCAGTAGCGAGTCGTGCACGTTCAGGGTGCCGTGGGCGGGGAGCGTGAATACCTGCGGCGGGATCCAGGTCCGCCAGTTGGTGGCGACGATGATGTCCGGCTCCGCTTCCTCGAGCCGGCGCAGCAGCTCTGCATCGTCGGGACGGCGGCGCACGAGCAACGGGACGCCGTGCTGCTCGGCGAGTTCGGCCACGGAGTCGTTCCAGATCCGCTCGTAGGCATGGTCACTCTGGGGATGTGTCACCGCCAGGACCACCTCGTGCGCTGAGGCGAGCGCCTGCAGCGTGCGGTACCCCGGGGTCTGGTAGCCGACCATCACGACCCGCATCTGGTCTCCTCCACCTCGTACAGATCAATCCGAGTGGATCATCTGCTGGACCGGTTGGTTAGGTTAGGGTAACCTAGGAGCTCCGATCGATGAAGCGGCGAGGAAGGCGGGCACGGTGACCCCTCGACCCTTCATCGACCGGTGCTTGACCATGCGACCGGGCCGCGATGGGACAGGTATGCCACAGAGATTTCCTGACGATCAGGGACTTCCCGAGGACCAGGGACTTCCCGAGGACCAGATTCCGATCTACGACGTGATCGGAGTCGGCTTCGGGCCCTCGAATCTCGCGCTGGCGATCGCGGTCACCGAGAACAACGCGTGCGCCCCGGCGCAGGACGCCGTCAGCACGCTCTTCCTCGAACGGCAACCGCGGTTCGGATGGCACCGTGGGATGCTGATTGACGACGCCACCATGCAGGTGTCTTTCCTGAAAGATCTGGTGACGTTGCGCAATCCGGCCAGCGAGTTCAGCTTCCTGTACTACCTGCACAGCAAGGGGAGACTGGTCGACTTCATCAACCGCAAGGACCTTTTTCCGCTCCGTATCGAGTTTCACGACTACTTTGAATGGGCCGCCGCGAAGCTCGACGATCTCGTCGCCTATGACCATCAGGTCGTCGCGGTCGAGCCGGTGATGCGGGACGGCAGGATGATCTGCTTCGACGTGGCGGCCCGCACCGGCAGCGGTCGCGACGACCTGGTGGTTCACCGAGCCCGCAACCTGGTTCTGAGTATGGGACTCGAGCCGAATCTGCCGGTCGGCATCGTCCCACGGAACCGGATCTGGCACAATCACGACTTACTCCATCGGATCGAGAACCTCGGTGTCAGCACCATCAACCGGCTCACCGTGGTAGGTGCGGGGCAGAGCGCGGCTGAGGTCACCGCATTCCTGCATCGGCGCTTCCCGCAGGCCGAGGTGTGTGCGGTGTTCTCCCGTTTCGGCTACAGCCCCTCCGACGACAGCCCGTTCGCCAACCAGGTCTTCGATCCGTCAGCGGTCGGTCAGTTCTTTCTGGCGCCGGAGGAGGTGAAACAGATGATCATGGCATATCATGCCGACACTAATTACTCGGTTGTTGACCTCGATCTCATCAACGATCTGTACCGGCGCGTCTACCAGGAGAGGGTGCTCGGTATCGAACGGCTTCGGATATTCAACGTTTCCCGCCTCCGTGAGGTGGTCGAGACCGAGACCGGTGTGCGGACCACCACCGAGTCGCTGGCTACCGGAGAGAAGACGGTGCTGGACTCCGACGTGCTGGTCTATGCCACCGGCTACCGGCCCGTCGACCCGCTGCCCCTGCTCGGCGAGCTGGGCGCGTACTGCTGCCGCGACGAGCAGGGCCGTCTACGGGTCGAGCGAGACTATCGGGTGATGACCAACCCTCCGCTGTGCTGCGGCGTATACCTGCAGGGCGGCACCGAGCACACC
The DNA here is from genome assembly GCA_050700385.1 of Pseudonocardiaceae bacterium. Taxonomy (GTDB): domain Bacteria; phylum Actinomycetota; class Actinomycetes; order Mycobacteriales; family Pseudonocardiaceae; genus WHSY01. The sequence goes on along the minus strand of JBOHGT010000465.1, from coordinate 16,420 downwards.
CACGGCATCACCTCCTCACTGCTGTCCAACAGCGCCATCCGGAGCGCGGAGATCCTGGAGTCGATCATTGTCCGACGGGATGGCTCGATTCCGTCGCCGCACGACTACGTCGTCAGCGGCGCACGCTCCGCATAGGTGTCGAGGAGCTCTACCCCATGCACCACTTCACCAGCGACCACGGTGGCCACGATGCCGATATCGGCGATCTTCGAGCTGTCGATGCGCCGCGGGTCATCGGTCAATACCACGAGGTCGGCATGTTTGCCCGACGTAATGCTGCCCAGATCGCCCTCCCGGTGACAGGCAAAGGCGGCGTTGGAGGTGTAGGCACGCAACGCGTCGTCGACGCCGACGCCCTCCTCCGGACCGATGATCAAACCTGACTCGGTGGCCCGCTCGACCATGACCTGGATCGCCTGGAGCGGTGCGCCTGGCGTGACCGGCCTGTCTGAGCTGCCCACCAGCATGATCCCGTGATCGAGGAAGCCTCGACCCCGGTACAGCCACGGGGCACGGTCCTCTCCCATGATCGCGGCGTAATCGTCACCCAGGTACCACAGAAAGTTCGGTTGGACCACTGCCATCGCACCGACTTGGGCGAACCGTGCGAGCTGATCCGGGCGGACGAGGCCGGCATGTTCGATGCGATGCCGCGCCCGGGAGCGCGGGTAAAGCCGTTGCGCTCGCTCCAAGGCATCCAACGCGACCTGCACAGCCCGGTCACCAATCGCGTGAATTGCGAGCTGCCACCCGGCGCGATGCCCGTCCACGATCAGGCTCATCAGCGACTCGGACTCGTCATAGAGCGTTCCGCAGTGATCCAGGCCGCGGTACGGGCGGGTCAGCGCGGCGGTGCGAGCCATCATTCCGCCGTCAGCGAAGATCTTGAGCGCGCCGATCGAGAGCCAGTCCCCGCCGAATCCGGTGCGCAGGCCCAGGTCGAGACCCCGTGGAATGCCATCCTTCGGGTGCGAGCCGACCGGGCGTAGCAGGTCCGCGGCGACCATGAGCTGGACCCGGAGCGGAAGCCGACCTTGCTCCAGCGCCTGCTGATAGGCGGCGAGCTCGATCGGACTGTGGCTGATCAGGCCAGCTCCGATGCCGGCTTCGGCGCAGGTGGTCACTCCCTCGGCGAGGCAGGTTCTTGTCGTGTCTTCAATGGCGTCGACCAGCTCATCAGCCGGGTAGGGCTGACGCAGCGCCCGCACGGCAGCCATGCCCTGCTCGGCGAGCATCCCGCTGTCGTGTGGCACGTCTGCCGGGAGAAGATCCAGTACCGCGCTGTTGACCACGCAGGCGTGGCCGGAGTCATGCATCACGAACAGCTTGCGGTCTGCGCTGACCGTGTCCAGTTCTGTCGCGCTGAGATGGCGGCCCAAGGGGCGCTGGTCGTATCCGACGACGTCCACCCATGAACCAGGTGGTCGGCCCTGGGCGGCCTCGCCGATGACGGCCAGCACCTCCTCGGCACGCTGGCAGGGAGTGACGCTTACACCCTGAGCCCGCAGCCCGGTCCACGCCAGATGGACGTGTGCGTCGATGAACCCCGGAAGTACTGTCGCTGCCTGCAGGTCCACCACCCGCTTGGCAGGCAGTGCCGCCGCAGCATCGTCCAGGGCGACGATGCGCCCGCGCCACAGACCCACCTCGTGTGCGAGGGGATGACCGGGATCCATGGTGACGACGTTGGCGTTCACCAGCCGGACGTCGAGCACCGCGCTCCCCTCATCGAAACCTCCGTGGACGCGCAGTGGTGGGGCAGGGTCGCTGTGTCAAGGTGTGGAGCGTCTGGCTAGCCTAGGCTAACCTAAGAGCTGCGGTGACTCGTGCGACCCCGGACCCCGACGTGAGGAGAGGGCAGGCTATGTCGACGAACCCCTTCGACGACGAGAATGGGACGTTCTACGCACTGATCAACGACGAGGGCCAGTATTCGCTGTGGCCGACCTTCGCCGACGTTCCGGCCGGCTGGACCGTCGTGCACGGTGCGGGGAGCCGTCAGTCCTGTCTGGACTACGTCGAAGAGCATTGGACGGACATGCGGCCGAAGAGCCTGATCGAGCAGATGGAGCGCGACAAGAAGGCCGGCGCCAAGGCCTGACCAGGAGATTCACGCGCGAACTGGACGTACCAGGGAGAACAGCCGATGAGCGTCAAGGGTTCAGCGTTGCGGACTGGCTTTGATCCGTGGCCCGCGGAGTTCGCCCGACGATACCGCGACGAAGGGTACTGGCGGGGCGAGTCGCTCGGTGAGCTGCTCCATGGATGGGCCACGCGGTTCGCCGAGGCGACGGCCGTGATCTGCGGCGACGAGCGGATCAGCTACCTCGAGCTCGATCGTCGAGCCGATGCGCAGGCCGCTGGGCTGACGCGTCTCGGAGTGGCACCCGGGGACCGGGTCGTCGTGCAGCTACCCAACACCAGCGAGTTCGTCGTGCTGCTGTTCGCGCTGGCCCGGTGCGGGGCGGTGCCGGTGCTCACGCTGCCGGCACACCGCAGGACCGAGATCGAGCATCTGGCCAGGTTGTCGGAGGCCGTCGCCTACGTGATTCCGGACCTGCACGAAGGTTTCGACTACCGAGACCTGGCAACGGAGATCACCGCTGAGGTTCCGTCGGTGAAGCATGTGTGGGTGGCTGGAGATGCCGGTCGGTTTACCACATTGGCCTCGGTAACGGCGGAGCCCGTAGCACAGCCTCCGGTGGATCCGGCAGGCGTCGCCGTGCTGCTGATCTCGGGTGGGACGACGGGGAAACCGAAGCTGATCCCTCGAACGCACGACGATTACGCGTACAACGCACGGGCCAGCGCAGAGGTCTGCGCCCTCACCGCTGAGGACGTCTACCTCGTCTGCCTGCCGGTAGCGCACAACTTCCCGCTCGCCTGTCCCGGCCTGCTGGGCACGCTGGGCGTGGGGGGCACCGTGGTCATGTCACCAGCGCCGAGCCCCGACGTCGCGTTCGGCCTCATCGAGCGCGCACGGGTGACGGTGACCGCGCTGGTGCCGCCGCTGGCGCGGTTGTGGATCGAAGCCACTGAGTGGGACACCAGCGACCGGTCGAGCTTGCGGTTGCTCCAGGTGGGTGGCGCGAAGCTGGACGCGCAGCTGGCTAGTCGGGTGCGGTCGAGTCTGGGCTGCAGACTGCAGCAGGTCTTCGGGATGGCGGAGGGATTGCTCAACTACACCCGGCTCGACGATCCTGATGAGTTGGTCATGACAACCCAGGGTCGGCCACTCTCGGCTGCGGATGAGGTCCGGGTCATTGGTGGGGACGGTGCCGAAGCGGCTCGGGGTGAGGTCGGGGAGCTCTGGACCCGAGGGCCCTACACCCTGCGCGGCTACTACCAGGCGCCGGAATACAACGCGATCGCGTTCACCGCGGACGGCTTCTTCAAGACCGGTGACCTGGTACGGCAGCTGCCCACCGGTCATCTGATCGTCGAGGGTCGGGTCAAGGACGTGATCAACCGGGGCGGGGAGAACGTATCCACTGCGGAGCTGGAGGAACACCTACTCACCCATCCCGCTGTCGCGCAGGTGGCCGTGATCGGGCTTCCCGATGAGCGGCTCGGCGAGCTGGTCTGCGCGGTGATCGTCGCCGACCCGGCGAGGCTACCCGAACTCAAGGAACTCAAGGTCTATCTGAATGGACGTGGCCTGGCACGCTTCAAACAGCCGGACGAGCTCGTCGTGCTCGACGAACTACCGCTGACCGCCGTCGGGAAGATCAGTAAGAGGCAGCTCGTGGAACGACTGCGATCCGAGTGAAGCGGGCCCGGGGTATCCAGCCAACGGCGAACTGGATGGCGTCTCACCGACGCGCCCTGCGCCGGTACGTGCGGACCGCGAGGACACTGAACACTGCTGTGAGACCAGCTGACCAGGCCAAGCCGCTGAACAGTGGTCCGGCGGTGGCGCCGCCGTGGGCGAGTGCCCGCATTGCCTCGACGACGCTGGAGACCGGGTTCACCTCGGCGATCGGTTGGACCCATCCCGGCAGGTCGTTCTTGGCGACGAACCCGGTGGACAGGAACGACAACACCAACAGTCCCGCGCTGAGCCAGGACTCCACATTTTCCGCTGTGGCGGCGCGGATACCCACAGTGACCGCGAGCCAGGCGAACCCCACTCCGAACACGAGCGGCACGACAAAGAACCCTATAATCGCGAAGATTGACGTGTCGAACCGGAAGCCGAGCACGATACCCAGTGCAACCACGACGACGACGGTCACGAAATTCCGTACTGCGTCGCCGACGATACGGCCGACGAGTGGTGCGGATCGCGCCATCGGCAGGGTACGGAGCCGGTCGTCCAAACCGGAGTGCAGGTCCTGGTGAGCCGCGATCCCGGTGGTGAGTGAGGAGAACATGACGCCCATCACCACGAGCAACGGCAGGACCCAGTTGACGTAGTCGGCGTAGCTGCCGTTCGGGCTGACGATCTTGGCGAAACTCGCGGTCATGGTCAGGAGCAAGATGATCGGCAAGAATGTTGCGGAGAGCACGGCGGCCGGAGTGCGGCGCGCGACGGTCACCGAATGACCGATCATCACCAGCGCGTCGCCGAATGCGTTCGGCCGCACGGCGGGTCGAGTACTCATCGCCCCCTCCCGAATGTGCGCGCGGCGAGCATCCCGAATAGCACCAGCAGCGGAACGAGCCAGACGATGGCTATGAGCACCGGCCGCGCAGCGGCGGCACCCTCGGTGGACAACGCCCGCAGCGCATCGGCCACCCGGGTGATCGGCTGGTTGCGCACCACCGGCTCGAGCCAGCCGGGGAATGCCTCGGTCGTGGTGAAGGCGTTGGAGAGGAGCAACAGGGGGAAGTACACGAGGTTGGCGAACGCCTCGGCCCCCTCGGGGCGGCCTGTCCACAGGCCGAGCGCCAGATAGCCGGCGCACAGAGTGATGGCAAACAGGCACGCGACGGCGATGAAGCCCGTCGCCGCGAGAAATCCTGCCTCGAATCGGAACCCGAGGGCTAACCCGACCGGTATGAGCACTGCCATCGAGATGACGATGCGGACAAAATCAGCGATCAGCAGTCCGCTCGCCGGCGCTGCACGGGCGATGGGTAGGCAGCGCAGGCGTTGCAGGAGCCCTCCCGCAGTGTCCTCAGCGGCGACCACAGCAGCGGACATTCCGGTGAAGAACACCGCCTGGATGACCGCGGCGGGAATGAGGTACTGGGCGTAGTCGATGCCGATGCGAGCCATCGGGCGCTGGAAGACAGCGAAGAACAACAGCGTGAACGCAAGCGGGAGAACGATGGTGCCCACGATCGATGCCGGATTGCGGCTCATCAGTCGCAGGTGCCGGCCGCCGAGCAGCACACCGTCCAGCAGCAGGAACGGCCGAGGTATCCCAGCACCGACTGTCGATGGGGGCGTCATGGCGAGACATCCTGCAGTCTGTCACCTGGGTCTTTCGCCGTGCCGGATGCTTGCGGGTCACTCGGATCTGCGCAGCTGGGTGGATTGGGGCTGGCCGCATGTCCGGTGAGCGCGAAGAACACGTCGTCCAAGGTGGGGCGGCGCAGCGCGAGGTCGTCGACGTGGACTCCTGCCGTGTCCAGGCGGCGGACCACCTCGGCAAGGGTGCCTGGACCTTCCGCAGGCACCGTGAGACCGGAGTCGACATGCGAGACTTCCCCCAGGGGCGCGAGCGCCGCGGCCGCGCGGTCCCGGGATGCGTCGCCGACGGCGATATGGCAGACCGAACCCCCGACCCGTCGCTTGAGCGTGGCGGCTGTGCCTTCCGCGATCACCCGTCCGTGGTCGACCACCGCGATGCGATCGGCGAGCGTGTCAGCTTCCTCGAGATGCTGTGTGGTCAGCAGGATGGTCATGCCCTGATCTCGCAGCTCTCGGACCATATCCCAGAGCGCTACGCGGCTGCGTGGGTCGAGGCCGGTCGTGGGCTCATCCAGGAACAGCACCGTAGGCTCGGCGAGCATCGACACTGCGAGGTCCAGACGACGCCGCGTGCCACCGGAGAACGTTTTGACTCGCCGGTCGGCAACCTCAGCGAGGTCGAACCGGGCGAGCAGCTCAGCAGCCCGAGCCCGAGCCCCGGCTTTGCCGAGCTTGAGCAGCCGGCCGAACAGGATGAGGTTCTCACGCGCGGTCATGTTCTCCTCGAGCGCGGCAAACTGGCCGGTCAGACCGATGACGGAGCGCACAGCGGCGGGCTCGGAGCGCACGTCGTACCCGGCGACACGAGCCGTTCCATGGTCAGGACGCGTCAAGGTGGAGAGCACCTCGATCGTGGTCGTCTTGCCGGCACCGTTGGGACCGAGCAGCCCCACGATGGTCCCGGCATCTACCCGCAGGGACAGCCCGTCGAGAGCGTCCGTCGCACCGAACCGCTTGCCGATGCCCGTCATCTCGATCATGGGCTCAGCCATATCCCGCCCCTCTCACGCGCCAAGATCGTTGCTTAGGTTAACCTAACCAAGAAGTGTGAGGAAGGTTGACGGAACCTGCCACCCTCTCCACGTCGGTCCTGACATGGCGGAGACGCTCCCGTCATGGGCCCTCGGGATCCCCCGGATGGGCCCGGGGCGGGAGCGAGCGTGAGCAGTCCGTGGCAACGGCGCGTTGACTTTCACTGGATCGGATGAGTTCAGATATGACTAGCTTAGGCTAACCTAAGGTACCGGAACTGGAGCACCGAGTCCGAGTACGGCCAGCTCCGGCTGCGGTCGGGACGGCTCCGCGCTGCACGTGATCGTTCCTGATCCCAGCCGGGATGTCCGGGAGCGACTATCCCGCAATCGCGGCGACACGCGGTGCGTAGCCAATCCGGTGGGCGAGAGGAAGCGAGCTGATGGCCGAGCCGGACCTGAACATCGAGGGACTGCAGCGCACGGTGGCGAATCTCGTAGAGGAGGATCCCGAGTCGATCGGGCAGGACACGAACCTCTTCACGCTCGGGCTGGATTCCATTGCCCTGATGCAGCTGGTCGGCCGCTGGCGCCAGGCCGGGATCGGGGTGAACTTCGCCGAACTGGCCGAGAATCCCACTATCAGTGCGTGGTCGAAGCTGGTGTCCATGCGTGAATCGAGCCCGGCGGCCGATACCGGGACCGAGGTCAAGTCGGACGGCCGGGCGGCCGCCGAGTTCCCGCTGGCGGTCCTGCAGCACGCCTACTGGATCGGGCGGGGAGACGGGCAACGGTTGGGTGGAGTGGCCGCACACCTGTACACCGAGTTCGACGGTGCGGGGGTCGACCCGGACCGGTTGCGGACCGCGATCGAGCGACTCATCGCACGCCACGACATGCTGCGGGTGCGATTCACGGAAGACGGGCAACAGCGGATCGAGACGACGTCGGGCTGGCGCGGGCTTACCGTGCGCGACTTGCGTGACCTCGACCATGAGCAGTCGACGGCGCGACTGGAGTCGGTCCGGGACACGTTGTCGCACCAGATGCTCGACATCGAACGCGGCGAGGTGTTCTGCACCGAGCTGAGCCTGCTGCCCGAAGGGCGCACCCGGCTACACGTCGATGTCGACATGGTGGCCGCCGACGCGGTGAGCTATCGGGTCTTGCTGGCCGACCTTGCCCTGTTCCACGAGCACCCCGACGCGATGTTGCCCGCGGTTGACTACAGCTACCGAGAGTATCGCGTTGCCCGGCCGGAGGCGCGGCGCGAGGCCACCCGGCAGGCCGCCGAGTGGTGGCAAGGCCGGTTGCCCGACCTGCCCGGTGCTCCGGAGCTCCCACTCGCGGCCGGATCGCACCCGGGGGAGCGCACCGGCCCGGTTCGGGTCTCGCGCCGGCACTTCATGCTGCCCCCGCAGGAGTACGCGGCGCTCACCGACGCCTCCCGCCGACGGGGATTGACCCCGCCCATGGCGGTGGCCACCGCGTTCGCCGAGGTCCTCGGTGCCTGGAGCACTCAGCCACGGTTCCTGCTGAACGTTCCGCTATTCGACCGCGAGCCGCTGCACCCGGATGTGGACAAGCTGGTCGGCGACTTCACCAGTTCCGTGCTGCTCAAGGTGGATCTCACCGAGCGCGTGGAGTTCGCCGAGCGGGCGCGGCGGGTGCAGTCCCGGATGCACACCGACGCCGCGCACGCCGACTACTCGGGCGTCGAGGTACTGCGCGACCTGACCAGACGCAGTGGGGAGCAGGTGCTCGCCCCGGTGGTGTTCACCAGTGCGCTCAGCCTGGGCGAGCTGTTCGACGCCGCGGTGCGGCGCAGCTTCGGTGACCCGGTGTGGATCATCTCGCAGGGCCCACAGGTGTTGCTGGACGCCCAGATCACCGAACTGAACGGTGGGGTGCTGGTGAACTGGGACGTGCGGGAGCAGGAGTTCGCCGAGGGTGTCGTGGACGCGATGTTCGCGGCCTTCGAGCAGCTGGTGCATCGGCTTGCCGAAAACGACGCCGCCTGGGAGGAGCCGGTCGACGATCTGATGCCGGCGCACCATCGGGCAGTTCGGGAACGGGCCAACGACACGACGGGGCCGCGCAGCGGTCGGTTGCTACACGAGGGCTTCTTCCTCACCAGCCGCCAGGTTCCGGAGGCGCCCGCGCTGCTCTGGGGCGAGCGCGGCGAACTGTCCTACGGCGAGCTCGCCGATCGCGCGCTGCGGGTGGCCACCACGCTGCGGGTCCGAGGCGTGCAGCCAGGGGATCCCGTCGGGATCACCCTGCCGAAGGGGCCCGACCAGGCGGTCGCGGTCCTCGGCGTGCTGGCCGCAGGCGGCGTGTACGTGCCGGTCGGCGTGGACCAACCGCCGGCCAGGGCCGAGCGCATCGCTCGGGTGGCTGGCTTCCAGTTGGTGATCGTCGACGACACCGAGAGGGCCAGAGACGGGCAACCGGTACCTCTGACGCTGCCCGAGGCGCTGGCCGCGGAGCCGCTGGTCGAGCCCGTCCTCGGTGACGAGGAGACGCCCGCGTACTTCCTGTTCACCTCCGGTTCCACAGGGGAACCGAAAGGTGTGGAGGTGCCGCACCGGGCCGCGATGAACACGATCGACGACCTGATCGAGCGGTTCCAGCTGGGGCCGGCGGACCGCACGCTCGGGGTCTCGGCGCTCGATTTCGACCTTTCGGTATTCGATCTTTTCGCGCCGCTGTCCGTCGGTGGCGCCGTCGTGTTGGTCGGCCAGGAAGCCCGCCAGGACGCGCAGCACTGGGCCGGGCTGATCCGCGAGCGCGGTGTCACCGTACTGAACTGTGTACCTGCGCTGCTGGACATGGTGCTGACCAGTGGTGCTGATCTCGGGACAAGCCTGCGGCTGGTACTGCTTGGGGGCGACAGGGTGCGTGTCGATCTACCTGACCGGCTCGCCGCCGCCGCCCCCGGCTGTCGCTTCGTCGGGCTGGGCGGAACCACTGAGACGGCGATCCACTCCACGGTGTGCGAGGTGCGGACAGTCCCGGAGAGCTGGCGGTCGGTGCCGTACGGGACACCGCTGCGCAACGTCGCGTGTCGGGTCGTCGATCAACTCGGCCGGGACTGCCCAGACTGGGTGGCCGGCGAGCTGTGGATTGGGGGAATGGGGGTGGCCCTGGGTTACCGGGCCGATCCGGAGCGCACCGCCGACCGGTTCGTGCAGTACCGGGAAGAGCAGTGGTACCGCACCGGTGACCTGGCACGGTACTGGGCGGACGGCACCATCGAGTTCCTCGGGCGCCGCGACAACCAGATCAAGGTCCGCGGGTTCCGTGTCGAGCTGGGCGAGATCGAGGCGGCACTGCTGGCCGATGACCGTGTGCACGCGGCGGTAGCCGTGGTGACCGGCGACCGGCATCCCGGGCTGGCAGCAGGGATTGTGCTCGATCCGGGCGTCGTTCCGGAACAAGTCCGTGACGGGCTCCGGGAGTTGCTCCCGGCGCACATGGTACCGGAGGGGGTGTTCGTGCTGCCGACGGTTCCGCTCACCGCCAACGGCAAGATCGACCGACGAGCTGTGCGGGTGGTGGCCGATCAGCAATGCACCTCAACCCACGCTGGGCAACGGGTCGCACCACGCAACGCTTTGGAACGGGCGATCGCGCTGGTCTGGACCCAGGTGTTGGCAGTCGACGAAGCCAGTGTGACGGACGAACTCTTTGCTCTCGGCGGTGATTCGGTGCTGGCGACGGCGATCGTGGCCCGGCTACGGGAGGGGCTCGACACCTCCGCGGTGTCGGTGCGGACACTGTTCGCCGCACCGACGATCGCCGGGCTCGCTGAACGGATGTTGGCCGCAGACGAGGTGTCCGGCCGGTTGGAACGTGTCGCGGAGATCTTCCTGGAGATCGAGGCGCTGTCCGATGAGGAAGCCGAGTCGCAGTTGGGCCAAACGATTGCTGGAGCATGAGCATGGCGGACGCCGGCAAGGTATCAGAAATGGCGAATCACAAGCGTGAACTTCTCCGTCGAAGACTGGCCGCCGAAAAACTCTCCATCAGCAACGGGGTTTTCGGATCGAGCGAGCTTCGTGACTTCGGCAAGGGGTATCATCTCTCACCAGGACAGCGGCGCATGTGGTTCCTTCAGCAGCTCAATCCATCAAGTATAGCATACAACATCTGTGTGGCGTTCACCATCAGCGGTCCACTGGATAGCCTCGCGTTGCGAGACGGTCTCCGCAACGTCGTGCGTCGGCACGAGATTCTCCGCATTACGTACCGTGCTAATTCTGAGGGTACGCCCGAGCAGGTCGTTCACCCGGACTTGCCGGTACCATTTGCTTGTAATGATGTGCGTCACGCGGCCGAGTCGTCCCGTGACCAGCGCGTTGCGGCGATAGCCGTGGAAGAGTCGCGGCACGTCTTCGACCTCGCGACCGAAGCGCCGCTGCGAGTCACTCTCGTGCGAAGCGACGAGGAGGAGCACACACTCGTTCTCGTCGCCCACCACATCGCCTGGGACGACGAATCCTGGGAGATATTCTTCGGCGATCTCATGGATTCCTACGAAGCGATCCGGACGGGCGCTCCGCTCGCCCCGGTGCGGCAGCCTCCGCAGTATATCGATGTTGCTGTCCAGCAGGGTGATCCTGCGGACCAGGGGATGGAGTACTGGCGACGGCAGCTCACCCCACCACCCGAACCGCTGGAATTGCCGGGCGCGCGGGGTAGGTGGGTGTCGGGAGACGAAGTAGGGAGCCAGCAGTCAACTAATTTTTCGCCGAACCTCCTCAAACGTATCCGAGAGCTAGCGATCAGCGAGAACGCCACACCATTTATGGTGTTGCTGGCTGCGTTCGTCGGGCTGCTTCACCGATACACCGGTGCAACCGATTTCGTGATCGGCTCTCCGGTGGTGAATCGAGATTCTTCGGCCGCCGACCGCCTCATCGGGTATTTCGGAAACATCGTATTATTGCGCTCCCGGCCACAGCGTGGGGATACGTTCCGAGATCTTATTTCAAGGACACGTGAAGTCTGCATCGAGGCATTCGCACATCAGGACATTGATTTCGCGCATGTCGTGAAACAGCTCGATCCACACCGCTCGGATGGCGTCTTGAATATTTTCAACGTACTGTTCGCCGTTCGCAGTCCAGCAGCGGAGGCACTCCGGACGGAGAAGGTCTCCGCAGTGCGACGGAAGTTACACAATGGCACTGCGCAGTTTCCGTTGAGTATTGTCATCGAGACTTCTGGTGACAATTTCTTCGTAGAGGCGAACCACCTTTCGAATGTCTTATCTCCCGCCTTGGTGGAGCAGCTCGTCCGTCACTTCGAGCTCGTCATCAGCCAAGCACTGCGCGATCCAGATCGGGAGATAGGTCGTTTCGACCTTCTTTCTGATGATGAGCACCGCCTACTGTTGGCGGAATGGGGTGACACCGTCGTCGAGGTTCCTGCAGTGACGTTGCCGGAGTTGTTCGAGGCGCAGGTGGCGCGGACCCCGGACCGGATCGCCGTTGCGGCCGCGGAGGTGTCGCTGACCTACCACGAGTTGAACAGTCGGGCGAACCAGGTGGCCCGCATGTTGATCAGATCCGGAGTTGCCACCGAGTCCGTGGTGGGCCTGCTGCTGCCACGATCGGCGGACTTGGTCGTCGCAATGCTCGGCGTGCTGAAGGCCGGTGCCGCCTACCTGCCGATCGACCCGGGCCACCCGCCGGACCGGATCCGGTTCATGGTGACCGATGCGGCGCCGACGACGGTGGTGTGTACGGCTGACCTCGGGCACGGCCGGTCTGAAGCAGCGGACGTGCCCTGGTTCGCGCTGGACGATGCGGGTATCCAGGATGAATTGGCGGCTCTCGCTGTCGCAGATCTCGGTGCGGGTGAACGGGTGTCGCCGCTGCGCGTGTCGAACGCCGCCTACGTCATCTACACCTCCGGTTCGACGGGAACGCCCAAGGGTGTGGTGGTTCGCCATGAGGGACTGACGAACCTCCTGGCGTCGATGCAGGCGCGGTTGGGCGTGCGGGACGAGGACACCGTGCTGGCGGTGACGACGGTGGCTTTTGATATTGCCGCGTTGGAGTTGTTCCTTCCGTTGCTGCACGGTGCCCGGGTGGTGGTGGCCGCACGGGAAGAGGTGCGCGATCCCAAGCGGCTGGCAGGGCTGATCGCCTCGAGTGGGGTGACAATCATGCAGGCCACCCCGAGCCTGTGGCAGGTGTTGGTGTCGGAGGCGCCGCAGGCGTTGTTCGGGTTGCGGGCCTTGACCGGCGGGGAGGTGTTGCCGCTGTCGCTGGCGGCAGCTCTGTGCACGGCATGTGCCGAGGTCACCAATGTGTACGGTCCTACGGAAACCACGATCTGGTCGACGGTCGCAAGGGTATCCGGGGGAAGTGGTCCGACTCCGATCGGTGTGCCGCTGGGGAATACCCGGACTTATGTGTTGGATCGTGGTTTGCGTCTGGTTCCGGTGGGTCTCGTTGGTGAGCTGTATATCGGTGGTGCGGGGGTCGCTCGGGGGTATTCGGGTCGGTTCGGGTTGACCGCCGAACGGTTCGTGGCCGATCCGTTCGGCCCGCCGGGTGAACGGATGTACCGGACGGGCGATCTGGCCCGATGGAGCGTGGACGGTGTGCTGGAGTACCGGGGGCGTCGCGACGACCAGGTGAAGATCCGGGGATTCCGAATCGAGCCGGGCGAGATCCAGACGGTTCTGGCGGGGCACGAAAGTGTGGCCCAGTGCGCTGTGATCGCACGTGAGGACCGACCGGGAAGCAAGCATCTCGTCGCCTACGTGGTAGCGGCTGCGGGAACCGAGGTCGAGACTCCCGTGCTGCGAGCCCACCTCTCCGGTTCGCTACCGGAATACATGATACCAGCGGCGTTCGTCGTGCTCGACAATTTGCCGTCGACCACGAACGGTAAGCTGGACCGGCGCGCGCTGCCCATCCCGGACCTCGCTCGCGCGGTGTCGTCGCCGGGAGTGCTCACCGCGGTGCAAGAGACACTGTCCGACCTGTTCGCCGAAGTGCTCAGGCTGCCATCGGTCGGGGTCGACGATTCATTCTTCGAACTCGGCGGCGACAGTATTCTCGCCATCCAATTGGTGCATCGCGCGCGGATCACCGGTGTGGTCATCTCGCCGAATGAGGTCTTCGAGTATCGAACCGTGCGCGGGCTGGCCGACGTGGCCCGCGAGCTGGCCACCGACTCCGGGTTGGCACGGGATCCCGACGCAGGCGTGGGTGAGATGGCGCTCACCCCGGTCATCCGGTGGCTGGTGGAACGTGCCAAATCGTTCGCCCACTTCTCCCACGCAGTCGTGCTGAACACCCCAGCCGCTGTCGACGCCGACGGGCTCCGGCGCACCGTCCAGGCCGTCCTTGACCGACACGACCTGCTGCGGTCGCGGTTGCGTTACGAGGGACCAGGCTGGTCGTTCGAGGTCGCGCCGTCTGGTGCGGTATCTGCGCAGGCCGTCGTCCGCCGGATCGAGGTGTCCGGGGACTGGGCGTGCGACCGGTTCGCCGGACTGCTCGATGAGCAGTTCGACGCCGCCACCAGACGGCTGGATCCGTCCGCAGGATCGCTGCTGCAGATCGTGTGGTTCGACGGGGGCACTACCGGTGGGCGGCTGCTCGTGGTCGCCCACCATCTGGTGGTCGATGGCGTGTCCTGGGGGATCCTCATCCCGGACCTGGCCGCAGCGTGGGAGCAGATCCAGGCTGGTCGGCACCCCGAGTTCGAGCCGGTGCGGACGTCGTTTCGGGAATGGGCACGCGCGCTCGACGAACAATCCCGCGATCCGGTCCGGGTGGCGGAGCTGCCAAGGTGGCAGGGCGTCCTCGAGACGCCCGACCCGGTCCTCGGGCGCCGTCGGCTGGACCCGCAGCGGGATCTGCGCTCGACGATCCGTGAGGTGCGGGTGATCCTGTCGGCCGAGACTACGTCGGCGCTGCTGACCACCGTGCCCGCGGCGTTCCACGCCGAGGTCAATGACGTCCTGCTGGCCGGGCTGGCGCTGGCGGTGGCCCGCTGGAGGCTGCGACGTGATGCCGACGCCTCCGTAGTGCTCATCACCGTGGAGTGCCACGGCCGAGAGCAGGACGTGGTCCCGGGTGCCGAGCTGTCCCGGACAGTGGGGTGGTTCACCAGCCTGTTCCCGGTCCGGCTGGATCTGGGCGGGGTGAACGTGGATGAGGCTTTCGAGGGTGGGCCGGCGGCCGGGACTGTGCTCAAGAGAGTCAAGGAGCAGTTGCGGTCGGTGCCGGACGGTGGCCTCGGCTTCGGGCTGCTACGCCACCTCAACCCGGAGACCGCGGCCGTCCTGAGCGCCTGTCCGACACCGCAGATCAGCTTCAACTACCTGGGCAGATTCGACATCGGGAGCGTCGACTGGGCTCCGGCGGCCGAGTTCGGCGCACCGCGGGTTTCCGCCGACCCGACCATGCCTGCGGCGGCCTGCCTGGAGGTCACTGCCATTACCGAGGACAGCCCCGGTGCGGCGCGGTTGAGCGCTACTTGGGCCTTCGCGGCGGAAATCCTGGCCGAGAACGAGGTCCGCCGGCTGGCCGGATTGTGGCACGACGCACTGACCGGTCTGGTCGAACACGCCGCCCTCCCGGACAGCGGTGGCCACACACCCTCGGACCTGACGCTGGTGTCCCTGAGCCAAGGCCGACTGGACGCTCTCGAATCCCGGTGGAGGATGCCATGACGGAGAAAACGGGACTGGAGGACGTCCTCCCGCTGTCGCCACTACAGGAAGGCATGCTGTTCCACGCATTGTTCGACGAGCAGGTCCTGGACGTCTACACGGTGCAGCTCGTGGTCGATCTCGAGGGCCCACTCCACGCCGCTCGGCTGCGGATCGCCGCACAGGCGCTGCTCGACCGGCACACCTGCCTGCGGACGGCTTTCGTGCTGGACGACGACCCACAGCTGCAGGTGGTTATCCGGGGCGTGCAGGCGCCATGGGTGGAGGTCGACCTCTCGGCCCATTCGGCAGGTGACCGCGCTCGCGAGCTCGACCGCCTCGTGGAGCACGACCGGATAGCCCGGTTCGACCTGCAGACCCCGCCGTTGCTCCGGTTCCTGCTCGTGAAGATCGACGAGGCGCACCACCGACTGGTGATGTCGAACCACCACATCCTGCTGGATGGCTGGTCGATGCCGTTGGTGCTCGGGGACCTGTTCGCGCTCTACGCCTCGAACGGCGACGGTGCCGCGCTGCCGCCGGTGCGCCCCTACCGGGCCCATCTGGCCTGGTTGGCCACGCGCGACCGGACGGCGGCGTCAGCCGCCTGGACACATGCGCTCAACGGGATCGAGGAGCCGACCCTGCTCGCCCCGGCCGACCGGGCCCGCCCGCCGGTGCTGCCCGATCAGGTGGACGCGGACATCTCCGCAGACCTGACCGCCCGGCTCGACTCCCTGGCCCGCGCTCACGGCCTCACGATGAACACCCTCGTGCAAGGGGCGTGGGCGATCGTCCTGAGCCGGTCCATCGGACGCTCGGACGTCGTGTTCGGGACGACCGTATCGGGCCGGCCACCCGAGCTTCCCGGGGTCGAGTCGATGGTCGGCCTGTTCATCAACACCGTCCCGGTGCGGGTGCGGCTCGATCCGGGGGAGTCCCTGGTGGATCTGCTCAGCCGGATCCAGGTCGAGCAG
Organism: Pseudonocardiaceae bacterium; assembly: GCA_050700385.1. Lineage (GTDB taxonomy): Bacteria > Actinomycetota > Actinomycetes > Mycobacteriales > Pseudonocardiaceae > WHSY01. The sequence continues at coordinate 373 of JBOHGT010000465.1, read as the reverse complement.
TCGCGGCTGATCGACCACCAGTACGTCGGGCTGGCCGAGTTGCAGCGCGACGTCGGCGTCGGCGACCTGTTCGACACGCTCACCGTTTTCGAGTCCTACCCCCTCGACATCGCCGCGATGACGCGGGCGCTGGACGGCACCGGTGTCACCGTCACCCGGATCGAACCGCACGACTCGACGCATTACCCGATCAGCCTCGTCACCGTACCCGGTGCGCGGCTCGAGATCGCGCTGAAGTACCGGCCTGATCTTTTTGATTCGTTGACGGTGCGGGTTTTGGTGGGGCGTTTGGTGCGGGTGTTGGAGGTGGTGTGTGGGGATCCGGGTGTTCGGGTTGGTGAGGTGGATGTGCTTTCCGCCCGGGAACGTGATC
>JBOHGT010000464.1:0-1395 GCA_050700385.1 Pseudonocardiaceae bacterium | reverse complement strand
ATGCCGTGTTGTTCACCGATCGTGAGACGTCCCCCGGATCGGCTACACGTTCAGCCCGGTCCTCGACGCCAGCCCCCGCAGGTCCCGACCGATCGCGTCGGCCCGGGAACGCTCGACCAGCCCGGCGATCGCCTCCCGGGCCAACGGGTAGCGGTACACCCGCACCGGGAAGAGGTCTTCGGCCGTGAGGAAGGCGCGCACCGCGTCGTCGCGGCGGTCCCGCAGCCGGGCTGCCGCCCGGCCGACGTCCACCCAGTACGCGGCCTGCCGGGTCGCGAACGGGAACCGCTGAGGCTGCACCCCTCGGGCGATGCTCAGGGCCCGATCGGGTTCGCCCGCCTCCAGCGCGAGCGACAGGCGCCGCAACCCCACGTTCGTCGGTCCGAACCCGAACCCGAGCGGTCCAACCTCGCCGAACCGCTCGGCCAGTTCGCCGGCAACCTCCATCGCCGCGGCCACGTCCCCGGACCGCTCGTCCGCCGCGGCGACCTGCGCGTGCTTCTCCATCAGCGTGCCCACCAGGTCGACGGTCTCGGGTGTGACCGCGGGCAGCGTGATCGAGTTCAGCTCGGCCTGCGCCAGGTCGAGGTCCCCCGCGGCGAGCAGCGCGTGGGTCGTGCCGAACACGGCCACGCCCAGCGTGGTGACCTCGCCATGCTCCCGGGCCACATTGCGCGCCAGGAGCGCGGCCCGCCCCCGCAGATCGGCCGGGGCGCCCGCGTCCTTGAGCCACATCATGGTCACGTGCACGTGCAGCGCCACCGCCAGCTCGAGCAACCCGGCCACATCCCGGCCGGCGTCGATCGAGGTATGCAGGTCGCGGATCAGGCCGGGCAGTGCCGTGGCCACGTCGTGCAGCCGGCATGCGCGCCGATCCTGCCGTAGCCGGCTCACCCTGTCGGCCAGTACTTCCACCGGGAGCACCATCCCACCCGGTCGGTTGTGGTCGACTGCGGCCAGCGCGCGGCGCACCGTTTCTACGGCGCTGTCGGTGTGCCCGTTGCCCGGGGCCGGCACGGGGATCTTCGTCAGCTCCGACGGGGCGATCTCCAGCGCGTTCGCCAGCGCGACGATCAGTTGCAGGCTGTCCAGCGTCCGCTCGCCGCGTTCGAGCATGGACAGATACCCTTTGCTGATGGCCGCCCGGTCGGCGACCACCTGCTGCGTCTTGCGACGCGCTAAACGGATGCGGCGTAGCCGCTGGCCGATGGTGACGGTGTCCTCGGCATCCATGGGTGTGCTCCACCGCTCTCACTCGGTGCTCGCGGGTCTCCACGTCAGCGTATCGGCGGGGGTCCGTAGGCTGCCGGGGTGTCCGGCCGGCCGCCGGGGTGTGGCTGCCGACGGGCGTCGCCCCCCTCTCTCACCGGGCGGCCGGGCACACCGGGCGTCACC
>JBOHGT010000463.1:0-3125 GCA_050700385.1 Pseudonocardiaceae bacterium | reverse complement strand
GGTTGAGACGAGAGGCCATCACATGCTCCTTGGTCGCGACGACGGCGCATCCTTGCAGATCCGGGGGTTGCCGACAACGGGAGCATGGTGGGCACGAAGGTGTAGCGCCCGCTCTGCACCGTGTGGGGCAATCCCAGGGCATCTTCGCCGAGACCGCGGGCGGGGTGACCGTGGCCTGCGCGCGCGAGCTCATCGAGACCGGTCGGCTCGACCCCGACGCCGAGACCGTGCTGCTGATCACCGGCGACGGGCTGAAGACCCTGGATGCGGTAGCCGACAAGGTCGGGCCCCGTGCCACGACTCCCCCGTCGGCCACGGCGGTCCGCGAGGCACTGGCCGGCTGAGTCCCGGCAAGCTGAGTCACGGCGCGGGTCGCGGGTCGCCCTGAACGCCGGGTGGGGCGCGATGCGCCACGGTCCACGCAGCCGGCATTGAGACGGGCCGTGGACGCGATGAACCGGGAAGCCGGCCGGCCCCTACCGGAACACGAACCACCGTGTCACCGCTGCGCGAGGGCCGCTACGGTGACCGCGAGCACACTGAGGGAGAGATCGTGAGCGAGCCTGACCCCCTGGACCCGGCGCTGTTCGAGCCGCCCGACATGCGCGCCGCCCTGGCCGGGCAGGACATCGGCGCCGTCTACCAGATGCTCAAGGCGGCCGGGATCAGCCAGCGGCAGATCGGGCGCCGCACCGGGCAGTCCCAGTCCGAGGTGTGCGAGATCATCCAGGGTCGCGAGGTCATCGCGTACAAGGTGCTGGCCCGCATCTGTGACGGCCTCGGGGTGCCGCGCTGGCTGATGGGCCTGTCCTACTTTGGGCCGGACGGTGCCTACGCTGGGGATGTCACGGTCGCCGAACCCCCGAAGGGGGTGACCTCGAAGATGCGTCGTCGTGCCCTGGTTCTTGGGGGAGCTCTCGCCGCGTTCGGTGAGCCGGTGCTCGGTGCGCTGCTGGGTGACCTGCCCGGCCCGGCCGGGTCGAGGGAACTGCCGAACCGGCTCGACTGGATCCACGTGGAGAAGGTGCGCGACACGACGCGCCGGCTCGGGCGGGCCGGTCACGTCTGGACCAGCGACCCGGACGTGTGCAGCGCGGCCGCCGCACGCGCCGCCCGGCTGGCCGACGTGCCGGGCGCCGAGCCGATCCGGCGGGCGCTGCTGACCGCGGTCGCCGAGCTGCACATCGAAGCGGGTTGGGCTGCGTTCGACGCGCTGCTCTACGACCGGGCGACGCATCACTTCGCCAGTGCGCTGGAGCTGGCCACGCAGTCGGGTGACGCCTACTGCCAGACGCTCGCCCTGAACTGCGCGGGGCTGGTCGCCATCGAGCACGGTCATCCCAACGACGGCCTTTCAATGCTCCAGCTCGCGCTGCCCACGTCCTGGCGCGTCCCGGCCGACGACCAGCGAATCGTGGTGGTGGGGCACAGCGGGCCGGCGGCGCTTCAGGCGTGCGTGCTGGTCGACTCCGTGACCGCGCTGGCCGCGCTCGGGCGTCCGGACCTCGCTGCCGGCGAGCTGTCCAAGTCACGTGACTTGTGGCAGCCCACCCCCGCCGATCCCTTGGGGGACCCGGGTCGGGTGGCGGCGCGGTTCGAGCTGGGTCGTGGGCGGTTGGACGTCGCCGAGCAGCACGCCGCGGCGTCGGTGCGCCGGTGGGAGGGCGTCAGAGGACGTGCCGCGCCTCGCACCCGGGCGGGCATCGTGCTGGCAACGGTGTACGTGGCCGCTGGGGAGCCGAAGGGTCTGGGCATGGCCAAGACGGTCATCGACGATGTGGCGCGGATGGACTCGCCGCGGACCCGACTCCAGCTCGTGCCGCTGGCCGATGCGCTGGCCGCCCGGCCCGGCGCCGACGCCCGCGACCTCGCCAGGACGGCGCGGAAGGTCGCCGCGGTCGCGTAGAGCAGGCGGCACTACCGGGCGGGGCGCGGGCACGCCGGATGATGCGCCCATGACCGCAGCGCTGGCCCCGGCATCGCCGACCCCGCGCGTCACCGACGACGAGCGGATCACGTTCGTGGCCGCCGTTACCGGCACCGCCGATGAGGTCGGCGACGTGGTCGTACCGGGGTGCGCTCGCCCGAACGCTGCGCACCCGCCGCCCGAAGATCGTCACGGCGCACGACTGGCCTGAGCCGCACTGACCAGCGACGACACTACCGATCAACGCCGAATGTGCCTACGAACTGCGGAAGTCCGGTCAGCCTGCTGATCAACCTGCTGAGGGGTCCGGCAGCGTGTGCGGGTAGGTGATGTCGATGTCGGTGAGGGTGTCGGGGAAATCGCGCCGGTTGTTGGTGACGAACCTGTCCGCTCCCGCGACGACGGCAGTCGCCAGGTGAACTGCGTCCGCCGCGCGCAGCCGGTGGGTGGCCGCCAGCGTGGTCGCCACCTCAGCGGTCACCGCATCGAGTACCCGGAGTTCCAGTCGGCTGAGCAGGCCGGCGAGGGCGGTGAGTTCCTCAGCATGCCCATCCCGCATCGGCTTCGCGAGAATCTCCGGCAACAGCAGCACCGAGCCCACCCCGGCCCGGGAGTCCGGTTCGGTGGCGAATAGCGCCCTGACCCGCTGGCCCAGCGGGTGGCCGTCTGCTGCCGCGTAGATGAGGACATCGGCATCGAAGGCGTCCATTTACAAACGGTCGCGCGCCTCGCGTACCGCCCGGACGAGCTCGTCGGCTCGCTCGGCTGAGAGACCGGCCAGCGGCAAGGGTTGCTGACCGGCGGCAGCCAGCAGGTCAGCGACCTGACGGGCTTGGCGGATCGTCGCGTCGGCTCTGCGGGTGCGCAACGCATCCGGCCGAACGAGCACCGCGACCGGCTGCCCGTGCCGGGTGATGGTGACCTCGTCGCCGTCGGCCACCCGGTCCAAGACCTCGGGCAGCGTCGCCCGGGCTTCGCTGACACTCAGCCGCCTCACGGACGGAAGTGTACACGAACGTACAGATCGCAGGTTCTCCCCGGACGCTGGTCGCCCATGGAGCCACCCGAGGGTGGCGAGTGCCTTGGGTCAGTTCCGTAACGCACTGGTGTCGAAGTCACCGTCGCGCGAGGTAGCGAGGAGGGCATCGACGACGTCTCGCCGGCGGGTGAACGTGACGCACTGTCATCGGCATGACAG
>JBOHGT010000462.1:0-4153 GCA_050700385.1 Pseudonocardiaceae bacterium | reverse complement strand
CAACAAGGCGGATCGCGAGGGCGCGGCACGGATGAAGTCCGAGCTCGAGCTGATGCTGCAACTGCGACCGAGCACCGGTTGGCAGGTGCCGGTCCTGCAGACGGTCGCGGCCGACGGCACCGGCATCGCCGCGCTGGTCGAGCCGCTCGTCGCGGGGCGCGGCGGCCTCCCGGCCCGGTTCGACCCCGGCCTGGCGACCCGGTGCAACGACACACCGACCCGGGTGCCGCCGGTGCGGGCCGAGCAACTCGTCGACGAGTGGCGGGAGCGGTTCCCGCTGTTCGGAGCGCTGTTCGGGCAGCGGCTGCTGCTGTGCAGCGCCTGGCCGGTGCCGACCGAGCCACCCGAGGGTGGTCGGGCCGCGCTGGCCCCGCCGGTACTGGTGATCGCTACCGCGGGCGACCCCGTCAGCCCGGCCGCCGGGGCGCGCCGCACCGCCGATCAGCTCCCGTCCGCGGTGCCGGTCAACTGGCAGGGCCGCGCGCACGGCGCGCTGGGTCGCAGCCCGTGCATCACGGATCTGGTGACCCGCTACCTCGTCGACGCCCAGGTCCCGCTCCCCGCCACCCTCTGCCCCCCCTGACCCCTGCCCCCGACCCCTTGAACCCTGAACCCCGGGCGTGTTCGCCCATCGCGCACACCGTGTTGGCCCATCGCGCACGCACCGAGCGCACCCTGCGTCTCGTCCTGGTGGGCGCAGCCTCCGCGCTCAGATGCCGATCGCGTGACGGACCTGGTGCAGCACGGACGTGGTTCGCTTGCGGGCCTTCTCCGCGCCCGCGACCAGTACCTCGTCAAGCTCGCTGTCCGGCGCCATCAGGGTGTCGTAGCGCTCGCGCATCGGGGCGAGCTGCTCGGTGAGCACGGTGGCCAGCCGGTCCTTCAGGGCACCCCAGCCCAGCCCGCCGGCCTCCAGCTCGCCGCGCGTGCCGGCGAGGACCTCCTGTGACGCGAAGTGCGCGAGCAGGTGGAACACCAGCGAGCCGTCCGGGTCCTTGGGCGCCTCCACCGGGGTGCTGTCGGTGGGGATGCTGCGCACCAGCTTCCTGAGCTGCCTCTCCGGCGCGAAGAGCGGGATGGTGTTGCCATAGGACTTGCTCATCTTGCGCCCGTCGAGGCCAGGCAGGGTATGACCGGTCTCCCCCGGCGGGATGATCGCCTCGGGAACCTTGAACCGGAACCGCTTGCCGTACACGTGGTTGAAGGAGCCGGCGATGTCGGCTGCGATCTCGACGTGCTGGGCCTGGTCCTTGCCGACGGGAACGACATCCGCCTCGTTGATGAGGATGTCGACGGTCATCAGGATCGGGTAGCTGTACAGACCCATGTTGACACTCGCGTCCTCATCGACGCCGGCCTCGCGGTTCGCGTCCCGGGCGGCCTTGTAGGCATGCGCGCGGTTCATCAGGCCCTTGCCCGTCAGGCAGGAGAGCACCCAGGTCAGCTCGAAGATCTCCGGGACATCCGACTGGCGGTAGAACGTGGTGCGATCGGGATCCAGGCCCGCAGCCAGCCAACCTGCCGCCACCGAGCGGGTGTAGTGCCGGAGCAACTGCGGGTCGCGGACGGTCGTCAGCGCGTGGTAGTCCGCGATGAAGTAGATGCTCTCGTAATCGCGCACCAGCTCCAGCGCAGGCCTGATCGCGCCGACGTAGTTGCCGAGGTGAAGCTCGCCGGTGGGTTTGATGCCCGTCAGCGAGATCCTCGGTGCTCCTGCCGCCATAGCCGCCCACCCTACCGGTGCATAGAGTGAGCCCCGTGTTGTGATCCGTGAGCTGGTGAGGGGGCGACGGTGTATCTCATCGAGGTGCCCGTTGAGGGCGGGGGCTGCCTGCTGGTGCAGGTCTCCGATGCGGGGCTGCCGGGTGACCTGGAACTTGCCGCCGCGCGCCCAGGTGAGGTGGTCGCGCGGGCGCGGCAGACCCTGGAACAGGCACTCGATCAGATCAAGCCGGCGCTCCGGGCGGTCCACGAGCGGCTGGTGGCGGTGTCCCCGGACGAGGTGAGCGTCGAGTTCGGGCTCACCCTGGGCGCGGAGACCGGGGTGGTGGTCGCCAAGGGCACCAGTGAGATGCACTTCGCGGTCACGCTCGCCTGGAAGCGGTCGCAGGCATCCCCGGGGCCGGTGGCCGATGGCTAGCGTCCCAGACAGTGGTCCCGTTGTCCGGGTGCTGGACGCGGCCGGACGCACCGTGGGCGTGGGCGTGCTGGTCGGCCCGCGGGAGATCGTGACCTGCGCGCATGTCGTCAACTCCGCGCTCGGCCGGGACAGCCGGGCACAGGATCATCCAGCCGACGAGGTCACCGTCGACTTCGCGGCTGGCGACGGGCCGCTGCTGCGGGCCCGGGTGCAGCGCTGGCTGCCCCCGCCGCGCACCGGAGCCGCGGGCGACGACATTGCCGGTCTCGTCCTGACCAGCACCGAGCTCCCCACGGGCGTCACCCCCGCACGCCTCGCCGCGAACCCGCCTGCGCGGGGCCGAGTGGACGTGTTCGGCTACCCCGGCAACCCCCCGCGCCCGCAAGGCGCCTGGGTCGAGGCGACCGCCCGTGGCCTGGTCGGGAGTGGCCAGTTACAACTGGACTCCACCACCGAGACGGCTCTCCGGATCCAGCCGGGGTTCAGCGGCAGCCCGGTGTATGACCGGAGCACTGGCCGGGTGGTGGGCCTGCTGGCCGCCGCGCCACCCGCAGGCACCGGGGAGCGGGACAGCTACGCGATCACCGCCGACCGGTTGCGGCTGGCCTGGCCGGAGGCCCTCGATCCCCGGCATGCCCATGTCCCGGGGCGGGCTGCCCGCAGGGTCAGCGAGCTGGTGGTGCTGCACGTGTCGGATCCCCAGTTCGGCCGCAACCATCTGTTCGGCGGCAACGGCCTGACCCCGGCCGACCAGGCCCACGACACACTCTTCCAGCGGCTGCACGATGACCTGGACCGGCTGGCCGACGACCACGGGCTGCGCCCGGACCTGATGGTGGTCACCGGTGACCTGGCCGAGTGGGGCCTGCGCAGCGAGTTCGAGCAGGTCGGGAAGTTCCTGGCCGCGCTGACCGAGGCGGTGGAGCTGCCCCGGCGGCACGTGGCCATCGTGCCCGGCAACCACGACGTCAACCGGCGGGCCTGCGCAGCCTACTTCCAGGATCAAGAGGCGGACGAGTGCGACCCGGTGGCCCCGTACTGGCCGAAATGGCGGCACCTCGTCGCCGCGTTCGAGCAGTTCTATGACGGTGTCGACGGGGTGAGCTTCACCCCGGACGAGCCGTGGACGCTGTTCGAGATGCCCGATCTCGCGGTCGTGGTGGCCGGGCTGAACTCCACCATGGCCGAGAGCCACCTTGACGCCGATCACTACGGCTGGGTCGGGGAACACCAACTCCGCTGGTTCGCCGATCGACTGGCTGAGTACCGGGACCAGGGGTGGCTGCGGCTCGCAGCGGTTCACCATAACGTGGTGCGCGGCGCGGTCGCCGACGACGAGAACCTCCGCGACGCCGACGATCTCGACCGGTGGCTCGGACAGCCCGCACTGGTGAACCTGCTGCTGCACGGACACACCCACGACGGGCGGCTGCACCGGCTCTCGTCCGGCCTGCTGGCGCTCTCCACCGGAAGTGCTGCCGTCACCACCGAAGCGCGGCCACAAGAAGTCCCGAACCAGTATCAACTACTCACCATTCGACCCAACGGCGTGATCCGACACGCCCGCCAGTACTCGATCGGGCAGCGCCGCTGGATCGCCGACACCCGGATCAGCACCAACGGCTCGGACTGGCGCCACCACGAGCCCCACCCGCTGCAGCACGTCCACGCGACGTTCGCCGTGGACCAGCCGGACGCCGATCAGCGTCAGGACGCTGGCCACGTTCGCCATCCGCGACGCGACGGGTCCGCGCCGGGGGACGGCTTCTTCGATCGAGTGCTGGAGGCGACCTGCGTTCAGTACCCCGAGGCCGCGGTGACCCCGCGCCCGGAAGCCAGCTACCTGCGGGTGTCCAAGCCGCTGCCCGACGGGGGTGCTGAGCAGTGGCCCGTCGGCGTGGTGGACGGCGAGGTCACCGACGAGCACCTCACATCCTTTGTGTATCGAGTGCACCGTCAGTTCGCCTCGGCCGATCCCTCGGTGCGGTCAGAACTGGTGTACAGCGGCCCGCC
>JBOHGT010000461.1:0-1822 GCA_050700385.1 Pseudonocardiaceae bacterium | reverse complement strand
ACGCGGCGAGCGGACGCTGGACAGCCTCAAGCTGATCGTCGCGCTGGCGCGCGCGCTGGAGATCGCGCCCTCGGAGCTGACCGGGCTGCCCGTCCCGGCCCCGGGCAACGGGCACACCGACTCGGCTACCGAGAGGGTACGCCGCGCACTGACGGCCGTCGACGTCGGTCACCCCGGCGGGCTGGTGGTCCCGGTCGACGTGCTGCGCGACAGGGCGGCCCGGCTCCAGGACGCCAGGCGCCGGTGCCGGTTCGCCGACGTCGCCGACGACCTGCCCGGCCTGATCCGCGACCTGCACACCACCCTGGCCGCCGGTCACAACGTAGCCGAGTTGCTCCCGCTGGCCGCGCTGGTGCACGTGGACATGGTCTCGAATTGGCTGCAGGACGCGGGCGCGCCCGAGCTGCGGTGGCAGGCCGCGACCGTGGCGCGGAACGCGGCGGCCGAGCACGGAGAGACGGCCACGCTCGGCGTGGCCGCGTACGGCACCGCGTGGGCACTGGTGTCCGGCGGCATGTTCGACCTGGCGCAGGCCGAACTCGACTCGATCACGCTGCCTGCGACCACGGCGGAAACCGCGGGCCTGGTAGGTGTGCTCACGATGATGCACGCGGTGATCGCCGCGGCCGACAGTCGGCCCGGTGACGTGGCCGCTCCGATGGAGGCCGCCGCCGAGCTGGCGCAGCAGTTCGGCGAGATCGGTGAGGACGATCCGGTGAGGTTCGTCTTCGGGCCGACCGATGTCGGGTTCTACCGCATGACGCTGGCGCTCGAAGCGGGCGAGCCCGACCGGGCGGTGAGCATCGCCCGGGGAGTGAGGCCTGAGCGGCACCCGTTCGTGATCCGCCAGACGTCCTACTGGATGGACTTCGGGCGGGCCGCTGCTCGGCTGCGGGACCGCCGCGATGACGCCGTGCGGGCGTTCCTGACGGCCGAGGAGCTCTTCCCGGTGCGGGTGTACCGCAACCCGTTGGCCCGGGAGGCGATCGCCGGGCTGGTTCAGCGTTCCCGGTCCGACGCGGTCGGCCGGGACCTGCGGGGGCTGGCGTCGCGGGCCGGGCTGCTGTAACCAGCCCGATCGGGGGAGCGTCGCCTGTCAGTCGACCACCCCGGTTGTGACCGCGGCACGGTCTGCGGGGTGACTCTCGATGTGCTCGCCGAGTTGGCCCTCGCGCTGGTCGTGCCCGCCTACATGACAGCCCTGGCCGCGGTGGTGCTGCTCGCCGACCGGCGCTTCGCGCTGCGCGGGTCTCGCCGCTGCCCTCGCCGCGAGGCTGGCGCGTGATGAGCCGTTCGGGACGCGGCCACGAGCAGGAGGGGGACCAAGGTGGGCGAGGTCGTGCCGTCCCGGGTGCCGAGCTGGCCGACCATCTGACCCGGGAGATCCTCAAGGCCTTCCGCGCCGGCCACCACGCCGCCAGCGTTGGGGTGCCGGCCTGGGCCGACACCCCGCACCACGGCACCCCCGACAACGCCCGCGAGCGGGTCCTGTCGACGATGTGGCGCCGGGGCTACCAGTCGGCCACCCGCGGCTTCCCCCTCGACTTCGCCGGCTGATTTGCACTCGGTGCCGCGCGCGAGAAGCACAGCGCCCCTCGATACGGTTGTTGGTGAAAGGCGGTGATGCGCGATGGACACAGCAGACAACATCACCACCATCGGGCAGCGGCTAGGCCGCATCCGCAAGGGCGCGAAGCAAGTCGCTGCGGGTGGTCGCCGATCTCACCGGGCCGGTGAGGGGGCAACTCCGGTGAAGAAGGAGTGATCCACACATGGACGTCGAGGACATCGGGGACGCGGTGACCATGGGCCGGCGGCTGCG
>JBOHGT010000460.1:0-3954 GCA_050700385.1 Pseudonocardiaceae bacterium | reverse complement strand
ACGACAACAGATGCGCTGGATGTAGTAGGATCTCTTGGAAGGGGTTCGCCTCACGGGACGCTGGCGCGCAGGGCCGCGGGCGAGGTGTTGAGGACGGCGGCGAGCCGGGAGAAGCCGTCGTCACCGAAGCCGGCGGCGATCGCCCGGTCGGTGACGTTCTTGGCCGCAATGAGCACGCCGGCGTCGATCCCGCGACCGCGGGACGCGTGGATGATGTGCTCCATCCCGGCCGCCGCCGAAGTGATCGTTGCCTCGCCGCCGGGATGGTTTCCGGCGTCGATCTGCGCCGCGAACTCCGTGATGATCTCGGGGAGCAACGCGACGATGCCCTGTACGTGGGGGGCGAGATCGCTCGCCGTGATGTCTTCGGTGTCGGCCAGGGCCATCGCGTGGACGTAGCCGATCATCGCGGTCCAGAACACATCAAGCAGGGCGATGTCGTAGGCCGCCGCGCGTCCGGGGTCCGCACCCAGGTAGGTCGTTGCGCCGCCGAAGGCCTCCAGGGTCGCCCGGTGCGCGCCGAAGGCCTCCTCGGAGCCGCTGTAGAGCACCGACGCCGACGGACCACCGATCGTCGTGGTCGGGGTCATGATCGATCCATCGACGTAGTCGACCCCATGCTCGACCGCCCAGGCCGCGGTGGTGCGCGCGCGGTCCGGAGAGTCGGCTGTGAGGTTGACCAGGGTTCGTCCGCCGAGGGCGTCACCGGCCAGATCCACGATGGCGTGCACAGCGTCGTAGTCGATCACACACACGATGACCAACGGACTCGCCGCGACGGCCTGGGCAACGGTGTCTGCCCGGCGCGCTCCCCGCTCGGCTAGGCCTTGGGCCTTGTCCGGCGTCCTGTTCCACACGGTGATCGGGTGGCCGCGGTCGAGCAGAGCGCCGGCGAGGGCTCGGCCCATCGGGCCCAGGCCGAGAACGGTGACGGGACGGTCGCTGGCAGGCCCGGTCAGGTCGGTCATGCGGCTACGCTAAAGCTTCACGTCGATGTCAGAGTCAAGCTCGGGATCGAGGAGTCAGCGATGCGGATCAGCGAGGTCGCACTGCGCACGGGAACCAGCGAACGCTCGCTGCGCTACTACGAGGAACGCGGGCTGATGGCCCCGACCCGCCGCCCAAGCGGCTACCGCGAGTACGGCGACGCCGACGTCGGCACCGTGCGGCGAATCCGCACGCTGCTGGCCGCTGGGCTAGGGACCGAGACCATCGCCGAGGTACTGACCTGCATGCTCGACGACGGCGACCGCGTCGTCCCGGCCTGCCCCGACCTGCTGCCCGTGCTCATCCGCGAACGCGACCGCATCGACGCCTCCCTGGCCGAGCTCACCGCGGCCCGCGATGCCCTACAAGCGATCATCGCCGCGCCGATCCCGGTGGAGGGCTGCGACGACCTCGACGTCACCGCTCCGAAGACACCGACCGGTAGACCTGCAGGACTCTCCTGAGGACGCCACCTGGTCGATGGCCCAGGAGCCGTAGTACTCCGGCCGCTCCTACATTTCGGGGTCCAGCCAGGGATTCGTAAGGGGATTCCCCGGATGCCTTGCCCGCCCGCGGCGTCGAGCATCGTGGGTCATGACGGGCACCCAGGCACCGGGAGAGCGTACGCGGCCCGAAACGGGTGCGCCGCGGTTACGCCAGGCAAGGTTGGCGCTCTGCGCACAGGCCGCCGTGGCACTGCTGTGCGTAGTACTGCTGCTGGGCGGCGGTCTAGTGGAAGCGGTCTTTGCGGTGGCCGCGGCCCTGGCGGCACTCGGCAACGTGCTGCTCGCCGTCCGGTTGCCGGCGCAGCCAGCGCGGATGCGGCTGGTCGCGTTGTGGGTGTCCTGGCCGATGATCCCAGTGTTCGTGGCGTTCAGCGTGCCCGCGCCACCCGCACTGCTCGGCCTCGCCAGCTCGGCGGCGGTGCTGGGGTTCTTGCGGCCTCGGTTCCGGTTACTGCGGCCGCGCAGCCGCAAGCTGTGGCTGACGCTGCACGTCGGGTTCTCTGTGGGCTGGCTCGGTGCGGCGATGGCAATGCTGGTGCTGGCGATCGTTGGCGCGAGTACCTCGAACTTTGCGTTACGACGCTACACCTACGAGATCATGCACATCTTCGATTTGACGATCGTGATCCCGCTGGTGCTTCTCTCACTGACCACCGGGCTTGTGGTGTCACTGGGTACCAAATGGGGGCTGATCCGGTACTGGTGGGTGCTGGTCAAGTTCGCGCTCGCGCTGAGCATCCCGCTGTTCGCCGCCGTGCGGGAGAGCTTCTGGGTTCGGGAGGCGGTGGCCGCTACTCGCGCCAACCCCGCAGTCGACCTCGCCGGTACCGACGTCCGGCTTTGGGTGTGCTTCATCGCCTTCTCGCTGCTGCTGTGGACCGCCACCGTCCTGTCGGTTCATAAGCCGGGCGGCAAGATCCCATGGGCCCGGCGCGGCGCGACCGGCCGGCGCAGTACCTCCGCCGTGCCGGCCATTGCCGGGGCGGGAGGCAAGCGATGACAGGCTCACCCGCCGCGCGGGCCCGCGGCGTACGGCGCGGAAGGATTTGAGCTTGTTTACCTGCTCCCAAGACCTGGATCACGAGCACTGCCGGTGTGTCGCTGGGTAACCTTGGTTGGTCTCACATGTGATACACTTCCTCGATGAGCGAGGTGACCATCCGCGAGCTTCGTAATCACGGTGGGGAAGTCGTGGACCGGGTAGCTAGTGGCGACACCGTGACGGTGACCCGTGCTGGTGTGCCGGTCGCCGAGCTGCGCGCCGTGCCGCGGCCGCCGCTTGCGGCGTCGACCTTGCTCGCGAGGTGGCACCGGCTGCCGGTGGTCGATCCGGAAGCCCTCCGCGCCGACATCGACGCGGCCCTCGATCCGTCGCTGTGACCAGGAGCGAAGGCCGCGGTCTGCTGGATACGAGCACAGTGATCTTGCTCGCGCGGCTCGACGACTCGTCGGTGCTGCCCGAGCAACCGCTGATCTCGGCGGTCACCCTGGCCGAACTGTCCGTAGGGCCGCTGGTCGCCAGGACTGAGGAGGAGCGGGAAGCCAGGCAGGCGCACCTACAGCAGGCCGAGGCGGACTTCGACCCGTTACCGTTCGACGCGTCCTCGGCCAGGGCGTTCGGCCGGGTTGCCGCGTCGCTGCGACGGGCGGGGCGCACACCAGCGGCGCGCGCTTACGATGCCATGATCGCGGCTGTGGCCGTGGCGAACCAGCTCACGCTGCACACCTGCAATGCGCAGGACTTCGCGGAGATCGGCGGGCTCGAGGTCGTCTCCGTGCCACATCCGGATGCCGGTGCACATGAGATGGCCTAGATAGACGGGTGCACGCGGTGATTGACGAGGCGTTGCAGACGTAGGTATCCGAGGAGCCGGATATGGGCAGCGGTCACCGATGCCCGGCCTGGCTCGCCGTCCGTAGAACGGCCTCATGACTACACCAACCTCAGCGCTCGCCGTGAGCGTGCAGCAGGCCGCGGGCCCAACGCCGCCGCCATCCAGTCCGCCGTCGATGCTTACCGCGCCGATCTCGGCGCGCTCAACCCCAACCAGCCGGGCTCGGTCGGCTCCGGGCGGCGCGAGATCAACTGGGACGGCGTGCCCGACCAGTTCGCGGCACCGAACCTGTTCCCCGCGGACTTCTTCAACGTGAACTCCCCGCGCGGGGTGGTCTTCTCGACGAGGGGCTCGGGCTTCCAGGTCAGCGCCAACGCCGGCGTCGCCCCCATCGAGTTCGACAACCTCAACCCGAGCTACTCCGAGCAGTTCGCACCCTTCAGCCGCCAGCGGCTGTTCACCGCGCTGGACTCGCGGGTGATGGAGGTGCACTTCTTCGTTCCCGGCTCGACCACGCCGGCCACCACCAGCGGTTTCGGCGCGGTGTTCACCGACGTCGACCGGCCCGGCACGACGATCGAGTACTTCGACGCCGACGGCCACCGGCTGGCCGGGTTCGATGTGCC
>JBOHGT010000459.1:0-2567 GCA_050700385.1 Pseudonocardiaceae bacterium | reverse complement strand
GGCTGGAGCTGCCCCGGCTGCCGGCGCTGGCCGGCAGCCGCGACGAGCGGGACCGGATCCTCGTGCCGCTGGCCGACGACCTGCGCCGGCCGCTCGCGGCGGTGCAGCGCCGCAGGGTGCTCGACGCGCTGGGCGCGCTCGCCGCGGGCACCGGCATCCGGGGTGCCGAGGATCTCGCCACGGTGCTCGCCTGGCGGGCACCCCGGTGGGGCGGCCGGCAGCGCGACGACATGGTGCGCTGGACTGTGGCCGAGGCCGCCGCGCTGGGCGTGCTCGCTCATGGCGCGCTGACCACGGCGGGTCGCACACTGCTCGATGCGGGTCCCGACGAGGCGGCGCGGGCCGCGGCGGCCGCGCTCCCCGAGCCGCTGGACCACGTCCTGGTGCAGGCCGACCGCACCGTCGTCGCGCCAGGGCCGCTGCGGCCCGAGCTGGCCGCGGAGATCGGGCTGCTGGCCGATGTGGAGTCCACCGGCAGCGCGACCGTCTACCGGGTCACCGAGGCCAGCGTGCGCCGCGCGCTCGACGCCGGCCGTGCCGCCGGCGAGCTGCACGCACTGCTGCAGCAGCGATCGGCCACCCCGGTCCCGCAGTCGCTGACGTACCTGATCGACGACGTGGCCCGGCGGCACGGGCGGCTGCGTGGCGGTGCGGCGGCGTCGTTCCTGCGCTGCGACGACGAGGTGCTGCTCACCGAGCTGATGGCCGACCCGGTCGCGGCGTGTTGCGAGCTGCGCAGGCTCGCCGCCACCGTCCTCGTCAGCCCGCTACCGCTGGCCGACCTGCTGGACGAGGTGCGCGACGCCGGGTTCGCCCCCGTCGCCGAGGGGGCCGACGGCGAGGTGATCGAGCTGCGCCGCGGCACCCGCCGCGCACCCGCCCGGCCCCGTGCCGTGCGCCGCTGCCCGCTGCCACCCGAGCCGTCCGACGAGCAACTCGCCGCCCTGGTCCGCGGCGTGCGGGCCGGCGACGCCGCGTCGAGCGCACCAACCGACCCGTCACCGGCTACCCGCGGGCCGTCCACCGGCGCCACCCTCGAGCTGCTGCAGGGTGCGGCGACCGCGGGCAGCAGCGTCTCGATCGGCTACGTCGACTCCCACGGCGTGGCCCGCCAGCGGATCGTGCGGCCGATCAGCGTCGGCGGCGGGGTGCTCGAGGGATTCGACCGGTCTCGCGGGGAGCTGCGCCGCTTCCCGCTGCACCGGATCACCTCCGCCGCGGTCATGCGCGAGGGCTAGCCCGACCTGGGCTGGCCGACCTGGGCTGGCCGACCTGGGCTGGGACCTGCTCACGAACCCCCGGCGGCGAGCTGCCGGCGCAACACATGCTCGACCAGCGTGATCAGGGTCCGCTTGGTGGACTCCCGGTCGCGCGCGTCGCAGCGCATGATCGGAGTCTGGTCGTCGAGCGTCATGGCCTCCCGCACGTCGTCGACCTTGTGCGGCTGCACGCTGTCGAAGCAGTTCATCCCGACCACGTAGGGCAGGCCGCGGTCCTCGAAGAAGTCGACCGCGGCGAAGCTGTCGGAGAGCCGGCGGGTGTCCACCAGCACCACCGCGCCGATCGCCCCGCGGACCACGTCGTCCCACATGAACCAGAACCGCTGCTGACCGGGCGTGCCGAACAGGTAGAGCACCAACTCGGCGTCCAGCGAAACCCGGCCGAAGTCCATCGCGACCGTCGTGGTGGTCTTGTCCGGGGTGGCCGCCAGGTCATCCGTCCCGGCCGCCGCGTCCGTCATCAGGGCTTCGGTGGTCAGCGGCACGATCTCCGAGACCGACCCGACGAACGTCGTCTTGCCCACCCCGAAGCCGCCCGCAACGACGATCTTCGCCGACCTCATCGCAGCGTTTCGCGACCGGCTTGCCGGCCCGGCCGCGGCACCGGCCTCCCGGGGAGCCGGGCTAGATTCGCCGGAGACCATCGAGCACCCTTTCGAGGAACTCGCTGTCCTCGAGTGCACCCTCGTCGACGGAGGTGCGGTGCACCACCACGAGCCCCATCCCGGCCATGTCGCCCAGCAGCACCCTGGCCACACCCAGCGGGAGCGACAGCAGCGCCGCCACCTCGGCCACCGACCGTGCCTGCTCGCACAGGCCGGCGATCGACCGGTGCTCGGGATGGATCAACGCATCGTCGTCACGCCCCAGGTCGCTGGTCGTGACCATGGCCTCGAGCGCGAGGTCGCGGGTCGGCCTGGTCCGCCCACCGGTTCGGGCGTACGGCCGGACGATCGACGCCGACTCGTCGGACTCGGGACTCATCGCAACACCCCCGTCACATCGTGTCCTCGTCACCGTGGCCCTCCGTCGTACCGTCCTGCTCCGGATAGTCCCGCCGCGCGTCGCGACCATGGCGCAGCCCGCGCTGGTAGCCGGCGAGCCGGTCGCGCACCGTCTCGGCGTGGCGCGGCTCGGACTGGCCCGACTCCGCCGCGGGCGGGCTCGACCCCGCCGCGCCGGGCACCAGCTGCTGCCTCGGCCGTCGCTTGGGCAGCCCGGCGGCGGTGACGTCCGCACTCGACGACCTGCGCAGCGCCTCCGCGGCCTGCCACCCCTCGTCTGCGG
>JBOHGT010000458.1:0-6944 GCA_050700385.1 Pseudonocardiaceae bacterium | reverse complement strand
CCAACCTGGACATCACCTGGCTGCGCGACCCCGACCTCGACGACGGCGAGCGCTTGCAGCCACCCGAGGTCATCGCCGCCGAGATCGTCGAGGACCTGCAGGCCGCGCTGGTCGAGTTCTCCGCCGTCGCCGAAGCCCTGGAGAAAGCCAAGGTCGAGCGGGCAGCAACCTTGCCGGACGAGTGACCCCGAGTTCGGCTGGCTCACTTGCGCCACAGCACGGGTGACCGCCAGCGGCTCAGGCCACGTGACCGCCGAGACGTACCGAACATGAGCTGAAAGGGTCGGTTCCCATGACATGATTTCCCACACCTGGCGCGTGGGGACCGGGGCGGCGACTGTCGCTCGCGTTTGATCTGTCGGGCACGCTGCAGTTCCTGCGCGATGGACCGCGGCGGTGAGCTTCCAGCCTTGGCGGAGTTCGACGGCATCCGGGGCCTGGCTGGCATCGGCGCACACCTGCTACGCCGCGCACCGCACGAGGATCTACTCCGCTCCGTCTTGGCGTACCTGGTCCGGCTGACCGATCCGGTCACCGACGACGGTGAGCTGCTGCCCGGTCTGTTGGGGTAGCAGGTCCATCCGGTGCAACCAACGCCAGCGCAGCGCACGTGTGCGGCGGGCGTCAGGAGACAGCGCCCTGCTCGAGCGCGGGCGAGGGGCCCGGTAGACCGTGGAACGGGTGACGGAGAACAGCTCCTCGAGCTCGCCGATGGTGTGCTCTCGGGCCTGGTGCAGGGCGACCAGGTGGGCTTGCTGGCGCGGGGAGAGCTTGGGCTGCTTACCGCGGACCCGTCCCTTCGCGCGGGCGACCTTCATGCCCTCCCTCGTTCTGAGCCGGGCGAGGTCGGCTTCGAACTCGGCGATCATGGCCAGTGCGTTGAACAGCAACCGGCCGACCGGGTCGGTGGGGTCGTGCACCGATCGGGCCAGTCGGTCGAGCTTGGTCACGACCAGGGTGTCCCCGGCCCTGCACGCGGCCAGGGCTTCGCGTAGCCCCGGGCGGGCGCGGTTGGTGCCGGTGAGTCCGTGATCGACGTAGGTCCGCTTCGGTTCGCTTGTCGGTTGGCGCGGGTTCCCGTCACAGCCCTCGGCGCTACTCGGGCCATCGGCCGTAAGGTTTGCCCGATGCAGGTGCGAGTGGCTCGCCAGACCGCGCGGCTGGATGAGGTCGTCGCCTTCTACCGAGACGGGCTGGGACTGCCGGAGATCGCTCGCTTCACCGGTCAC
Source organism: Pseudonocardiaceae bacterium (assembly GCA_050700385.1). Taxonomy (GTDB): domain Bacteria; phylum Actinomycetota; class Actinomycetes; order Mycobacteriales; family Pseudonocardiaceae; genus WHSY01. The sequence continues at coordinate 5,715 of JBOHGT010000458.1, read as the reverse complement.
GACGGCTACAGCGGCGTGATGCTCGACCTGCCCGGCACGGGCGCACACCTGGAGTTCACCGTGACCGAGCACGTGTCGGTTCCGACTGCTCACGTCGAGGATCTTCTGGTTCTCTATCTCGGCGATCGGCAAGAGGTCGACCGGATACTCATCTCCGTTGATGTTGCGCCCGTGCCGAGCGCCAACCCGTACTGGGACGAGGTCGGCGTGACGATCACCGACCCGGATGGGTTCCGGGTCGTCCTGGTCGCTGGATCCTGGCCGTCTTGATCCACCCCGGAGGCCGTCACCGGAGCGGGCGCGGGCGGGCCGGATTGCTTCTTGCAGCGCGGCTCCCTCGAACGCGTGCTGATCACCGTCGCTCGTAGCGCGACGAGGACTTGTGCCACCGGCCGCGAGCAGCGCGGCCGTGCCGGCGATCGCCGTGGTCCACGCCGGCAGGGCGAGCGGCGTCGCGCCGGTGGCGAGGGCGACGACCACCGCGCCGACCGCCGTGAGGTAGCCCGCGGTACCCAGCGCCACGACGCGCTCCCGGCGGCGGTCCGTCCATCTGGTGCAGGACGTGAGCCAGGCCAGGCCAGGCAGGATCGCGATGCCGTGCATGGCGGCGAAGTGCGCCAGTTTGAGCGAGCCGCCGGTGGCGTAGGCGGCCTGCGGGTCGCCGGCGAAGACCTGGGTGATGCCCATGACGATCATCGCTGCGCCGACGGCGAGCGCCCCGACCAGCGTGCCGAAGCCGACCCGGACAGCGCGGGCCATCGTCGTCCGGCAACGACCGACCGGCGGAGCTGGGCGAGCGCGACCTTCATGACGTCTCCGCAAGCACGTGCTCGGCGGCGTTCACGATGTCGCCGGCTCCCGACCGGCGCGTCGCGGCGCGGGCGCGGGCGTTTGGCGTGGTGATCATGGTTCCTCGGTAGCCGATCTGCAGTCCGCTCAGCTCACCCGCGCAGCGTCGGTATCACGTGCCTGTAAGTCGCGCATGGCGGCTACCGCGGCGGCGACGACGGCGACGGACGCTCCTCCGAACTGCAGCCACAGCCCCACGAAAGCACCCGATGCCACCGGGTCGAACAGCTGCCCGATGGCCCCGCTCGGGATGTAGCCAACAACGATGAACAGGGCTGCGATACCGGCGAGCACGGACGCCCACCGCCACCGGCCAGCGGCCACAAGACCGGCCGGGATGAGCAGGATAAGCAGGCCGGGCGGGACGGCCGTGGTGAAGGTGACGCCCGAGATCGCCATCGTCACCACGCCGGCGGCGGCAACCAGCAGGCCACCGACGACGGCCCGGTGCGCGGTCGCCGGATTGGTCGAAGCGTCGTGCGTCGCAGGTCGCCGCGCCGTGAACAGCGCGGCCGCCAGGACCACACCACCCAGGACGAGATGGAAGACATGCTCGGCCGCAGCCAGCTGCAGAAGGCCCACGTTCCACAGGTGGTCGGCCTGTGGGTCGCCCAGAAGGTAGCCGAGCGCCCCGAAGGCCAGATAGCTGGCGCCGAACGCAACGCAGAAGGTCCGCGCTGCCGACCGGTCGCGGGACACGCCAGCGACGAGGGCGACCAGGCCGGTGGCGAGATGCAACAGGTTGTGATGCTGGTCTTCGGGCTCCCCGAACACCGCGGTCAGCACCCCCGCCGCGACGAAGAGGACACCGACAACCCGACACGTCAACGTCGCGAGCCACGCCACGTCAGGCTCCGCGGTAGCGCTGCGCGGTCGTCACGGCGCCCGCGACCGCGGCGACCGCGGCGGTCACGGTCTGGACCCAGAGCCCGACCGAGCCGGCCGCGCCCCCCTGCAGGTCCGTGTCGAACAGCCTCACCGACTCCCCGCTGAGGAACAGCCCCACCGTGAGGAACAGCCCGGCCAGGACGGCGGGTATCGCCGCCCACCGCCAGCGCCCGAAGTAGACCAGGGCGGCCGGGATAAGCAGGATGAACAGAACCGGCGGAACGGTAGGGAAATCGACACCGGCGACGATCTGGACGACCACACCGGCCGTGGCGACGACGAGCGCGGCCACCGTCGTGGCAGCGGCCTGGGACAGGACGGCCCGCCCGTGCGATGTCGCCGGCTGGTCGGAGTGCGTGTACTCGGTCATGGCGAGATCGCTCCTGGAGGTGGACTGGGTGCCGTCTGGGCCGAGCGGGGGGCCTCGTGGTCGGCTGCGTCGGCGGTGGCGCGTCCGTGGAGGACGAGGGCCCAGGCGAGGCATCCGAAGGCGGCGGTGGTGGCGATGCTCCGGACGATGTGCCAGGCGACCCAGCGGGTCTCGTGGAAGGCGTCGCGCACGGCCGCCAGGTTGGCGATGCGGTCCGGGTCGCCGGCGGCCCTGAGGACGTAGTTGAGCGGTTCGTGGACCGCCATGGTGATGACGAACGCTGCCAGGTAGAGGCCGAACGCCACCGCGACCCAGGGCAGCACCGAGTGGTCGTCGTCGCGCAGGTAGAGGACCGCGGCGACGCCGGTGAACGCCAGCGCGCCCATGAAGGTGAGCATGAACAGGGGGTTGATGATGGCTTGGTCGAGGGCCTGGACGGCGCCGATGAAGGTGCGGTCATCGGTCGTGCCGAGGCCCCGCATGATCGTGTGGGCCCAGTCGCCGAACACGCCGGCCGTGAGCCCCATCGTGACAGTGGCGGGCAGCAGGGTGACGACCTGCCAGGATCGCAGGCTCATCGCGGGCTTCCGGGGTTCGGCTGGTCCGTCGGGGTCCAGACGCCGGTGGCTGCGGTGGCTCGGGTGTAGTCGGCGAAGTCCCGCGCCGGCCGCCCCAGGACTCGCTCGACGCCGTCGGCCACCTCGGCGTTGCGTCCGTCGAGCACGGTGCCGAACAGGTGGACGAGGAAGTCGATGATGTCCTGGGGGACGCCGCCCGCGGCGAGGCCGTCGGCGAAGTCCTCGGGCGGGATGCGGGTGTAGGCGATGTCCCGGCCGGTGGCCTCGGCGATGGTGGCGGTCGCCTCGGCGAACGTCAACGGGCGGGGGTCGGTCAGCTCGTAGATCTCGCCGACGTGGCCGTCCTCGGTGAGGACCGTGGCGGCGACATCCGCGATGTCATCGGTGTCGCTGAACGGCTCGCCCACGTCCCCGGCCGGCAGCATGACCTCCCCGGCGAGGATGGGATCGAGCAGGTAGCTCTCGCTGAAGTTCTGGTTGAAGAAGCTGGCCCGCAGGATGGTCCAGTCGGCGCCCGAGTCCATGAGGATCTTCTCGCAGGCCTGGGCCTGCTCTTCGCCCCGTCCCGACAGCAGCACCAGCCGCCGGGTCCCCGCCGCCAGCGCTGTCTCCACGACCCCGGCGATCGCGCCGGTCGGGTCCGCCACCACCATGTCCGGCACATATGTGTAGGCGGCCTCGACGTCCTGGAACACCGGTCCCCAGGTCGAGGGCTGATCCCAGTCGAAGGGTAGCCCGGACGACCGGGAGCCGATCCGCACCGGGATGTGCCGCCGCGTCAGGCGCTCGACGAGGCGACGCCCGGTCTTTCCGGTCCCGCCCAGGACGAGCGTCGGTCGGTGGTGTGTCGTCTCGGTCATGGCCCTCCTCCTCGATGTGGCGGTCTGGTCTGGCCATGCCCACGATCGGCGCGACGGCGGTGGCGAACAACGGCGGAGTGCGCAACGATCGTTAACCGAGAGGTTCACGAGCGAGCGGAGCGGCGGTCGAGCGACGGTGGAGCAGCGGGACATCGAGATCTTCCTGACGCTCGCCGACGAGCTGCACTTCGGCCAGGCGGCCGAGCGGCTGCACGTGTCCACAGCCCGAGTCAGCCAGACGATCAAGAAGCTGGAACGGCGCATCGGCGCGCCCCTGTTCGAGCGCACCAGCCGCCGCGTGGAGCTGACCCCGATCGGTCGCCGCCTCGGCGACGAGTTGCGGCCCGCCTACCAGCAGATCCAAGACGCCATCGACCGGGCGACGACCGCCGCCCGCGGCGTCCGCGGGACACTGCGGGTCGGGTTCATCGGTGCCGCCACCGGCCGGTTCGTCCTCGAGGTGGCCGAGGCCTTCCGGGCCGAACACCCCGACTGCGAGGTCTCGTTCCACGAGAAGCAGTTCGGCGCGGGCCTCGGTCCCCTCCGGGGCGGCGAGTTCGACATGGTGCTCGCCGCGGTGCCCATCTTCGGCGCCCGCGAAGCGGACCTCACCGGCGGCAGCGTCCTGGTCGAGGAGGACCGACTGCTCGCCGTGTCGGCCCGGCACCCGTTCGCCCGTCGACCGTCGGTGTCATTCGCCGACCTCGCCCGCACCAAGGTCCTTCGCACGCCGCCGACGGTCCCCGACTACTGGGACCAAGCGGTCGTCCCCCCGCACACGCCCGACGGCCGGCCCGTCGAACGGGGACCGTCGTTCGGCACGGTCCAGGAGATGCTCGCCCTCGTCGGCGCCGGCCTCGGCACCTATCCGGTGCCGACCCAGGCCACGAGCTACTACGCCCGCCCCGACGTCGCCTACGTGCCCATTCACGACGCCCCGCCCTACCAATGGCGATTCGTCTGGCTGTCCGCCACCGAGACCGCCAAGATCCGGGCCTTCGACCGGGCCGCCGCCACCCTGGCCAAAGCCCGCAGGACCTGATCCTGCGTTCCGCAGTTGAGTTGATCGACTAGTACGTGGATTGTGGCTTTGACCTGCGGAAACCCCTGACGGCACGGTTGTCGCGTGTGTTACTAGGCGGGGGGTGTTGTGCCTGGTCAGCGGGTTGTCGCCGTGATCTCGATGATCTTCTTGGGGAGGGGAGGCCGAGCTGGGCGTAGATGTCGAGCTGAGGCTTGGTGGGGTCGGTGGTCTGGCGGAAGGTCCCGGTCGGCCCGGTGTAGGTGACCGCGTGGAGGCGGTCGAGGTCGCGGCGGATGTTGTGCCAGGTTTTGGGCGGTGGTGGTCTCGGCGACGCGGATGAGCAGCAGTGCGAGCCAGCACAGCACGACGTGGGCGCGGATGCGGTCTTCGAGGCGGTGGTAGACCGGGCGCAGGTCGATGATCTGTTTCATGTCCCGCCAGCCGCGTTCGACCTCCAGGAGCTGCTTGTAGCCCACGGCGATGTCGGCGGCCGAGATGGTGGGGTCCGAGCAGCGCAGCAGGTACTTGCCGTCGAGGGTTTGCCTCGGTCTTGACCTTGGCGGCGTCGATGCGCAGCTTGCCGCCCGGGGTGGTGCGCAGGTAGCGGTTCAGGCCGGGCTTGGTGGAGATCCGCCCGGCCAGCTCCCCGCGTTTGCCCACCGACAACGCGTCGGAGTCGGCGATCAGCTCACCGAGCTGGGTGAGCAGCTGGGCGCGCACGTGCGCGTCGCGGTCGGCGGCTTCGGGGTTGTGGCAGATCACGAACCGCTCGTCATCGGAGATCCGGACTTCCTTGACCCGCATGTTCGCCGTGATGGTGGTGTAGCGGCCTTGGCGGGAGAGCGCTGCTTTGATCTGCGGGGAGTCCGAGCGCAGCTTCTCCCCGATGATGTAGTGATGGTCGCCGCGTCGCAGGTAGCGGCGGTTGGCCTGGGAGGAGAACCCGCGGTCGGCGATCCACACGATCCTGGCCAGGGTCCAGTCCCGCATATCGTCCTTGACCTGGCGGATCAGCTTCGAGTCCGAGGTGTTGCCCGGCCAGTACCACACCCGCACCGGGATCGGCTTACGGCACGGGGCTGATCAGCTGACGGCGACCGTCGCGACATGCCGGCGAGGAGCCGCCGCTGACTATCTCCGACCGCG
>JBOHGT010000457.1:0-5859 GCA_050700385.1 Pseudonocardiaceae bacterium | reverse complement strand
GGCCGGGCGCTCGCGGCGGGGAGGGCGCGGCCCGGCGTCGGTCGCGGTGTCGCGCTCGCGCCGCCCGGCGATCACGTCGCCCTTGTAGATCCACACCTTGACGCCGATCCGGCCGAACGTCGTGCGGGCCTCGAACAGGCCGTAGTCGATGTCGGCACGCAGCGTGTGCAGCGGGACCCGGCCCTCGCGGTAGAACTCCGAGCGTGACATCTCGGCGCCGCCGAGCCGGCCGGAGCACTGCACCCGGATGCCCTTGACGTTCGGCGAGCGCATCGCCGACTGGATCGCCTTGCGCATCGCGCGCCGGAAGGCCACCCGGTTGGACAGCTGCTCGGCGACGGCCTGGGCCACCAGCTGCGCCTCGGACTCGGGGCTCTTCACCTCGAGGATGTTCAGCTGCACCTGCTTGCCGGACAGCTTCTCCAGCTCGCCGCGGATGCGGTCGGCCTCCGCGCCCCTGCGGCCGATGACGATGCCCGGCCGAGCGGTGTGGATGTCGACACGCACCCGGTCGCGGGTGCGCTCGATCTCGACCTTGGCGATTCCCGCCCGCTCCATGCCCTTGGACAGCAGCCTGCGGATCGCGACGTCCTCCTTGACGTACTCGGCGTACTGCTTGTCGGCATACCAGCGGGACTTCCAGTCGGTCGAGATGCCGAGCCGGAAGCCGTGCGGGTTGATCTTCTGACCCACTAGCGGGCACTCCTCTTCTGGCTGGAGTTGGCCTTGCGACTGGACTGCTTGCGGCGGGGCTGCCCGGCCGCCCGGCGCTGTGTCGTCTGGCGCTGTGTCGTCTGGCGCTGTGGCACCGACTCGACCTCGACGGTGATGTGGCTGGTGCGCTTGCGGATCCGGTACGCCCGGCCCTGCGCGCGCGGCTGGAATCGCTTCAGCATCGGCCCCTCGTCCACGAACACCCGGCTCACCACCAGGGTGTCGGTGTCGAGGTCCAGGTTGTTCTCGGCATTGGCCAGCGCACTGGCCAGCACCTTCGCCACCGGGCCGGAAGCGGCCTGCGGGGCGAACTCCAGCACGGCCAGGGCCTCGCTGGCGCTACGGCCTCTGATGAGCTCGACCACGCGGCGCGCCTTCATCGGCGTCACGCGGACGTAGCGAGCCCGCGCCACCGCGCGCGGCGGCTCCTGCGCGGCCGTCGCGCCGGCCTCGATACGGGCGTCCATGCGCTGCTACCTCTTCGTCTCTACTGGCTCGTCTTGATCGAGGGATGTGCCGGTCGGCAGCCTCAGCGGCGGCGGGCGCGGCGGTCGTCTTTCACGTGACCCTTGAAGGTGCGTGTGGGGGCGAACTCGCCCAGCTTGTGCCCGACCATGGCCTCGGTGACGAACACCGGAACATGCTTGCGGCCATCGTGCACCGCGATGGTGTGGCCGATCATGTCGGGAATGACCGTAGAACGGCGCGACCATGTCCTGATGACCTGCTTGCTGCCCCGCTCGTTCTGCGCATCCACCTTCGCGAGCAGGTGGTCGTCGATGAACGGGCCCTTCTTCAGGCTGCGTGGCATCCCTGCCTCCCTCCTGCTCAGCGCTTCTTGCCGGTACGGCGGCGGCGGATTATCAGCTTGTCGCTGGGTTTGGTCCGGCGGGTGCGGCCCTCCGGCCTGCCGTTGGGATTCACCGGGTGGCGGCCACCCGAGGTCTTGCCCTCGCCACCGCCGTGCGGGTGGTCCACCGGGTTCATGACCACGCCGCGCACGCTCGGCCGCTTGCCCTTCCAGCGCATCCGACCCGCCTTACCCCAGCTGATGTTGGCGTGCTCGGAGTTGCCGACCTCGCCGACCGTGGCACGGCACCGGACGTCGACGTTGCGGATCTCACCGGAGGGCATCCGCAGCTGGCCGTGCGGGCCGTCCTTGGCGACGAGCTGGACCCCGGAGCCGGCCGAGCGGGCGATCTTCCCGCCACCGCCGGGGCGCAGCTCGATGGCGTGGACCACAGTGCCCACCGGGATGTTGCGCAACGGCAGGTTGTTGCCCGGCTTGATGTCGGCCTTCGGGCCGTTCTCCACTGTGTCGCCCTGCCGCAGCCGCTGCGGGGCGAGGATGTAGCGCTTGTCCCCGTCGGCGTAATGCAGCAGCGCGATCCGCGCGGTCCGGTTCGGGTCGTACTCGATGTGGGCTACCTTCGCCGGCACACCGTCCTTGTCCGCCCGGCGGAAGTCGATCAACCGGTAGGCGCGCTTGTGCCCGCCGCCCTGGTGCCGCGTGGTGATCTTGCCGTGCCCGTTTCGGCCGCCCTTGTTGTGCACCGGGCGCACCAGCGACTTCTCCGGCGTCGACCGCGTGATCTCCGCGAAGTCCGAGACGCTGGAGCCCCGGCGACCCGGTGTCGTCGGCTTGTACTTGCGGATGCCCATGTCTACCCGTCCTCGCTCACGCGGCCGGTCCGCCGAAGATCTCGATCGGCTTGCTCCCGGCGGACAGCGTGACGATCGCCCGCCGGGTGTCCTTGCGCTTGCCGTACCCGAACCGGGTCCGCTTGCGCTTGCCCGGACGGTTGATGGTGTTCACGCTGACCACCTTCACGCCGAAGACCTTCTCGACCGCGATCTTGATCTCCGTCTTGTTGGCGTCCGGCGCCACGATGAACGTGTACTTGTGCTCCTCGAGCAGCCCGTAGCTCTTCTCCGAGATCACGGGCTTGACGATCACGTCACGGGGGTCGGGGATCACTGGCCCTCCTCCTCACCGGAACCGGCGACCTCACCCGAGCGGCCGCGGGCGGGACCGGCCAGGAAGGTCCGCAGCGCGTCGGTCGTGAACACGACCTGGTCGCTGACCAACACGTCGTAGGTATTGAGCTGGTCCGGCGCCAGCACGTGCACGTCCGGCAGGTTACGCAGGCTCTTGCGGGCCACCTCGTCGAAGCGACCGACGACGACCAGCAGGTGCCCGGCGCCCGTGCCGGAGATGCCCTCGAGCAGCGTGCGAGCGGTCTTGGTCGAAGGCACCTCGCCGCCGACCACACCCGAGACGACGTGCACCTGGCCGGCGCGCGCCCGGTCGGACAGCGCACCGCGCAGCGCGGCCACCTTCATCTTCTTCGGGGTCCGCTGGGTGTAGTCCCGCGGTGTGGGCCCGTGCACGGTGCCGCCACCGGTGAACTGCGGCGCGCGGATCGAACCCTGCCGCGCCCGGCCGGTGCCCTTCTGCCGGTAGGGCTTGCCGCCGCCCCCTGCGACCTGACCACGGGTCCTCGAGGAGTGCGTGCCCTGGCGCGCGGCGGCCAGCTGGGCCACCACCACCTGGTGCATCAGCGGGATGTTGGCCTGCACGTCGAACACCTCGGCCGGCAGCTCGACGCTGCCGTCGGTGCTGCCGTCAGGGGTCCGGATGTCGACCGTGGTCATGGCGTCACACCACCCTTCGCAGCCGTCTTCACCAGCACGAGGCCGCCCTTGCGGCCGGGCAGCGCGCCCACGATCAGCAGCAGCCCGGACTCGGCATCGACCCGGTGCACGGTGAGGTTCTGGGTGGTGGTGCGCACGTTGCCCAGCCGCCCGGCCATCCGGGTTCCCTTGAACACCCGGCTCGGGGTGGCGCAACCGCCGATGGCGCCCGGCGAGCGGTGCTTGCGCTGGGTGCCATGGCTGGCACTGAGACCGCGGAAGCCGTGCCGCTTCATCACACCCGCGGTGCCCTTGCCCTTGCTGGTGCCGACCACGTCGACCACGGCACCCGCGGCGAAGACCTCGGCGGTGACCTCCTGGCCGACCTCGTAGTCGCCGGCGTCGGCGGTGCGCAGCTCCACCAAGTGGCGCCGCGGCGTCACACCAGCCTTGGCGTAGTGCCCGGACACCGGTTTGGTCACCTTGCGCGGGTCGATCGCACCGAAGGCCAGCTGCACGGCCGAGTAGCCGTCGGCCTCCGGAGTGCGGATCTGCGTGACCAGGCACGGACCGGCCTGCACGACGGTCACCGGCACGATCCGGTTGTTCTCGTCGAAGACCTGGGTCATCCCGAGCTTGGTGCCCAGGATGCCCTTCACCTGCTTCTCCGGATCGGGCTGCTTCCCCGGATTGGGCTGCTTCCCCGGATTGGGCGCTGTCATCTCAAGGCCTCACTGGATGTTCACGTCGACACTGGCCGGCAGGTCGATACGCATCAGCGCGTCGACCGTCTTCGGTGTCGGGTCGAGGATGTCGATCAGACGCTTGTGCGTGCGCATCTCGAAGTGCTCCCGCGAGTCCTTGTACTTGTGCGGCGAGCGGATCACGCAGTACACGTTCTTCTCGGTCGGCAGCGGCACCGGCCCGACCACGCGGGCACCGGTGCGCGTCACGGTCTCGACGATCTTGCGCGCTGATGCGTCGATCGCCTCGTGGTCGTAGGCCTTGAGCCTAATCCGGATCTTCTGTCCCGCCATGGTGGTTGGGCGTTCCCATCAGTCTCGTACCGCTGGCTGGTTGGTGCGGGCCGGGCTCGTGCTCGGTCCTGCTCGACCTCAGGCACCGGTCCCCGCGGTCGGGTGTGTCGCGATGAGTGCACACCTGCGCCGCGACGTCCGGTCCATACCTCGGAGGCCCATCACCGGACTGCCGGGCGCCGTCCCGCACCTGCTACCGGGATCCGCCGCCCACTCGGAGACCGGCTCCCTGCGGAGCCGGGTCCTGCCGGGATGGGATGGCCATCGGGGCTACTCGTGACGGGGCGACCGGTTTTCAGCCTCGCGACTGCCGACCGGTCGCCCCACCGAGCAACCCGTCCAGAATGCCACAGCGTCAGCCGGGAACCAAAACGGGCCCGCCGAGAACCGAACGGAGCCGGTGAGAGCGGAATGGCCGGGTGACTTCCAGATCGAGCGACCTACTTGATGATCTTGATGACGCGGCCCGCGCCAACGGTGCGGCCACCCTCGCGGATCGCGAACCTCAGGTTCTCGTCCATCGCGATCGGCTGGATGAGCTGCACCGCCATCTCGGTGTTGTCACCCGGCATGACCATCTCGGTGCCCTCGGGCAAGGTCACCACGCCGGTCACGTCGGTGGTGCGGAAGTAGAACTGCGGCCGGTAGTTGTTGAAGAACGGCGTGTGCCGGCCACCCTCGTCCTTGGACAGGATGTACACCTGGCCCTCGAACTGGGTGTGCGGGGTCGTGGTGCCCGGCTTGATGACGACCTGGCCGCGCTCCACGTCCTCGCGCTTGATACCCCGCAGCAGCAGGCCGACGTTGTCGCCCGCCTCGCCGTAGTCCAGGATCTTGCGGAACATCTCGACACCCGTGACGGTGGTCTTCGCCGACTTCTCCTTGATGCCGACGATCTCCACCTCCTCGCTCGTCTTGATCTTGCCGCGCTCCACACGGCCCGTCACCACGGTGCCGCGCCCGGTGATGGTGAAGACGTCCTCGATCGGCATGAGGAATGGCTTGTCGATCTCCCGCTCGGGGTTCGGGACGTTCTCGTCCACGGCGTCGAGCAGCTCGACGATCTTGGTACCCCACTCTGCGTCACCCTCGAGCGCCTTGAGCGCGGAGACCCGCACGATCGGCACGTCGTCGCCGGGGAACTCGTAATCGTTGAGCAGCTCGCGGACCTCCATCTCCACGAGCTCCATGATCTCCTCGTCGTCGACCATGTCGGCCTTGTTCAGCGCGACGACGATATAGGGCACACCGACCTGACGAGCCAGCAGCACGTGCTCGCGGGTCTGTGGCATCGGGCCGTCGGTGGCGGCCACCACCAGGATGGCACCATCCATCTGAGCCGCACCAGTGATCATGTTCTTGATGTAGTCCGCGTGCCCGGGACAGTCGACGTGAGCATAGTGTCGCTTCTCGGTCTGGTACTCGACGTGCGCGATCGAGATCGTGATGCCCCGCTGCTTCTCCTCGGGAGCCT
>JBOHGT010000456.1:0-3386 GCA_050700385.1 Pseudonocardiaceae bacterium | reverse complement strand
GATCTCGCGGCATTGCATCCGCAGCGCTTCGGGTTGGGGTGGCTGCGCCCAGCGCACTGGGCCGCGGGGGGTGGCGGTGGGCGGTAGTGGCAGGCTGCCGGTGATCGGCTGCATGTCGGGTGGCCAGAGCAGGTCCGCGCCGAATGGCTCGCCTGCGAGGAAGATCCGGTGGCCCGGGGCGTCGGGGTGGGTCAGCATCGGCGCGGGGCAGTGCCGGGTGGTCAGGATCGCCTCGAGCTGGGTGGCCAGGGTGGTGGGGAGGAGTAGCGCGACCGCGTGGTGGTCCAGTGCCAGCAGCACGTGGTCGCGGCGGGTGGTCACCGGCCAGCCCCACGCCCGGTAGCCGGCCGCCGCCGCGCCCGGCTCGGGGGGCACTCCGGTGACCTCCGGGCGCGGCCGGCCGGACAACGCCGCCAGCGGCTGCGGTGTGCTGCTGCAGCGCTGCAACACACAGAGGATGCAGGGCATCCCCTCGCCCGGGGCGACGGTCTCGATCTGCTCGACGGCCAGCAGCGCCCCGCACAGCGCGGTCACCGCGCCGCCGGTCATCGGGCCGGCATGGGACACCATGTGCACGGTGCGCGCCGCCTCCCCCGCCGTGTCGGGCCGGTAGCGGACCAGCACCACCGGCCGGGCTTGCATCATGGTCCCCTCTGATTCGCGGTCCTCGATCATGTCCTCGCCGTGTCGTGGGTCGGGCACGACGGGGCCGGGGTGTCAGGAAGGACGCGCCCTGGCCCCGCCGTGGTCTGGACCCGGCCGCGTAGTCGCGCGGCCAGCCTGGCCAACATTCCGGGCCGGTGTTCTGCGGGACCACCGGGGTGGTCGCTGAGTCGTGCGGTCCTCGCGCATCGCGATGCAGTGCCAGCAGCGTGGGCCCGGCGGGTAGGCCAGCGCCACCGCCAGCAGATCGTGTCCGCATAGCGTCACGTAGTGGCCCGCGTGCCCGGTATCGATGGCCTCGTCGGCCACCAGGTGCTCGTGGCCGTCCCGGCCGCAGGTGATCGGCAGCACCAGGCCGGTGCCCCCGGCCGTCACGGCAGCCTCCCGGCACCCGATCCGGCGGCGGTGACCAGGTTCACCGCGTGCCCGGTTCCCGGTGTCGGGAACCACCACCCACCCCACACGCCCTCGGAGCGGGTCGCCCGGGCGTAGGTGCGGCACGGCCGGGCCACCGGGCACACGGCGCAGAACTCCGCAGCCAGTAATGCTGCCTCACGGCTCGCGCTGCTGGGGGCGACGAACCGGTCGGGGTCGGGCGCGGTGGCGCACGCCGCGGCCTGCCGCCACTCCTCGGTGTGCTCGCTCATGGCATCGCTCCTCCCGGTCGCAGCGCGTTCGGGCCAGCCGCGACCTTCGGCAGCACATCGGTGTCGTCCGGATCGCCGGTCGCTACCGCACGGATTGCGCCGCACGGATCGACCGAACACACCGCAGCCGAGTTGCAGCGTGATGCGGTCGCCCTCCTCGCCGACCGGCCAACCCAGCAGATCGCGGTAGTGCGCCACGCTCGGCTCCCGGTGGTCCTTCACCTCAAAGGCTGGCGCTGGTCGCGTGCTCACTGTCCCTCCCGTCGCTCCCGACCGGTGTCGTGGTGGTCGGCACCCCCACCCGGAGTGCATTACCAAGGTGGCAGCGAGACTCATACCATCGGTATCGCTTCCAGGTCCCACTTCGGATCACATCGCCTCCCCCCTATCTTCTCTGTGTCATCGAAGTGGTACTCTGAGTCGCATGGACGCAGGGGAAACCGGCAGCGGAGAGCCCACTCTCCTCAAGGCGCTGCTTCGCGCACGGCACTGGCAGAAACATTCAACTTTCATCAAGGAGTGGGACAAGGTCGCAAAGACCATCGATCCGCAACTCGTAGGCAGCTGGCCACGGCACGCCCAGTTCTACCGATGGCTGCGTGGCGAGTTGCGCGAACTTCCGTACCCGGATGCCTGCCGCGTCCTCGAATCAATGTTCCCGCGACACAACGTCAAAGACCTGTTCGAACCGTGTCCCCCAGAAACCGTCACCAAACTCGTACGCAACAACAACGCCGCAGTCACGAACACGATGCGCGAGCCAAACCACCTCGAACACGCTCGGCTCTCCAACCTGTGGCCTCGCACGAACCCGGACGTACTTGACGATCTGGTGACACGCGTCAACGGCGCGCACGACGAGATATCGGTCTTCGGGCTAACTGGAAACTCCTACGCCAAGGACGACATGCTTCCGCTGTTCGAGTCGAAGGCCAGTGAGATACCGGTGACGTTCTACGTTATGGATCCGCGTTGTGACTCCCGACGAGATCGATACCGACTCGAACCGGTCGAAGCGGCCATGGAGGACCCTGCACGCTACACACGTGAGATCCTTCGCCCGCTCTTCGCGGCCTCCCAGCGGATAGTGCCTGCAACATCCTCGGCTGGCTTGCGAATATTCACCTACAACTTTCCCTGCTCGTTTGCGATAGAGAAGATCGATAGGAGTTGCCGGGTGATGCTCTACGGCCACGGCAGACGGGGCAGAGAAGGACCGATCTTCGTCTTCGACGACAATGCGCCCTACTGGAACTACTTCGCAGACCAGATCAAGTGGCTGGAACGACTCGCTACAAGACCACGGGAGCCCTGGACCAGTAAAGGGTTGATTGTTCGACCACTACAGGAGGCTGATCTTGCTATTTAATCGAGGAACTCTTACGTGATCAACAAGTCCGATGTAAGACGCCTGCTGGCTATTGCAGAGAATGCGGCTACTGTGGCGAGCGAACTGGTGCGCTCACATACACCACACACGTTGACCTGGAAGGGTGACCGCGATGTCACGTCGGATGTCGACCTTGCCGTCGAGAAGTTGGTGCGGGACTTCTTGTGCAAACACACACCCAATGTCGGGTTCTCAGGTGAAGTGGAAGGCGGCTATCCGGGTGATGGGATCTACTGGGTGTTGGACCCATCGACGGAACCGTCAATTACCTCCACGGCGCGCCACTCTACGCTATCTTTCTCAGCCTCGTTCGCAACGAAGTAGCTCTAGCGGCAGTAATAGACCTGCCGTTTCTCGGCACTCAATACAGTGCACTACGCAGCCACGGGTCCTATGCCAACAATGAGAGACTCCACGTCAGTGCGAGACAGAAACTCGACGCTGCGCTCGTCTCAATCGACCAGTACACCTTCGGTGAGAACGCGCAACGCAAGAATAATGTACGGCACAGCCTCACGAAGCACCTGGCCTCACACGTCCAACGCATCCGGATGCTCGGTACGTCGGCTATCGATCTGGCCTGGACTGCTCAAGGCCGGCTTGATGCATGCATCATGTTAGGGAACAAACCTTGGGACACAAGCGCAGGCGTTCTCATTGCTCGAGAAGCAGGCGCACGTGTGCTC
>JBOHGT010000455.1:0-4597 GCA_050700385.1 Pseudonocardiaceae bacterium | reverse complement strand
TCATTCACGAGGCCCCCGCTGTCAGTCGTGCAGGGTCCAGACCGTCGTGCAGGTGGCGGTCACGGTGACCGGGGTGGGTTCGAGGCCGAGATCGGCGACGCTCGGCGGCCCGGAGGGCGTGCTGTCGTGGCCGGCGTGCTCCACCGCCATCCTGGCCATCGGGCGCTCCGCTCCGGTGTCGCTGATGCTCTGCAGTGGGCCGAGCCGGGCGCCGAGCGCGGCGGCGTAGCCCTCGGCACGGCGGCGGGCGTCGGCCACCGCGTGCCGCTGGGCCACCGCGACCGCCCCGGTGTCGTCAGCGAGCTGCCACGACGGCCCGTGCACCGACTCCGGCTCCGCCGTGACCACCGCGTCGAGCAAGCCCTCTAGCGCACCGAGCCGGTGCACCCGCAGTGTCACGCTGAGCTGGGCCCGGCACCCCGTGCACCGCTTGCCCTCCCACGTGCTGTGCACCGCCATCCGCCGTGAGCGCAGTTCGACCCCCTCGGTCCCGAACACCGGCTCCATCGGCAGCACCCGGGAGCCCAGCTCGGCCACGGCCGCGGTGCGGTTGACGCCACTCGCGGCAAACGTCACCTGTAGCTCGGCCCGGTCGGCGATCTGCTCGTGTTCGCCGCTGCCGCGGGTCACCACCTCGGCCATGTCCTCAGCCAACCGCGTGGGTCGCGACGGGCGCAAACTCGCGGTTTCTGCGCCTGTCTACACCCAGCGCTAGACATTCCGAGAGAACCCGATGCGCGACACGCCATCGCGGACTATGGCGGAATCTGCGATGAGCGCTAGAGAACCGGATACCGTCCGAGAATGGATCCGGTGCGCAACCCCTTCGCCCCCGGCGCGGGCCAGCGCCCGCCCGAACTGGCCGGGCGTGACCGCGAACTCGGCGCGTTCGAGGTCGTCCTCGAGCGCGTGGCCCGGGGCCGCCCGGAACGCTCGTTGGTGCTCACCGGCCTGCGCGGGGTGGGCAAGACGGTGCTGCTCGGTGAGCTGCGCTCGATGGCGATGCGCCGGGGCTGGGGCGCGGGCAAGGTCGAGGCACGGCCGGACGCAGACCTGCGCAGGCCGCTGTCCGCCGCGTTGCACCGTGCGGTCCGGGACCTGGCGGTGCGCCACCGCGCGCCGGACCGCGTCGAGGATGTCCTCGCCGTGCTGAAGGCCTTCGCGCTGCGCTCCGCCCCGGAGGGGGCCAAGCTGCGCGACCGCTGGCAACCGGGCATCGACGTCCCGGCCGCGTCCGGCCGGGCCGACTCGGGCGACATCGAGATCGACCTGGTGGAGCTGTTCACCGATGTCGCCGAGCTGGCCGCGGACGTGGGAACCGGGGTGGCGCTGCTCATCGACGAGATGCAGGACGTGGGGCCGGGCGACGTCTCGGCGCTGTGCGCGGCCTGCCACGAGCTGTCGCAGTGCGGGGCGCCGCTGGTCGTCGTCGGCGCGGGGCTGCCGCACCTGCCGGCCGTGCTGAGCGCGTCGAAGTCCTACTCGGAGCGGCTTTTCCGCTACGTCCGGATCGACCGGCTGGAGCGCGGTGACGCCGACCACGCCGTGATCGTCCCCATCGAGCGGGAGGAGGCGCAGATCACCGGCGACGCGCTCGACGTCCTGTTCGAGACCTCGGGTGGCTACCCCTACTTCGTGCAGGCTTACGGCAAGGCCGCGTGGGACGCCGCCGCTGCCTCGCCGATCGCGGTCACCGACGTCCGGATGGCGGCTCCGGAGGCCGAGGCGGAGCTCGCCGTGGGGTTCTTCGGGTCGCGCTACGAGCGCGCCACCCCCGCCGAGCGGGAGTACCTGCAGTCCATGGCGGCGCTGACCGGTGGGCGTGACGAGCCAGTCGGCACCACCCGGGTGGCGCAGGAGCTGGGCCGCCGGCCGTCCTCGGTGTCCCCGGCGCGGGACAGCCTGCTCAAGAAGGGCCTGGTCTACTCCGGCGAGCGGGGCCAGATCGCGTTCACGGTGCCGCACTTCGGGCGCTTCCTACTGCGCCAGGACGCCTAGCGCGGCCGCCACCTGGTGTGACGTAGGTCACACTTGAGTCGATGTGTAACGCCCCGGCATCGCAGCACGATGAGCACGGTAGCCCCGCGATGCTGTCGGACCCCCGACCTGGCAGCGTCGTGGGGCTTCCCATGGGTCGGGGAGGGTCTCGCACTGTTCACCGAGCTGCAGCGCCGGGACGTGCCGGGTACTCGGCGGTGCTCGCGTGGCTCGACCACCACGTGCTCGGTGAGCCGTGGCGGCACCCGGAGCTGCTTTAGCGGTACCCCGGCAGCAGCCACGACGGCGGCACGTACCCTCTTCGGGTGACCGACAGCAAGCTGCAAGTCCAGATGCTGCACGACCGCGTGATGGTGCGGCTGGTGGACGAGGAAGGCGAGCGTCGGAGCACCGGGGGAATCGTCATCCCCGCGACGGCGCAGATCGCCAGGCGGCTGTCGTGGGGAGAGGTCTACGGGGTCGGGCACCACGTCCGCACGGTAAAGGTGGGCGACCGGGTGCTCTTCAGTCCCGAGGACCAGTTCGAGGTCGAGGTGCAGGGACACTCGTACCTGGTCATGCGGGAACGGGACCTGCATGCCGTGGCCAGCGAGTACACCGAGCACGGCACCGGCCTCTACTTGTGACACGCGTTACGGGCACGGGGTAGGCATGCAGTGCCCGCCCGCCGACGAGAGGGGATGCGGTGCCAGACCAGCCGGCACAGCACGAAATGCGGTCCACGGTCGAGGGCGGGCCGGAACCGGCCGGGACCACCGTGGCCGACGACCCCGCCACGACCACCGAGATCCCAGTGATCCCGCCGGCGCCGGCTGACGCCCCCACCGTCGAGGTCGCCGCGCCCACCCCACCGGGGCACGCAGCACAGCACCGGCGCCGGCTGCCGCGTCGCGGCGTCCTCGTCGCCGCGGCGGCCCTCGGCGTCCTCGCGCTGCTCTACGGCCTCGACCTGGCGCTGACCCGGGGGGAGGTGCCGCGTG
The DNA here is from genome assembly GCA_050700385.1 of Pseudonocardiaceae bacterium. Classification (GTDB taxonomy): domain Bacteria; phylum Actinomycetota; class Actinomycetes; order Mycobacteriales; family Pseudonocardiaceae; genus WHSY01. The sequence goes on along the minus strand of JBOHGT010000455.1, from coordinate 1,619 downwards.
GTGTCGTGGTCGCGGGCGTCGAGGTCGGCGGGCTGCAGCGGTCCGACGCCGAGCAGCAGCTGCGCAAGCAGATCGAGCCGCGCGTGACGCAGCCCGTCCCGATCCGCGCCGGGGACGTCGAGACCACCCTCGAGCCCGCCGCCGCCGGGCTCGCGCTGGACTGGCCTGCGACCATCGACCAGGCTGGCACGCAGCCGCTGAACCCGTGGACGCGGTTGACCTCGCTGTTCACCAATCGCGAGGTCGGCGTGGTCACCACCACCGACCGCGCCGCGCTGACCGCCGCGCTGGAGGGTCTGCGACCCCGGACCGACCGGCCGCCCGCCGAGGGCACCATCCGCTTCGAGGGGGTCAGGCCGGTGCCGGTCGACCCCGTGATCGGGCAGACCCTCGACACAGCGGGCGCCGGCGAGGCCGTGATGGCCGGCTGGGCGAACGGGGGGACGGTGGGGTTGCCGGTCGCCACGACACCGGTGAGCACGACACCCGAAGGCGTCCGCGCCGCCCTCACGCAGGTCGCCGAGCCCGCAGTGTCCGGGCCGGTCACCGTGACCGGGGAGGGCGCCAACGCCGTGCTCGAGCCGGAGGCGACCGCCGCGGCGCTGCGCTTCGCCCCGGACGGCGGGGGCGGCCTGACCGCGACCGTCGACAATCCCACCGTCATCGGCGCGCTTGCCCCGCAGCTCGCCCGGACCGTGCAGCCGGGCAAGGACGCCGCGATCGTCTTCGAGGGCGGGCGCCCGACCGTGGTGCCCTCCGTCGACGGTCGCGGGGTGGACTGGGACAAGAGCCTGATCCCACTGATGGACGTGCTGACCCGCACCGAGAACCGCACGCTGCCGGCGATCTATGTCGTACAGCCCGCGAAGCTGACCACCGAGCAGGCCAACCGGCTCGGAGTCACCGAGGTGATCAGCGAGTTCTCCACCGGCGGGTTCGCCCCGGACTCCGGGCAGAACATCCGGCGGGTCGCCGAGCAGGTGGACGGCGCGGTCGTCGCACCCGGTGAGACGTTCAGCCTCAACGGCCGCACCAGCCCCCGCAATGCGGCCAATGGCTACGTCGAGGCCGGGATCATCGACGACGGCCGCCCGGCCCGCGGGATCGGCGGCGGAGTGTCGCAGTTCGCCACCACGATCTACAACGCGTCCTACTTCGCCGGGATGACCGACATCGCGCACAAGGAGCACAGCTACTACATCAGCCGCTACCCGGCCGGGCGTGAGGCCACCGTGTTCGAGGGCGCGATCGACGTGAAGTTCCGCAACGACTCACCGACCGGGATCCTCATCAAGACCGGCTGGACCCCTTCGTCGATCACCGTGACGTTCTGGGGCACCAAGCACGTCGACGTGGAGTCGATCACCGGGCCGCGAACCAACCTCACCGAACCGGAGACCAAGACGATCAACGAGGTGCCGTGCAGCCCCAGCAGCGGCTCGCAGGGCTTCACGGTCACCGACACCCGGGTGATCCGCGACGCCGGCAGCGGGGCAGAGATCGACCGGGAGACCCGCCGCGTCGTCTACAAGCCGCAGCCGAAGATCATCTGCCAGCCCCCGGGACCACCATAAGCGCACTTATGGTGGTCGGCGACCGGCGCCGGACCACCATAAGTG
>JBOHGT010000454.1:0-1599 GCA_050700385.1 Pseudonocardiaceae bacterium | reverse complement strand
GCAGACTTGATCGAAAACACCCCGGCCGCGGAGCAGGCGTTCGAGAGCGCAACAGAACTGGCCGGCTCGCTGCGGGCAGTAGCCGAGGATGCGGCCGAACTCCGCGCCCGGATGGCCGCCCGGATCTGGAAGGCTGAAGAGATGTCGTTGGCCGCGCTCGCGCAGCGGATCGGAGTGTCGAAAGCCCGCGCCGCTCAACTGATCAAGACTGCGACGACGCAGGAGCAGCGGTGAGCACCCACTACCACGTGGCGACGGGGTTCGTCGTCGGCGGCGCACTGCTCGGGTTCGTCCCGGAGCCGGCACCCGAGGCGTTCGCCACGCAGGAGCAGGCAACGCGTGCTGCGAAGGCGACCGTCGACCAACTGGCGACCGAGCAGCGCGAGCAGCGACACGAGGTCTCCGTCCGGCAGGAGCCGGCGCGGTGGAGAATCGACTGGTGGCAGGACGGGTACGAACGTGGCCGGATCGTCGAGGTCGTCGAGTGTGACCTGATCCATGCGGAGGTGGGAAACGGTGTCTGATCGGTTCGGTGTGCGCGTGGAGGTGTGGGCCGTCGGGGCCGACTCCGCAGGACTGTGGCTGCTCAGCGGGGAGGACGCCTGGCGGTCCGACATGGTCGCGGCCGACAGCGAGCCCCACGCCGCAGTGGAGGACATCCTTGCGCGGGTCGGTGCACTCGAGACGGCACTGGTGCTTCACTCCACGTCGTGGCGCACCGACGGTGACTCCATGGTGCTCACGTACATGGCGGTGATCGACTGCCCGGGACTCGTCCGGGACGACTGGTCGGCTGCCAAACCCGTTAGCTCGGGACTTGTGGAGGTCGTCGGGCGCCCTCTGTCGACCGCGACCGTCGAGGCCCCGATCCCGCGCTATGTCGACGTGCTCATGCACGGACTGCGGCACCTGCGATTCCTTCTGAACACCGACTCGACCGTGCACGCTGCGCTGAACCAGACCTGGCGTGAGCACCTCGCCGCGTTCACGCCGGTCCTTGCCGGCATGTACGACCAGCAGCACGACCCTGAGCACGTCACCATCACCATCTCCTGAGGCCAAGGACCTGCGCCACGAGCTCCGGGCTGTACGGGCCGTCGCCGACCACGGCGTAGACGTCCCCGGCGTGCGGCGCACCAGCTCGGCGACCGTGCCGGCGGCGGCCTCGGCGCGCTCGGGCGAGTAGGGGCCCTGGCGCGGCCAGTACCGGCCGACGAGCGCCTCGGCGCTGGGGTCACGTGTCATGACACCGCCACCCCCGCCGGCACCCAACCCGACGCGTCGACCACGGTCTGCTCGGCCACCGCGGCATCGGACATCTCCTCCAGCGCCCGCGCCGGGATGATCAACCGGCCGCGGATCCGCACCGCGGGGAACTCGCCCTCGCTGATCGCCCGGTACACCGTCATCTTCGACATGCCCAACATCCGCGCCACCTGCGCCACGCTGTAGAACCGCGGCGCCTCCGCGGGCACCGCCGCGGCGGGCTTGACCCGTCGCCCCGCAGGACTCGACGTCTTCATGATCACTCCTCATTGGCGGATGGCTACTGGTGGAGTATGTAGGTTTGTAGGTCAACATGTGATGTGAGCTGAGGAT
>JBOHGT010000453.1:0-9570 GCA_050700385.1 Pseudonocardiaceae bacterium | reverse complement strand
CTACGAGGGATTGCAACCTCTCGCCCGACCTCGGCACGCACAGCCGCGGGCACAGGTCCTCATTGCCCCTACGAGGGATTGCAACATGATCCGGGCGATCTGCCCGGCCGGGTTGGTCATCGTCCTCATTGCCCCTACGAGGGATTGCAACATCTTTTGCCGTGGCCACCATCTCCGCGCGGGTGGAGTCCTCATTGCCCCTACGAGGGATTGCAACGCGACGAACGCCTCGCCGACCCGAGTGACACTCCCAGGTCCTCATTGCCCCTACGAGGGATTGCAACATGCCGTCCACGTCGATGTCCCGCGCGCGGACCACGCGTCCTCATTGCCCCTACGAGGGATTGCAACGTCCTACGAGGACCGGTCGGGGTGCGTGGCCGCCGAGTCCTCATTGCCCCTACGAGGGATTGCAACGCGACATCACGTTCCCCACCGACCGGTGCTGGTAGTAGTCCTCATTGCCCCTACGAGGGATTGCAACGGCGTGAACGCGGTCCGCGGCAGGGTGTTCCCCGCGGGTCCTCATTGCCCCTACGAGGGATTGCAACCGTACATTCCAGCACCCGCCCACGCCGTGTAATCGGGTGGTCCTCATTGCCCCTACGAGGGATTGCAACGAGGTGATCAAACCTCCACCGGACCGTCCGCGCTGTCGTCCTCATTGCCCCTACGAGGGATTGCAACACGAGCACCTCGACGATCCCGCCGATGCCCTCCACCAAGTCCTCATTGCCCCTACGAGGGATTGCAACACGAACTCGTACCGGGGCGGGACGCCTTGCCATTGCGGTCCTCATTGCCCCTACGAGGGATTGCAACGTCAAGTCGAACGAGACACTGGCCGCTCACCGCACCAGTCCTCATTGCCCCTACGAGGGATTGCAACCTGTACGCCCGCAGCGGTGGGGGTGGGGCGTGATGCTGTCCTCATTGCCCCTACGAGGGATTGCAACTAGACCTGCACACCGCCGTTGGTCAGCCCGGTGACGGGTCCTCATTGCCCCTACGAGGGATTGCAACCCGTGATCCCCCGCCCCGAACCGGTCCGACGCCGTCGTCCTCATTGCCCCTACGAGGGATTGCAACAAGCTCCGCCGTCACGACGTGGGCGGGACGCCTGCGCGTCCTCATTGCCCCTACGAGGGATTGCAACAAGGTGCTTGCGGGGCCGTCCGGGTTCCGGTCAACCGGCAGCCCCCGCCGCTGGCGCGGTTCCTGGCTCACCTGCCACGGGCATTCAGCGCCGCCTGGTACCAGTTCGACTGGGGTCCGCACGTCCGGCTGCCGTTTCTGCCACGGGTGCGCTACCAGCGCACCGTCCTGTCCCCGGCGCAGTGGCGGCTGGCCACCGACGACCTACCACCCGGTCGGGCCGGTCAGGACCAGTGGCGGCAGGTTCTCGACCGGTGGCGGCACCGGTGGGGATGCCCCGACGTGGTCGAGCTACGCGACGCGGACCGCACGCTGCGCCTCACCCTCGACGAGCCGTCCCACGCCACCCTCCTGTACGCCCACCTGAAGCGGCACGGCCAGGCCATCCTCTACGTGGCCACCCCCGCAGCCGAGTACGGGTGGATCGACGGCCACGCCCACGAAATCGCGTTGCCCCTTGTCACGACGCGCGCCGCCGCGCCCGACCCCCTGCGCGGCGGCCTGCCCGAGGTGACCAACGCGCACGGGCACCTGCCCGGCTCCCCGGACGCGACCTGGCTGTCGGTGAAGATCTATACCCATCCCGAGCGGATGAACGAGATCATCGCCGAGCACCTGCCCACGCTGCTGGCCGCCCTCGCCCCCCGAGCCTTCGTGCTGGCGGCTGCGCTACCACAGCCCGCAGGACACCGACCACCTCCGGCTGCGCATCCGCACCGACCGCGACCACTACGCTGCGCGCACGAGCGCGGTCGGGGAGTGGACGGTGGACCGGCAACGGACCCGCCGACCAACCCTCGACCGACTGGCCGGGCGGCCACAGCAACCTGAGTCTCGCCCACGGCATCAGCGGGCCAGCGATGCTGTTGGCCAGCGCGATGACACTCGGGGTCACCGTGCCTAGCCACGCCGACGCGATCGAACGAATCTGCGCCAACTGGACCAATGGCGCTGCGGCACCACAGGGCGGTCGTGGTGGCCGGGGCATGATCTCCCCAGCCGAATGGCAAGCCGAGGACGACCTCGCCGGATGCATCGCCGACGCGGACCAGTGGTCCCAGCTCGGCTACGTCTCCCTCTGCCACGGCTGGGCCGGACTCATCCAGACCACCCGGCGAGCGGTGTCCGACGCCGGGCCGGACAGCGCGCTGGCCGCCCTCCTGCCACACCTGCACACCCGCTTCGAGCAACAGCTGCACCGTCAGCGGTGGCCGACCTGCGACGGATTGCTGGAAGGCGCAGCCGGCATCGCGCTGACCCGACACACCACCGCCGACACACCCGCATCCCGGTGGGATGCCTGCCTGCTCCTCGCCCCACCACAGTCTTGAGACACTGCACATGGAAGGAAGCCGATGACGGCCACGACCGATACCCAGCCAGAGGACCTGCGCAACCGCATGGTCGAGCACATCGACGCCGCAGGCTACCTGCACTCGGCCAGCCAGCGTCGAGCAGGCACTGCGGACGGTGTCCCGCCACCTGTTCGTGCCCGACGCCAGCGTCGAGGACGCCTACGCCAATAAGGCCATCACCACCAAGCCCGGTGGCCCCGGCGGCAGGCCCGCCGGCTGCGCATCCGTCCCCACCGTCGTGGCGATGATGCTCGGCCAACTCGACGCCCAACCGGGCGACCGCGTCCTGGAGATCGGTGCCGGCACCGGCTATAATGCCGCGCTGCTCGCCGAACTCGTCGGCGACGCCGACCAGGTGACCACCATCGACATCCACCCGGAGGTGACCGAGCAGGCCCGGCGAGCACTGGACGCCACCGGCTACAGCCGCGTGCACGTGATCACGGGCGATGGCGCGCTCGGTGCCTCCGACATGCCCCCTACAACAAGATCATCGTCACGGTCGGCCCATGGGACCTGCCGCCCGAATGGCTGAACCAGCTCGCTCCCGGCGGCCGGCTCGTGGTCCCGCTGCACTGGCGCGGCCAAGCCCGCAGCGTCGCCTTCGTCCACGAGGACGGCGTTCTGCGAGCCACCGACAGCCAGCTCTGCGGCTTCATCCCGATGATCGGCGACGGCCAGGACGGAGAACGCATCGGCACTATCGCCGACGATGTCGCTCTGTACTGGGACAGCGACCAGCCCATCGACGTGAACACACTCCAAGGAGTCCTCGCCCAGCCCAGGACCCACCGTGTGGTCCGGCGCATCAGTCGTCCCCAACGAGTCCACCGACCTCATCTGGCCCCACCTGACCGGCACCGAGCCGGGAACCTGCCGCTTCGCCGCCGAGCCCAGCCCACCATCACCGCCTACCCGGCAGACACCCCAAACCACAAGTTGGCAGCCGGGCTGGTCATCAACAAGCGGTACGTTCGGCTCGTGATTTCCGGCTGACCTCCGAGCCGGAGCTGGTGGTAGGCCCACAACATGCGTGTGGAGACGAAGGGACTTGAACCCTCAACCCCGCCTTGCAAACGTGCGGCGCGGCCGAGCGGCATCTGTCCTACGCAGGTCAGGCTGCCCGTCGCCCTGTCTGCGCTGCCCGTGGTGCACACCGACGGCAGAGGTTTGGTGACAGACCGTCTACGGGCCTGCCGTGTCGCCCGTCGTGGGCGTGCGCTGCTGCTCGCGCGTCCAGTCAGTCATGCGACGAGGCTGCCGCACCTCCAGCACTACACGGCTGTGAGACCCCTGGCCGGTGCGAGCGCCTGCCGGCTGGCAACAGCGGCCTCTGCAGTTGGTTCCGGGTGGGCAAAGGGGTAGGGTGAGACGATCACGCGCAGGCTGGTGAGCCTCGAACGCCCCTGTTCGTCGAGGCTGGTGTCGGAGTACCGTAGTTTGCGTGGCGACTAGGAGGCGGACGCTGGGTGCTCCGCCGGTGGCGGCTGCACGCAAGCAATTACAGGCCGCGAAGGAGCACGAGGAGGCGCTACGTCGAGTCGCTGCGGACGAACGAAGAGCCCAACAGGAGCTTCGTAGACAACGTGACGAACTGCGTCGGATGGAGGCACAGGTCCGTCGCGCCAATGCACGCCTTCAGCGTGCGGCTCGGTTGGGGGCGTCATCAGTCATCACGGGGTCGAGAGCCATGAGGCCGTCGAGCGGCCTGCGCAAAGGGACGGTGGTGTCCCCAGTGAAGTCACGCGCGACGATACGGGAAGCTGTTAGGAACGTCGATCGCGAGCTAAGACGGTCGATGGAAACCGAAAAGGCCGCGCGCAAGCAGCTTCGAGGCGGGTAGTGGAAGCAGATCAACCCGAGCCACACGGCGGAGAACAAGCCAAAGGTGAATACGCCGAACTAGTGGAGGATGAGGCGGAGCGGAGGACCGTCAAGGACAGTGCTGAGGATGATCTGATCGGGGTCGAGCACTACTCCAGATTCTCCGGACCGCTGCCGCATCCGAACCTTTTCGCCCGATACGATGAGGTCCTTCCGGGTTCAGCCGAACGTATCTTCCGAATGACGGAGAAGCAGCTCCAGCACAGTATCGAACTAGAGAATGCCGAAGCGGCTGCTAATAGGCAACTCTTGGACGCGGAGATAGCCCAAGCAAGCCGGGCTCAGTGGTTCACATTCGTGTTAGTAGTTATATTTCTTCTCCTCGCAGCGTACGCCTTATCGAGAGGTCAGGAGATAGCGACGATTGGCGCCGGGCTCGCTGCGTTAGCGACGATTGCGTACGCTCTCCGTGGTAAGAAGACATCGAGTGATAACCAGTCCTCCGCAGACGACGGAGAGCCCGGCAGGCTCTGACGCACTGTGAATTGGGGACCCCGTAGTAGTCGGGCCGCTGTGCGCGTGGCGTTGCGCCCGTAGAGGGGCCAGCCTGGGGGCCAGCCCCGAACGAGTGATACCACCTTCCCACTCTTGCCTGATTGGCCGAGTGACCCACAGTTGCGGAGTTCGTACGCTCCGAGTATGGGCGCGGCGCGGCGAGCGTTACCTCGGAACCAATATCGATGCCAATACTGCGGCAGGGGGCATGTCTTCGGATCGAAACGAGGACGCGATTGCGGCAACCGTACCGTGCGGCGGCGAACGACACAGCCACCGCCGCCGGCACCGCGCCCATCTACGAGCGCCTCGCCGCTGAGGCCTGCACACCGATCGAAATGCGAGCTTGTCAACGAGCGCTCCCGAGAGGTGGTAACTCGTCAGCTATCGACGGTGAGTACGCATGCGCTGACATACGTATTTAACCGTACTGGCTTCTACGAGACTCTGGCTAAGAAGCTACTTGACGCACGACCTGTCACCAAGAAGTGGCGGGGGCACTGGTTGTGCAAGCAACTCGACGCGGCGGCGCGTGGCCTAGACCCTGGCACCTACGCTCGGCAGGCTCAACGGTCAACCCGCGAGGGGTTAGTTGCGCTCGGCTTCCCGGACTTTATGGCCACTGTGCTGGGAGCAGGCGCTGGAGTCGGATTGAATATCGCGCTGGGCGAGACCCCGATGAACCGGCTTGGAAACGCACTTCGCGTACTGGGAGCGCTCGTGTGTCCTAAACTCGCGGCCTGCCCAGCACGGAACGAGGTCGTTCAAGCCTTCGCTGCCCCACAGCTCGCCGAGCAACTCCAGAGTATGGAACCACCGTCTATCGCGGCGCGGTGACCACCCGCCGTGACTCGTGTCGCAGGCTTGACCTCAGAACGGCGGTTCGTTTTCGCCGCCGGTGTTGGTGTCCCCGTTTCCGCGACTGACCTTGGTCGGTGGCGTAGCGAGATCGCTGACGAGGTGTGGCTGGCATATGCGGTTCACGTCGATGGCGGCCATCCGGTTTTTGCTGGTGTGTTGGCGACGACGACCTGGGTACGGGTGGTCGGTCGGCGCCGGTGACCGAGCGGGATGAGCAGCCGGTCACGCGCGGCCTGGCACAAGTGGAGCTGTGGGCGGCGGTGGTTGCCTGGGAGCCGTTGATGCGGGCTAACTTGCCGGTGCAGGCCATCGGTGACGAACACGGTGCGCCTTGGCGCGAACCGCTGCCGGTTGATGCTGACTACGCGCGGGGTGCGTGGCGGACACTGCGGTGGCTGACCAGGGTGCCGGGTCAGGGGCCGCCGTTGCCGGTGCCCGCGCGTAACCCGGATGGCACGCTGGTGACCGCCGAGCAGCTCTATGAGCAGACCATCGCGTCGAACCCGCATCGCTGTTGGGAACCCGAGCAGTGCATCGAGCTGCGTCACTGGGCGCAGGCCGAGGCGGCCGCTACCGCGGCCGGGAAGCGCTGATCGTCGAGACGCAGCAGCGGCTGGCCGACGAGATGCGTGCTCGCGGGCACGCGTCGGGTTGGTCCTCCATCACAAGCTCGTCGTCGCTGTAATCGACGGCCGCCGCCGCTTGCTCGTCGGTGCGGTCTTGTTCGGCCCATCGGGTCAGTTCCTCGCGTCGGAGGGAGCGCTGTTCGGCGCGCTCGTCAGCCTCGCGCCGCCCGGAGGCCAACCCACGTGACTCAAGTCACAACATCTTCGTGGGGGGAGATCGGTCCTGCAGCACTATGAGGGGGCGTCAACCGCCGTACAGGGAAGGCGGTAGAGGCACCCGACCGGAGACAGCCGCTATGGATCGTGAACGGGGCCGCCCGGCCCTCGCCGGGCGAACAGCCCCGGCACGATCGGTGTCGGCAGGAGGAGGCACTACAAGCTGCCCGTGACGGATCTGACGAGTCGGCGTGGTCGTGGGTCGGCGAAGCCGACGACGAACGTGCCCGCGCCCACGGTGACAAGCTCGACCGGCTCGCCGCCGACGTCGACCTGCACACGCGGTTGGCTCTTATCGGGTTCACCGGTCCCGACTATGAAGAGTTCCAGACCGAGCTCACCCGCTACGGTCTCGACGTCATGACCGGGTGGCTGCGCACCGGGAAGGTCTTCACCAAGATGCGCGAGGCCAACTACGGGCTGCCGCCGCCGGCAGACGGGGGCGCTGGACCGCGATACCCAGGACGAACTGGCTGGGGAGACCGTAGCCAGAGCGCTGCACCACTTCCACCACGACATCCTGCTCCGCGGCCGGTGGGATCCGCGTAAGGGCGCCCGGTTAACGACGTTCTTCATCGGCCAGTGCAAGATCCGTTTCGCCAACATCTACCGCGACTGGTACCGCAAAGAGATGCGCCATGAGGTGCTGATCGACCCCACCGAGGATCCACGCCTCGACGCGTCGAGCACCGCGGTCGACGGCCCGGAGTGGAAGGCCGTCGCCCGCGCCTACATTCGTCGCGGGGTACGCCGGATCGGCGACCCGCGCGCCCATCGAGCGCTCGAACTGATCGCCAGCGACCACACCCAGGCCGAGATCGCTGTCGAGCTGGGCATGACCGAGAAGGCAGCGAGGGCGGCAGCGGCGACGGGCCGAATACGTGGACGGCCCAGTGTATATCGATGGAGACGACATCTACCGGCCTCGACCGAGACGGGTGACGGCATTGGCTGTGTCACCAGGGTTCTACGTTAAACCGCTGGTCAGCTTCGTGGAGACGAAGGGACTTGAACCCTCAACCCCCGCCTTGCAAAGGCGGTGCTCTGCCAATTGAGCTACGTCCCCCGGGCCGGGCAGCAGCGCCGCCCGGCCGGGCTCAAGCCGAGCGGGTCATAGCCTCACGCCAGAGTTCCGCCTCCGCCTTCGCGGAGCGCTGACGACGGACCATGACCAGCGCGGCGAGGACGACGAGCGCGAGCGGGACGATCTTCTTCACGGCGTAGCACCTCCTGGCACACGGAGCAGGGCAGTGGGCCTAGCTGGACTTGAACCAGCGACCTCTTCGTTATCAGCGAAGCGCTCTAACCGACTGAGCTATAGGCCCCCGTGGTGACGTCGGGAGGGTACCGCACCGCCGTACCTGGCCCAAACGGGTCAGTCGCGCTCGGACAGCGTCAGCTCGATGCCCCCGGCGAGGTCGGAGGACACGTTGTAGATGAACGACCCCACGGTCGCGATGGCGGTGAACAGCACGATGTTCACCGCACCGATCAGGGCCGCCACGCCGAAGACCCGGCCGGCGCTGATGAGCGCGCCGCCCTGCGGGTCGCTCACCGACGTCAGGTCGGAGTAGGTGCCGTTGAGCTGGTCCCACACGCCCATGCCGTCGAGTATCCCGTAGAGGAACCCGACCGCGACCATCCAGGCCAGGAACCCGGCGACGTTGAGCACCAGCGACAGCTTGAGCACCGACCAGGGGTCGAGGTGCTTGAGCTGGAGGCTGGCGCGGCGCGGCACCCTGCTGGGGCGCACCCGGGTGCTCGCGCCAGCCGGCGGGGGCTGCTCGGGCGCCGGCTCGGTGCGCACCGTCTGCTGCTGCTGGAACATCGGGTGACTGGTGCGCACCGTGGCCTGATCGAACACTCCCGATCCGCGCCCGGAGGAGGACCCTTGGGTGCCGTGCTGCGGCCGGCCTACCTGGATGCCCGGGCCCCCCTTGCCCCAGGACCCCGTGGGAACCGCACGCTGCCAGGGTGGTGCGCTGTTCGGCACGCCCGGGCTCTGCGTCCTCTCGGGCGGCTCGTCAGCCTTCTCGACGGGCGCGACGAACTGTGTCTCCTCGGCCGCGCCGTCGACCGGCTGGCCGTCGGCCAGCGGCGGATCGGTGGCCACGGCCGGAGGCTCCTCTGCCTCGGTCTCGCGGTCTCCCGGCTGCTCCGGGGTCCTGCCCTGCTCGCTACTCGCACCGATGGTTCGCTCGCTCACGTGTCACCTCTCGCGGTCGGAGCACCGCCGGCATCGGGGTCGCTCGCCTCCTCGGCGTTGCGTGCGACGGCCACGACCGTCGCCCCTTCACCGAGGTTCATCAGGCGGACTCCCTTGGTCTGCCGGCCGGCCTTGCGCACCTCCTTGGCGGTGGTCCGGATGACCCCGCCGGCGGAGGTGATGGCGTACAGCTCGTCATCCATCTCGACGATGAGCGCCCCCACCAGCCTGCCACGCCTCCGGTCGTACTGGACGGTCAGAACTCCCTTACCCCCCCGGTTCTGCACCGGGTAGTCCCCGATCGGGGTGCGCTTGGCGTACCCGCCGTCGGTCGCGACCAGCACGAACCGGCCCTCCCGGACCACCCCGATCGACAGCAGCTCGTCGCCGGCGTGAAACCGCATCCCGTACACGCCGGAGGTGGCCCGGCCCATCGGGCGCAGCGCGTCGTCGGAGGCGTGGAACCGGATCGACTGCCCCAGTGAGGACACCAGCAGCAGGTCGTCGTCGGCCGAGCACAGCACCGCCCCGACCAGCTCGTCGTCGTCGCGCAGGTTGATGCCGATCAGCCCGCCGGAGCGGTTGGAGTCGAAGTCGCTCAGCTTGCTCTTCTTCACCAGCCCGATCTTGGTGGCCAGCACCAGGTACGGCGACGCGGTGTAGTCCTTGATCTGCATGACCTGGGCGATCTGCTCGTCGGGCTGGAACGCGAGCAGGTTCGCCACGTGCTGGCCGCGGGCGTTGCGGTTGGCCTCGGGCAGCTCGTAGGCCT
>JBOHGT010000452.1:0-2456 GCA_050700385.1 Pseudonocardiaceae bacterium | reverse complement strand
CCGCGCCGCGGGGGCGCGACGGGCGGCGCGGCGTACTCACCCGAGCCGCTCTCCCGGCTCGATCCGCGCCCCGCGCGCCCAGTCGGCGGCGGGGACCGGCTTGCGGCCGGGCACGCGGACGTCACCGAGCCGCACCGCGGTCGTGGCGGTGCCGGCCAGCACCTCCCGCTTGCCGGTCGACAGCTCCCCCGGCTTCAGGCCGTCCACCTCGGACGGAGCGACCGGGCCGAGCTTGATCCGCTGGCCGCGGAAGCAGGCCCATGCGCCGGGCTCCGGGGTCACCGAACGCACCAGGCGGTCGACCGCGAAGGCGGGAGCGCCGAAGTCGACCCGGGCGTCTTCCACGGTGACCTTCGGGGCGTACGACACCCCTTCGGCCGGCTGCGGGACGGGCCGCAGCACGCCCCGCGCGATCCCGTCCATGGTGGAGGCGAGCAGGCCGGCACCGGCGGTCGCCAGCCGGTCCAGCAGCTCGCCGGCGGTGTCGCGCGCGCGGACCGGCTCGGTCAGGGTGCCGTACACCGGTCCGCTGTCCATCCCCTCCTCCAGCGCGAACGTGCACGCCCCGGTGAGCTCGTCACCGTGCCGGATCGCGGCCTGCACCGGCGCCGCACCCCGCCAGGCCGGCAGCAGCGAGAAATGCAGGTTCACCCAGCCGTGCGGCGGGATGTCCAGCGCGGCGCGCGGCACCAGCGCGCCGTAGGCGACCAGCGGGCAGCAGTCCGGTCGCAGCGCGCGCAGCCGCTCGAGGAAGTCGGGCTCGGCGGGTCGCCGCGGGGTGAGCACCTCCAGCCCGGCCTCGTCGGCCAGCGTCCCGACCGGGGAGCGGACCAGCCGGCGGCCGCGTCCGGAGACGGCATCGGGCCGCGTGACCACGGCGACCACCTCGTGGTGCGGTGAGTCCAGCAGCGCGCGCAGCGCGGGCGCCGCGGCCTGCGGGGTGCCGGCGAACACCAGCCTCACCGGTCAGCGCGCCCTTGCCATCAACGAGCCCGGCCGAGCAGCGGGTGCGGGCTGGCCCGCACCACCGGTTCCGGCGCGCCGAACCAGCGGGCCCGGCGGATCTCGGCCATCGCCTGCTTGCGGGTTTCCGGATCGAGCCGGTCGACGAAGAGCACTCCGTCAAGGTGATCGGTCTCGTGCTGGATCGCGCGGGCGAGTTTCTCGGTGCCCTCGACCTCGACCGGGTCGCCGTCGGCGTTCCAGCCGCGTGCGACCACGTGCAGGTGCCGCCGGCAGTCCCAGGACAGTCCAGGGATGGACAGGCAGCCCTCCGGTCCGTCCCGCTCCTCCTCGCCGACGACCTCGAAGGTCGGGTTGACCAGGTGCCCGGTGAAGCCGTCACAGTGGTAGGTGAACACCCGCAGCGACACCCCGAGCTGCGGGGCGGCGAGCCCGGCACCGCCCTCGTCCTGCATGGTCTCCCACAGGTCGCGGACCAGGGTGCGCAGCTCCTTGTCGAAGTCGACGACCTCGGCCGCGCGGGTACGCAGCACCGGGTCACCGAAGAGCCGGATGGGCCGGACAGGCACGCGAGAACCTCCTGGGGAACGCGGTCCCCCCAGCTTAGGCACCCGGCACTCGTGAATGACATCGGGCGCTGGGACACTGGTGAGCACTCAGGAGGCCGTCAGATCACCTCGGTGGGGTCGAGCTGCACGCGCAGCGCATCGGGCTCCTTGCGGGCGGTGCGGACGGCCTGGGCGGCCGATAGCGCGGTGGCGAGAGCAGCACCGTCCTGGCGGGGCACCCGCACGAGCAGCCGCTCCCGCTCGCCGTCCTGCCTCCCGGGCAGCGGCACCGGGCCGAGCAGTTCCGCGTCGGCGGGCAGCTCCAGCGAGTCGGCGAACCCGGCCAGCGTGGCGGGCGGGCCGTCCACCGCGGCCATCCGCACCACGGGAGGGAAACTCAGCTCGCGGCGGTCGGCGAGTTCGGCGGCGGCGTGACCCGCCGGGTCCCACCGCACCAGTGCCTGCACCGGGCGCAGCGCGGCGTCGGCCACCACGACCACCCGTCCACCGTCCGAAGCGGGCCGCACCATCGCCGCAGCCACCATCCAGCGGCGCAGCGCTTCCTCGCCGGCCCGCAGGTCAGGCCGGGCCAGCAGCGCCCAGGCGTCGAGCAGCAGGGCCGCGCCGTACCGTCCGGCGGGCTCGGCGCCGGGTGTCGAGATCACCAGCGCAGCCGCGGAGGGTGCGCCGTCCAGCACCTTCCCGTCGCCGGAAGTGTGGACGGGGGTGCCGGGGAATGCCCGCCCGAGCTCCTCCGCGGTGCGGTGGGCCCCGATGACGACGGCCCGCAGCCGCTGCGAACCGCAGACCGGGCAGCGGTAGCCACCCTCGGTCGCACCGCACCACCGGCACGCGGGCGACACCGCCTCGCCGCCGTGCGCGGGCAACGCCAGTGGACCCGCACAGCGGCGGCACCGGGCTGGCGCGCGGCACTGCCCGCAGGCC
>JBOHGT010000451.1:0-6079 GCA_050700385.1 Pseudonocardiaceae bacterium | reverse complement strand
CGTGACGCCGCGAAGGCGTCCTTTGCCTCGTCAGACGAGGCAAAGGACGCCTTCGCGGCGGCACGAGCGCGGTGAGAGCGGATGCCGGCATGACTGCTCGTCCTCCGGGTTGTGCCGGCGCGGTGTGTGGTGAAGGCTGCTTTTACAACCCGAACGACTGCCGCCATCCGACCCAGGAGGGCTCATGACGCGTATCACCGTCACCGTCGACGGAGTCAGCTACACCGACGAGGTCGAACCTCGCACGCTCCTGGTGCACCACCTCCGGGAGCGCCTGGGAAAGACCGGCACCGTCGTCGGCTGTGACACCAGCAACTGCGGCGCCTGCACCGTGCACCTCGACGGGCAGAGCGTGAAGTCCTGCTCGGTGCTCGCCGTGCAAGTCGACGGCAGCGAGGTCACCACGATCGAAGGCCTCGCCAGGGACGGCGAGCTGCACCCGGTGCAGCAGGCGTTCCACGAGCACCACGCCCTGCAGTGCGGCTTCTGCACCCCAGGGATGATCATGCAGGCGATCGACTTACTCGGCGACGACCCCGACCCCGACGACGAGGCCGTGCGGCACGGGCTCGAGGGCAACCTCTGCCGCTGCACCGGCTACCAGAACATCATCAAGGCGGTACGCGACGCCGCGACCAAGATGCGGCCCGGCGCCGGACCGGCGGCCGAGCAGGTCTCGCCGCAGCACAGCACGGTAGCGGGAGGTGGTCAGTGATGACCGTGACGACCGGCGCGGCCGCGGGCCAGGAGCTCGGCCAGGCGCGCCGCCGCAAGGAGGACGCGCGGCTGATCACCGGGCGCACCCGCTGGACCGACAACATCGCGCTGCCCGGGATGCTGCACCTGGCCTTCCTGCGCAGCCCGGTCGCGCACGCCACCATCACCTCGATCGACGTCGAGGCGGCCAGGCAGCTGCCCGGTGTCGTCGCGGTGTTCACCGGGCGTGACTTCGCCGGCGAGCAGGGCAGCCTGCCCTGCGCGTGGCCGATCAGCGCGGACATGGTCGCGCCGCAGGTGCCGTCGCTGGCGGTGGACCGGGTCAACTTCGCCGGCGAGGCCGTCGCGGTGGTCGTCGCCCGCAGCGCGGGCGAGGCGCTCGACGCGCTGGAGTCGATCGACGTCGCCTACGACGACCTGCCCGTGGTGCTGGACATGGAGGCGGCGCTGGCCGAGGGCGCCGACCTGGTGCACCCCGACCTCGGCACCAACCGCAACGCGCTGTGGGTGTTCGACTCGGGCGAGGCCGGCAGCGGCGGCAACGTCGAGGACGCGATCCGCGACGCCGAAGTGGTGGTCAGGCGCCGGTTCCGCCAGCAACGGCTGATCCCGGCATTCATGGAGCCGCGCAGCGTGGTGATGGACCCGACCGGCGAGCAGCTGACGTTGTGGTCGGCCACCCAGGTCCCGCACATCCTGCGGGTGATGCTCGCCATGACGCTGGGCGTCTCGGAGCACAAGATCCGGGTGATCGCGCCCGACGTCGGCGGCGGGTTCGGCGGCAAGCTGCAGGTGACGCCGGAGGAGATCGTCACCTTCCTGGTCGCCCGCAGGCTGGGCAAGCCCGTGAAGTGGACCGAGTCCCGCTCGGAGTCGCTGGTCTCGGCCCACCACGGCCGCGACCAGGTCCAGGACCTCACCATCGCCGCCGACCGCGACGGCACCGTCACCGGGCTGAAGGTCGAGCTGATGGCCGATATGGGTGCCTACCTGCGCCTGGTCAGCCCGGGCATCCCGATCCTCGGCGCCTTCATGTTCAATGCGATCTACAAGATCCCGGCCTACCGCTTCGCCTGCACGAACGTGTTCACCACCAAGACCCCGACCGACGCCTACCGCGGTGCCGGCCGGCCGGAGGCCACGTTCGCCATCGAGCGGATGATGGACGAGCTCGCCGTCGAGCTCGGCATGGAGCCCCTCGAGCTGCGGGAGAAGAACTGGATCAAGCACGAGGAGTTCCCTTACACCACGGTCTCGACGCTGACCTACGATTCGGGCAACTACGAGGCCGCCACCGCGCGGGCCAAGGAGCTGTTCGGCTACGACGCCCTGCGCGCCGAGCAGCAGCGCCGCCGGGAGGCGGGCGACCCGGTGCAGCTGGGCATCGGCATCTCGACCTACACCGAGATGTGCGGCCTGGCGCCGTCCCGGGTGCTGGGAGCGCTGTCCTACGCGGCGGGCGGCTGGGAGCACGCCGCGATCCGGATGCTGCCCACCGGCAAGGTCGAGGTCGTCACCGGCTCCT
This sequence comes from Pseudonocardiaceae bacterium, assembly GCA_050700385.1. Lineage (GTDB taxonomy): Bacteria > Actinomycetota > Actinomycetes > Mycobacteriales > Pseudonocardiaceae > WHSY01. The sequence goes on along the minus strand of JBOHGT010000451.1, from coordinate 3,837 downwards.
CGCCACACGGCCAGGGGCACGAGACGGCCTGGAGCCAGATCGTCTCCGACCAGCTCGGCGTCGCCTTCGACGACGTCGAGGTGCTGCACGGCGACACCCAGTCCTCGCACAAGGGGATGGACTCCTACGGCTCGCGCTCGCTGACGGTCGGCGGCATCGCGGTGGTCAAGGCCGCGCAGAAGGTCGTCGAGAAGGCCCGCAAGGTGGCCGCGCACATGCTGGAGGCGTCCGAGGACGACCTCGAGTACGCGCGGGGCAGGTTCACCGTCAGGGGTACCGACCAGGGCACCACGGTGGCCGACGTGGCGCTGGCGGTGTTCGCGGCGCACGACCTGCCCGAGGGGGTGGAGCCCAGCCTGGACTCCGACGCCACGTTCGACCCGGAGAACTTCTCCTTCCCGCACGGCACCCACCTGTGCGCGACCGAGGTCGACACCGAGACCGGGCACGTCGCCATCCGCTCCTACGTGTGCGTGGACGACGTCGGGCAGGTGGTGAACCCGCTCATCGTCGACGGGCAGGTGCACGGCGGTCTCGCCCAGGGCATCGCGCAGGCGCTGTTCGAGGAGGCGGTGTACGACGAGGGCGGCACGCTGACCACCGGCACGCTGGCCGACTACCTGGTGCCCAGCGCGGTGGACCTGCCGCACTTCACCACCGACCGCACCGAGACCCTGTCCACGACGAACCCGCTGGGCGTCAAGGGCGTGGGGGAGGCCGGCACCATCGCCTCCACCCCGGCCGTGGTCAATGCGGTGATCGACGCGGTGCGCCATCTCGGCGTCCGCGACGTCGAGATGCCGTGCTCGCCGCAGACGGTGTGGCGGGCGATCAACTCCGCCCGGGGCGAGGTGAAGTCCGGGTCGGCGGGTGCCACCGGGACCGCTGCCGGCGGTGGCCTCGGTTCGATCGACGCTGCAGGAGGTGCGCGGTGATCCCCGCCCCGTTCGAGTACGTCGCCCCGTCCAGTGTGGACGAGGCGGTGCAGGTGCTGGCCCGGGCCGGCGACGAGGCCAAGGTGCTCGGCGGCGGGCAGAGCCTGCTGCCCGTGCTGCGGCTGCGGCTCGCCGCGCCCACCACGCTGGTGGACCTGGGCAGGATCGGCGAGCTGCGCGGCATCCGGGAGGACGGCGACGCGGTGGTCATCGGCGCGATGACCACCCACCACGACGTCGTCCGGGACCCGCTGGTCGCCCAGCATGCGGAGCTGGTCGCCGCGGCGACCCGCACCGTGGCCGACCCGCAGATCCGGCACCGCGGCACGTTCGGCGGCTCGCTGGTGCACGCCGACCCGGCGGGCGACCTGCTGGCCCCGGCGGTGGCGCTGGACGCCGAGATGGTGATCGCGGGGTCCTCCGGGCGGCGCACCGTGCCGGCGTCGGAGTTCTTCGTGGACCTGTTCACCACGGCGGTGGCGCCCGACGAGGTGCTCGTCGAGGTGCGCATCCCCAAGCACACCGGGTGGGGCGCGCACTACGAGAAGTTCAACCGGGTGGCCCAGGCCTGGTCGATCGTCGGTGTCGCGGCGGCGGTGCGGTCCGAGGGCGGAGCCATCGCCGAGGCCCGGGTGGCGTTGACGAACATGGGCTCGACCCCGATCCGCGCGGCCGGGGTCGAGCAGGCCCTGGTGGGGCAGCCGGCGAGCGCGGAGTCGATCCGGGCCGCCGCGCAGCACGCCGCCGAGGGCACCAGCCCGAGCACCGACGGCAACGCCGATGCCGACTACCGCGAGCACCTCGCCCGGGTCCTCACCGGCCGGGCGGTCGCGGCCGCGGCGGGGGTGGGAGGCTGATCGGATGGAGTTGACGCACCAGTTCACCATCCCGGCACCGGTCGACACCGTCTGGGAGGCCGTGCTCGACCTCGAGCGGGTGGTCCCGTGCATGCCCGGTGCCACCCTCACCTCGGTCAGCGGGGACGAGTTCGCCGGGACGGTGAAGGTGCGGCTGGGTCCCATCTCCTTGCAGTACAAGGGATCCGGCCGCTTCACCGAGACCGACGCCTCGGCGCACCGGGCCGTCATCGAGGCCTCGGGCAAGGACAACAGGGGCAACGGCACGGCGGCGGCGACCGTCACCGCCAGCCTCGCCGGGAACGGCGCTGGAACGGAGGTGACGGTGGTGACGGACCTGTCCGTCACCGGGAAGCCCGCCCAGTTCGGGCGCGGCCTGCTCGCCGACGTCAGCGGGAAACTCATCGGTCAGTTCGCCGACTGCCTGGCCGGCAAGCTCGGATCCGCCGAGGGGCCCGGGGTAGACGCGGAGCCGCAGCCGGCCGCGCCGGCGCTGGCTCCACCGGCCGCGGCGCAGCAGGGCCCGGTCGAACGCCCCTCGGGGACGTCCGGGCCGGTGCGCCCGACGCCCAGGCCGGTGTCCGAGGAGATCGACCTGCTGGACACCGCTGGCAGGCCGGTGCTCGAGCGGATCGCCCCGGCGGCGGCCGGTCTGGTGGTGCTGCTGCTCGTCATCCGGTGGCTGCGCCGGCGCCGCAGGTAGCAGCCGAGCACCCGCCGCGTCGCAACCCGCCACCCACCATACGCATACTTGTGGTGGTTATAGCCCGGTTACAAGCCACCGTAAGTACGCGTATGGCGAGGCGGAGGCGACGGTGCGGCAGACTGGCCCGATGCGCGCCACGGTCCCGCTGGTCGTCGCCGGGCTCTGCGCCGCCTGTTCCACGGCTCCCGGGGGTCTTGCGCCCGAGGCTGCACCGGCCCCGCCGGCCGGATCCTCGCCAGCACCAGCGCCGCCCGCCGCCGAACCGGAGTCGTTCACCGTCGTCGCCTCCGGGGACGTGCTGGTGCACCCGGCGCTGACCGAGCAGGCGGTGGCGGACTCGGGAAGCGGCGAGCCGGACTTCGGCCCGCTGCTCGCCGGGGTCGCGCCGGTGGTCTCGGCCGCCGACCTCGCGCTGTGTCACCTCGAGGTGCCGCTGGCCGGGCCGTCCGGCCCGTTCGCCGGCTACCCGAGCTTCAACGCCCCGCCGCAGATCGCGGAGGCGCTGGCCGACGCCGGCTACGACAGCTGCACCACGGCGTCGAACCACACCCTCGACCAGGGCGTCGACGGGGTGTTCCGCACCCTCGACGGGCTGGATGCGGCCGGGCTCGCGCACACCGGGTCGGCCCGCTCGGCCGGTGAGGCCGCCACGCCGCTGATCCACGACGTCGGCCCGGCGCGGGTGGCCCAAGTCTCGTTCAGCTACGGGTTCAACGGCCTCGAACTGCCCGAGGACGCGCCGTGGCTGGCGAATACCCTCGACCCCGGGGTGGTGCTGGATGCCGCCAGGGCCGCGAAGGACGCCGGGGCCGACGTGGTGATCGCGAGCCTGCACTGGGGCGACGAGTACGAGCCGGAGCCCACCGGTGAGCAGGTCGTGCTCGCCGAGCAGCTGCTCGGCGATCCCGCCGTCGACCTCGTCATCGGCCATCACGCGCACGTGGTGCAGCCCTTCGAGGAGCTCGGTGGCGAGTGGGTGGCCTACGGGCTCGGCAACCACGTCGCCCGGCACTCCGAACCGCGGGGAACCACCGAGGAGGGCGCGATCGGCCGGTTCACCTTCACCCGGGACACTGCCGGCGGCTGGCGGGTGGACCGGGCGGAGTACGTGCCCACACTGGTCGACATCGGACCGCCGATCCGGCTGCTCGACCTCACCACCGCGCCACCCTCGCCGCGCGCGGCCGAGGCGCTGTCACGCACCGACGCGGTCGTGCTCTCCCGGGGCGCTGCCGAGGACGGCATCACCCGCCCCAGCGGGTAGCGACCGGGCTCACGTGCCGCGCGGGGGTTGGTGGCTCTTCAAGTACCGCCAACGGGCGGTTGGCGGTACTTGAAG
>JBOHGT010000450.1:0-2095 GCA_050700385.1 Pseudonocardiaceae bacterium | reverse complement strand
GATCGGGACGGGGCCGCCGCCTGGGGTCTCGGTTACCGCGGCGGGCCGCAGCCGGTAGTCCGGGCACCGCGCCGGGTCGCCCCTCGGCATGACATGCCGGTCGCCGCCGACACGGCCCCGACCGGTCGCCGCCGTCGGACGCGCCGCACTATCCGGTCTCCCCGCGCGGACGGAGGATGACGAGGATGGCCTGACGGCCGTACCGCCGGGTCGAGCGACGGTACCCGCCCGTAAACTGTCCACAGTGGTCCGAGTGATCGACTCTCTGCCCGCACAGTGCCCGCAAGAAGTCCGCAACCCGGCAACCGCGCCCAACGGCGTAGGCGCAGGTCAGAGGGAGTGGCGATAGCATCCGTGCGGGTAGCGGCAGCGGCCGAGAAGTATCCGGCTTACAGGCCAGCTCGTCCGCCCCCACACCCAATACGATCGCACCCTGGCGCGGACCGCGAGGTCGCCTCCGACCCATGTGAAGGGAGACAGCCGATGCTCGAAACAGACGCCCAGAGACTCGCCGCCGCGATCGAGGAACGCGTCAACACCGGTGCCGTCGGCCGGGAAGTCAGGGCGACGGTTCAAGCCGACCGTACCCGCCCGGACGTGGTTGCTCCCGGCGCGGGACGTCCGACCTTCATCCGCTACAACATCCAGATCGATGACGGCACGCACGTCGCCGTCCTCGATCTGGGCCAGGCAACCACGTTGCTCGACGACATCGAGCCGGGTTGGGATTCGGATCGGCTCTTCGACGCCATCCGCTCCCGGGAAGTGCCCGTCGAGGACACGAACTGAACCGCTGCAGCTCTACCTGGCAGGAAGCTCCATCAGCTCCCGGAGCACGTCCTCGCACCTGCCGTGGCGCATCCACACATACCCGGGACGATCGAAGGCCAGCGGGGTCAACTCCTGGTCGTCGTCGTGGTGCCGGAACGCGACCGTGTCGTCCTCACCGAAGATCGCCACGGTGTCCACCCACCGCCCCCGCTCGCGGACGTAGATCAACGCCACATCACTGATCGGGAACACCGACCACCCCCACTCCGGCCGCAGGTAGGCCAGCCACGGTGTGGCGGAGTAGCTGTCGGTCACGGTGGTTACTCCGGGGATGCACGGCGGTGATCAAGTGGGGGTGAAGTGTGGCAGCCCGCAGGACAGGGCAGGAAACGGGGTCCCGGCATCGCCTGAGACGAGCGGTCAGACCAGCTTCCCTCCCGGCCCCAGCTGCACGAACGGGGCCGTCCGCCCGGCGATCGGGCCTGGACCGATCGGACGCCGGTCTCATAAGGTGTTCGGTCGCGACGGCGGCGCCGACCTGAGCTGACCTCTGGGCGCACTCCGCGCGATCACCTTCGATCCGTGAGGAGAGCGCTGTGAGTTCTGCTGCGAACACTGCCGCGCCGGCCGAGCCTGGTCACCGGTCTGCGCTGGCGTCGGTCATCGAGAGCACCATCGCCCCCGCCGCCGCGGAGGTGGACCGCGACGGCGCCTTCCCACGGGCCGGTCTGGAGGCGCTCGGCGCGGCCGGGATTCTCGGCCTGCTCAGCTCACCCGCTGTCGGCGGTCCCGGTGGATCCCTCGCCGACGCCGCCGAGGTGGTCGAGGAACTCGCCGCGGCGTGCGGGTCGACCGCAATGGTCGTACTGATGCACTACGCGGCGGTCACCGTGCTGGAGGTGCACGGCTCCGAGGACGTCCGCGCGGCGATCGCCCGCGGCGAGCACTTGAGTACCCTGGCGTTGTCCGAGACGGGCTCACGCAGCCACTTCTGGGCGCCGTTGAGCACCGCCACTGGCGACGGCGACGGCGTGCGGCTCGACGCCGCCAAGAGTTGGGTCACCTCGGCGGGCGAGGCGGACAGCTACGTATGGTCCAGCCGCCCGGTGACCGGGGAGGGCCCGATGACGTTGTGGGTGGTCCCCGCGGACGCGAAGGGCCTGAGCGTGGCCGGCCGGTTCGACGGGCTCGGGTTGCGCGGCAACGCGTCGAGCCCGATGAAGGCCGAGGCGGTCGTGGTCCCGGTGACCGCCCGTCTCGGCGAGGATGCGGCCGGCCTGGACATCGCGCTGGGCACCGCGTTGCCGACCTTCCTGGTCGGCAA
>JBOHGT010000449.1:0-15453 GCA_050700385.1 Pseudonocardiaceae bacterium | reverse complement strand
GGTCGCCCGCTCGCGAGTGTGCGTGGTCGTGCATGGGGTCACCATACATGCATGATCGCGCATCAATAGCTCACCAGCGCGGACCGCCCTGCACCTCCGTGACGGCCGGCTTGACGTCGACGAGGTAGATCAGCACCGCGATCAGCGCGGCCAGCCAGAACAGCGTCCCGCTGGTGCCGAACCGGAACAGCACCAGCACGGCGGTGGCCCCACCGGTGATGCCGAGCCACGCGGGCTTGGAGAGCTTGTCCGCAGCGGTGTACGCGTCGGAGCGCTGCAGCAGGGCGTGCACGAACGCGAACACCCCAACCGGGATGCCCACGAACCAGATGACCAGGTAGATCCAGAGGTCCAGCACTGCCACCCGGCCAGGATACGATGAAACGGCCGGACCCGGAGCACCGGCGGCGCTCCGGGTCCGGCCGTAGACGCGGGAGGCGTCAGGACTTCGAGGTGGAGGTGCCGTCGCGCGGGCTCGTCGACTTGCGCTGCGAGTCGGCGCGGTTGGCGGCCTTGCGGGTGGTGCTGCGGGTCTCGGCAGCGGTCTGCTGGCCGGCATCCGACACCGCCTCGGCGACGTCGTCGCTGACTTCCCTGACCTGCTCGGCCAGCTTGCCGGAAGTCTCCTGGGTACGGCGGGCGGCCTTCTCCCCGTACGACCGGCTGGCCCGGGCGAACCGGGACATCAGCTCGTCGGCGAGCTGGTTCACGTCCTTGACCACAGTCTCGAGCCGCTGCTGCGCGGCGTCGACGCCGGACTCGACCGAGTCGACCGCCCGCTGCACCCGCGGCTGGCTGCGGAACTCGCCGAAGACCGCGTCGCCACGGTCGGCGAGCGACACGTACGCCTGCCGGGCGACGTCGGCGTAGGCGTCGGCGAGCTTGCGCAGCTCAGCGGGCTCGAGCCGGCTGCGCAGCTCATCGAGCTCGGCCGGCAGGTCCGACATGCGGTGCTGCAGGTCGGTCAGCGCGCTCTGCAGCCGGTTCTGCGTCTCCTGGGCACGCCCGGTGGCCTCGCTGCGGGCCTTGCTGAACGCGTCGGTCAACGCATGGGTCGCGGCGTCGGCGGCACCGAGCACAGCCAGCAGCGGGGTCTTCACCCGGTCGACCGTGGCGGTGACGGTCGACTCGGCCTGGCGACGGGCCTGGCGGACGTCCTTGGCGGTGGGCAGTACGGGCATGGTGATCACTCCTTGGCGGGCGGGGTCTCGGCAGCGGCCTCTCGACCATCCACAACGGACTCCGCCACAGTGGACGGCATGGCGGTCGAGTTCCGGTCCTCGGCGGCCAGGTTCTCGCGCCGGAACGACTCGTAGATGTCGAGCAGCACCTGCTTCTGCCGCTCGGTGAGCGTGGCGTCCGCGGCGACGGCGTCGACGACCGGGCCACCGGCACGCTCGGCGAGGATCCCGGCCTGCACGTAGAGTGCCTCGGCGGAGATCCGCAGACCCTTGGCGATCTGCTGCAAGATCGCGGCGCTGGGCCTGCGTAGGCCCCGCTCGATCTGGCTGAGGTAGGGGTTGGACACACCGGCGGCCTTGGCGAGCTGGCGCAGCGAGATCTGAGCGTTGTTCCGCTGCTCGCGGATGTACTCGCCGATGTCACGGCCCAGCTCCTGGACCGTCTCGACGGTGTCGTCGACCCGCTTCATCCTGCTCACCTCCTCACCGGCCCCGACGCTAGTCGGCCGTGCTAGCTCTTGCAAGCGCCCTGCTTGCGCACATCAGGTGAGGTGTGCCACATGCGGAGCAGCCACGGCGCTACGCTGGCGGAGTGATCTGCCCGAAGTGCTCCGACATCATGCGGACCTACGAGCGAAACGGCGTGCACGTCGAGCAGTGCGCCGAGTGCAAGGGCATCTTCCTCGACCGCGGCGAGCTGGAGCGGCTCACAGCCGCCGAGCGTCACTACTACGCCGACGACCCGCCCGACGCACCTGCCCCGCCACCCCCGCCGCCGGCCGGCGCGGCGCCCCCGCCGCGGGACTTCCACGACGCGCCACGGGAGCGCGCCCCGTACGACTGGCTCGACGAGCGCGACCGCTATGACGATCGGTACCGGGACGACCGGGACCGGGACCGCTACTACGACGACCGGTACCGCGACCCGCGCCATCGCAAGCGCAAGAAGAAGAAGGACTTCCTCGAAGCCCTCTTCGACCTGTGACTCCACCAGCCTGTGACCCTGCCGGCGGCGCGGCGCTGGATGCCGCCGGGCACGCTTTGGGGCCGTGACAGGATGGCCCGGATGGCGAACACCCGGCGCGCGAAGCGGAAGAACGGCGCTGCACTCGCTGCCGTTGACGGCAACACGCCGCACCATGGCGGCGAGTTGGCTGAGCTGCAGGAACAGCTGGCCGAGCTGCGGAAGGAGCTGGCCGCCGCGGGCGCGCCCGCGGAGATCCTGGAAGCTCTGGACGACTCAGGAGACGTCGGGGAGGTCCTGCATCGGCTGGCCGAGGCCGGGATCCTGCCCTCCCCACAGGAGGCGCTGGCCGGGCTGCTGGAAGGGTGGAAGTCGCTGCTGAAGCGGGGCGCTGACCCGCTGAGCGCGGAGCTGTGCGGGGCCGAGTTCCTCGGCGGGATGCGCAGGACCGCGCCGGATGAGGCGGACCTTCCCGAGATACTCGCGGGTCTGATCGAGCAGGTAGCGGGCGCCGGCACACCAGAGGCGCTGGCCATGCTGCGGGTACTGGCCGTGCTCGGCCCGCAGCAGATCCGTGCGGCAGCCGCCGAAGCCGCCGACCGGCTGGTCGCCGGGGGGCTCACCGACCGTCCGTGGGTCCGTGAGCTGGGCACCCCGCAGGTCGGCAGCTGCTTCGGGTACGTCGAGGAGCAGGAAGCTAGAGAGGCGGTGGCCATCACCTTCGCCTACGGCCGCAAGCCGCACGCATTCGTCGTGCTGATCGACCACGGTCTCGGTGGCGGGGTGAAGGACTGCTTCGTCAGCGACCGCCCGGATCGGATCCGCGCCGACTACCAGAAAGCCGTCAAGCGCTACGGGCTCGACTTCCGCGACCACCAGCCCGCCGAGGCCCGCGCGATCCTGGAGCAGGCACTGGCCGCGCAGCCCTGCCCGGCCGAGCCGGACCAGGCCGAGGACGCCGAGGACTACCTGGACCTGCTGCGCCAGCGGATGGCGCTGCTCCCCAGCGGTGCGGCTGCCCCGCCGGCCGGGCGCGCTGCGGGCAAGCGCCCGGCGGGGGCCGCGACTGTCCGAACAGTCCATCAGGTGAAGATCACGCTGCGGGGCGCCAAGCCGCCGATCTGGCGCCGGCTGGAGGTGCCGTCGGGGATCACGCTCCATGACCTGCACCACAGCATCCAGGAGGCGTTCGGCTGGGACGGGTTCCACATGTGGGTGTTCGACACGCCGACCGGCTACTACGGCGTGCCCGACCCCGAGCTCGAGCACCGCAGCGCGGCATCGAGGAAGCTGGTCGATGCCGTACCGCGGGCCGGTGACAGTATCCGCTACACATACGACTTCGGTGACGACTGGGAGCATGACATCCTCGTCGAGGACGTCATCACCGCCGAGCCCGGCGTCGCGTACCCGCGCTGTGTGGCCGGCCGGCGGGCCTGCCCCACGGAGGACTGCGGCGGGATCTGGGCATACGACGAACTGCTGGCGATCCTCGCCGATCCCGGTCACCCCCAGCACGCTGATCGGCTGGAGTGGCTCGGCCTGGACTCGGCCGACGAGTTCGACCCGGCGGACTTCGATCTCGACGACGTGAACGAGGCGCTGTCGGACCTGGCACGGGTCCTGCTGCGGCGGTGAGCCAGGTGAGGACTGCGATCTACCCGAAGACTGCAGCCCGCCACCACCTGCTCGACCAGCACCAACATCAACATCTGGTGCAGACCTTCCACCCCAGCTCCCGAGCCGAGACCTTCGTGCGCCTGCTGCGGGCGACCTGATCGTATCTGACACCCGCTGTTGTCGCTCCTGCATACAGGCATGGACAGCTGCATACAGGCATGGACAGCGCCGACGCCGACTAGCAGGTCGGCGTCGCAGACCTGTGGTCCATCACAACGAGGAGATGAGACTGTGCCGCTGAGTTCCTACGGAGTCCTGGTCGGGCGCACGGTCGACCGACGTCGTGAGGGTGCCACCGACGACACCCCTCACTACCAGATTCATGTCACGGACAGTGGCGGCATCGGATACCGGGTCGCGGTGAACGTGAAGTCGCAACTGCCACCGTCTGATCTGCTGTATCTGGTCGACGACGACCTTCGGCACCCGGTCACTGCCGCGCTGGACGGCCTGGGTTCGGGCTGGCACGCCCTCCCTCGGCAGCCGGGAGGGGCAAACCTCGATTTCATCCGCGGCAACCTCTTCGACCCCGCACGGATGCGGCCGGTGCCTCCCGATGCGCCCGGCGCCGACAACGACCTGGCCGACCATCTCGACTACTACGTGCTGCGGGCCATCGACGACCCGACGGCGCGGCTGTACGCCTACGGGGAACGGTGGGGACCGGAGAGAACCACTCGGGACAAGATCTTCGGGTTCCTGCCCGGCAACGGGGTTCACGACATCCACATGAACCAGGGCAACAGCGGCCGGTTCCGCGCCGACGACGGGGTGTGGCAGGACGGCGGCATGTTGATCCACTTCCCCGGTGAATCACGCTGGGTCGGCCTCTTTCTGGCCTTTCAGAGCCAGGCCTGGCACACCGACGACACCACCGGGCACGCGATCGAAGGTATCCCGCCACAGCCCGATACCGCCGACTCTCCGATCCGGATTCTCGCCGCGCTGGTCAACCCTGCCGGCCCGGCCCCGGAGCAGGAGACCGTTCTGTTACTCAACGCCTCTGCTGATCCGGTCGATCTCACCGGCTGGCGCATCGCCGACCGACTGAAAAACACCCTCGATCTGCCTGCTGGCCCGCTCGGCGCTGGCGCCACCCTCGAAATGGCCGTCAGTAACCGGATCCAGTTGGGCAACCGGGGTGGGTCGATCACGGTGCTCGACAACGAAGGTCTGAAAGTATCCGGCGTCTCCTACACCGCCCGCGCGGCGGAACGCGAGGGATGGACCGTCACCTTCTGACCGAAGCGAATCCCGGATGCGACGATGTCGGCGGCGGGACGGCATTCCCCCTGTGCCGGAAGAAGACCGCGATGGCGCACCGGAAACGCCTGCTCGGGCTCGGCATGGTGCTGCTGCGGGTGCCACACTGACCGGAGGGTCCATGAACACCATCACCCAGCAGCAGGCCATCGAGCGCGTCGACGGGCACATCGCCGACGCCGTCGCGGCACTCCCGGTCGACCCCCAGCTCACACTGAACTTGGAGATGCTCGACGGCGAGTGCGCCGACCCCACCGATCACGGGCCGCGCAACCGCATCACCGTCTCCAAGAGCTTCTTCCTCGACGGCATCCCCAAAGACAACAACGCCGCCTACTTCGATACGCTGCGGCGATGGTGCGACCTTTGGGTGATGCGTCGCGCACTCTCCGTGCCACGCTGAAAGGATCTTCGGATGACCACCCCGCCCACCACGGTCGGCATCCAGCAACGCCAGCTCGGCAACGAGCTCCGCAAGCTCCGCGAGATCACCCGGGCTGACCCAGGAGCAGGCCGCCGAGCATCTCGACAAGGCGCCCAACAAGATCAGCCGCGTGGAGAACGGCAAGGTCGGCATCTCCAAGACCGACCTGGATGCGCTGCTCAGGCTCTACCAGGCCTCGGAGAAGGACACGCTGTGGTGCCGGGAACCGGCGCAAGGCGCGCGGCGCCGCCGCGGCCGGGCGGCCGGGGAGACCACCCTGTAGCTGGGGCCGAAGTGGTTCCGCACGTTCCGCGACCTGGAACAGGGCGCATCGGAGATCATGAAAGTCGGCTCGGAGATCGTGCCCGGCATCCTGCAGACCGAGAGCTACACCCGCGGCATGCTCACCGGGCAAGGCAGCGACCCCGACGGCAAGCCCGCCGAGGACCTCGTGCGGGTGCGCCGGGACCGGCAGACGGCCCTGACCCGCCAGAACCCGGCGCACTTCTCCTTCGTGCTCAGCGAGTCCGCGCTGCGCCGGATGATCGGCAGCCCGAAGGTCATGGCCGAACAGCTGCACCACCTGGCCGAGGTGGCGCTGCGGCCCAACGTCGACATCCAGGTCATCCCGTTCGACACACTGTCCTACGACAGTGTCGGCTACGACTTTACGGTGTGGCGGTTCGACCACGACGCGGCCACCGACATCGTCTACATCGAGATGTACGACAACGCGGTGTACCTCGACAAACCACCCGAGACCGTGCGCCGCTACACCGAACTGCAACGCTGGCTACAGGCCATCGCCCTCGGCCCGGTCGAATCGCGTAACTTCATCCGCGAACTGGCCAACCAGTTTCGCTGCGAAACCAGACCAGAAGGACTAGACCCATGTCCACCGCACCCCTCCAGGCCTCATCACCGCACTCGAGAACAGCACCCTCACCGCCCCACCTGACCACCCACCCCGCACCGAGGCGGCCACCCGGCAGCCCACGACCCTCGGACATGCACACGGTGGCCACCTCGGCACTGTAACCACCAAAATGATCATGGTCAGGGTCGGCGTGGAGCTGTGCATGGGCGTTCCGCAGTGCTGTGCTGTGTACACTGGGTGGCGGATCGATTACCCTCGAAGCTACGTTAGCAGTGTGGAGGCACGACGTGAGCGATGACCCGTTCATGCCAGGTAGCTACCGATTCCCGATGAATCCGCTGTGCGCCCCGATCAGTGACGCACAACCCAGCGCGGCCCGCCCGTTCGTGTTACGTCATGCCCGCCCCGTTGGCGTCGTTGAGGTCAAGCACCGTACGCCGGCAACCAAGCGGAAGATTCCCCAGGAAACTCACGTCGGCGATGGTCACGAGGGACCGGTAACGAAGGACGACTCCTACTTCGTGCCGGACGACTGACCACCCACCCATGGCGCGCGCGATGCACCCGGTGGTGCTGGTGATCGGGGATCACGACGACTGGTCAGGTGAGGCGGTAGCGACCGAGCTCATGAGACTCGGTGCACGTGTGGTCCGGCTGGATACCGCCGACTTCCCACAGCACGCCCGTCTGGCGGCTCGATTCTCTGACGGCTGGGAAGGCCTTCTGACGATGCGGAGTGCTCGCCTGGAACTTGGCGAGGTGACAGCGGTGTACTACCGCGAGCCACGCATGTTCGACATGCCGGCAGGTATGTCCGAACCGGAACGCCGGTTCGCTCGTGCCCAGGCGCGCGCCGGGGTAGGCGGCATACTGGCCAGCCTACCCGTGAAGTGGATCAATCATCCGTCCGCGCTGGCCGATGCCATTCGACGTTACCTGGCCGTGGCGGGATTGACGTTCGGCGCGTTCGACTTCTTGGCCGCCGCCGGCTCCGAGGCGCTGTTCTTCCTGGAATGCAATGGTTCCGGCCAGTGGGGATGGCTGGCCGAGGCGTGCGACTTGCCGATCGCTCGAGCTCTCGCCGAAGAGCTCATTGGAGGGCACTGAATTGCGTGCCGAGCTCCCCGACTGGCAACGGCGATCTCGTGCCCTCGCGGCCCGGCTCGACGCCACCGCCGCGACTACCGATCCGGGGTGGCTGACCGCCTTCACCGACATCCCCCGCCACATGTTCCTGCCGGCGTTCTATCCGGACGGCACCAATGGCACCGCGCTCGACTCGATGAACCCGGCCGACCGGCAACGCTGGGCCGACCTCGCATACACCGATGAGGGCTGGGTGGTTCGGGGGGCGCCGATTCCCGGTGACCCCTCGCCCGGCTGGGGACCGTGCTCGTCGTCGTCGTCCCCTACCGTGATGGCGATCATGCTGGACCGGCTCGGTGTCGACAATGGACACAAGGTACTGGAGATCGGCACCGGCACCGGCTACAACGCCGCTCTGCTCTGTCACCGACTCGGTGACCAGCTCGTCACCTCGATCGACATCGATGCCTCGCTCGTCGACGCAGCTCGTCAACGACTCGCCGACCTGGGTTACACCCCGAGCCTGGTCACCGGGGACGGTGCCATCGGCGTGGCGGACCGCGCCCCGTTCGACGCGATCATGGCTACCTGCTCGGTCACCGAGATCCCACCTGCCTGGATCGATCAGCTCGTGCCCGGTGGCCGGATCGTCGCTCCGTTCGCAGCGAACGGGCTGGTCGTGCTCACCAAGGCCGAGTCCGACGAGGTCACAGGTCGGCTCGACGCACGCCAGGCATGGTTCATGCCGTTGCGGCCTGATGTCGACGACCCACGGTGTGCTGCGGATCGGAACAGCGCCGGGGCCGATCCGAGGATGGCATCGGAAGGAACCACGACCGTTGACCCGGCAGGCGTGCTCGACGACGACTTTCGGCTGTGGCTGTCGTTGCATCTATGGCCGATCTCGGTCGGCGCGGCACAGGACGACACCGGCCGCGAGACCGAAGTAGCCATCCGGTCGGGCAACAGCCACGCCCTGGTGTCCGCAACGGCGACCGCGGACGGACGCTGGCCGACCAGCCAGTACGGACGTCGCCGCCCGTGGGACACCGTGGAGGCCGCATGGAACGCGTGGGTACACCTCGGCCGACCCGACCGCACCCGACTGGGCGTCTCGGCGCTGAACAGTTTCGGCCGCCAGTACGTCTGGCTCGATGACCCAGCTGGCTCCTACAGCTGGCCGATGCCGCTGTAGCGGCGACGCCCCTACAGTGCACTGGGAACCGGCTGCGCCGGCTCCACGAGATCACATGTCGCCACTCCCGGGCGTGGGGCGACGACCTGTACCGCGGAACTGTATCTGAAGGGATCGACCGGGTAGAGCTGCGGAGGTTGAATATTGACGGCACGAACAACCTCCGCACCGTCCATGAAGACGACGATATTTTGATAACTGGGCAGCGTCGGCATGTCGATCGACTGCCCGACTTTCGTCTCCACGTAGTCCCTGGTGATCCCATCGTCCGGGAAGATGTACACTGCGTCCCAATTTCCGGACGCAAGTTCCTTCAGCGGTCGAGAACCTCCTGTGCTCCGCAGCTCCTGCAATTGTGACGAGAGCCGTACGTCTTCTTCCAAGGGTATCCCCTCCGACTGGCCGATGCATGACGCGACGAAAAGCACCATGCACGTCACTACGAGCGCATGCACTGCCTTCATTGTCAGTAGTCTCCGGACGTCGTGTAATCGTCGTCACCGCTGTCCCCGGGGTTGTAGCCACCTGACCAGCGGGTGTCGTCGGGCTCCGTGGGGTCGGCTCCCGGCGGTTGCGGAACGTTGGGTGCCCGACCGTTCTGACCGATGGGGACCTGATCGCTGTAGCCGAGGTTGCCGTCCTGGCCGATCACGACGGTCTGGCCGTCGCGCACTGCCTGCTCGACCAGACTCGCCAGCTCGTCGGGGTCGGCGTCGGGGTTCTCCCGGGCTATGCGGCGCCCGACCTCGTTGTTGTGCAGGTCCATCGCTTCGGAGTGGGGACGGTTGTCGGGTCTGCGTTCGTGTGCGGTGGTGAAGTCGTCGGTCCAGCCCTCGTCGAATCGTTGAGTGAGCAGGGCGTTCCAGTACGCGTGCCGGAAGGCGTCCGAGTGCCCGTCCACGATGCCCGCGCCGCAGGTCACCGTGGGATCGCTGGGCCTCGCGGAGCCGGCCCCCCAGCGACTCGAGAACGCTGGCGGCAGCGTCGAACACGGCGCCGTCCGACCGTATTCTGCGGCCCTCGCTGCTGGTCCGCTCGGTCGCCACGGCGGCGGCGTGGCCGCTCCACGCGGCATGCAGCCGTGATGTCGCGTTGGTCGCGGTGTCCTCGCCGACCTGCTGCATGGCCACGCCGGCTCGGGCGAAGGCGCCGGTCGCGGACTCCAGGGCGGCCGGGTCGCCGGCCAGCTCACCCAGCTCTGTGAGCCCGTCCTGGATCCTGGCGAGCACGTTGTCCGTGGTCACGCCCGCGGAGAGCTGAAGCAGCCGCTCGGCTCGGCGCCCGAGCTCCCCGGCACTCGCCGCGCTCATTTCACACCACTTCCGGGCGAGCCGAATCGCTGAGTTTCGGTGCCGTCGGTGCTCTCATAGTCGTTCGCGCTGTGCCCTGCGGCCGACGCGAGACCCTCGAGCAGTTCACGGCGCGAGCCGAGGCTCTCGAACAGGTACTGCTGGAACTCCGAGAACGCCTGCCCGCACTCGGCGGTGGCGAACGCCGCGCCGAGATCTCGGGTGGCGCTGTCCCACGACCCGCGTGTCGAGGTGACGTCGGCGGCAGACGACCCGAGCAGATCCCGAACCGTGCGGAGGCCCTCCGGTGTGACATCGAAACCGCTCATCTGCTCCCCCTCCAGATGGCGCGAGCTACGTCGGGAGTGAGGCTAGGGCAACGAGCCTACCTGCATACCGGCGGCGCACACTCGATGCCGTGACGGGCTTCGACTGGATCTCATTGAGCACCGACTACGGCTCGGCCGACGGGTTCGTGGCCACCTGCCATGGGGTCATCGCCCGCATCGCCCCGCACGCGCGAGTGCTGGACGTGACGCATGCGATCCCGCCTGGCGACGTGCGTCACGGCTCGGTGCTGCTCGCCGACACCCTGCCGTGGCTGCCACCGGCGGCGCATGTCGCGGTCGTCGACCCCGGCGTCGGCACGGCACGGCGCGGGGTCGCGCTGGTGATCGGCGACGCGGTGCTGGTCGGCCCGGACAACGGGTTGCTGCTCCCCGCCGCGACGGTCCTGGGCGGGGTGCACGCGGCCTATGAGCTCGTCGAGCCCGCCTACCGGTTGCCGGCGGTCAGCGCGACGTTCCACGGCCGCGATGTCTTCGCACCGGCCGCCGCTCACCTGGCCGCTGGCGTGCCACCGCACGCGCTGGGCCGGGCAGTGGACCCGGCCTCGCTGGTCTCCCTGCCGGCCCCGGTGTGCCAGGTGGACGGCCGCCGGATCCGGGTCGAGGTGATGACCGTGGACCACTTCGGCAACGTGGCGCTGGCCGCAGGGGCAGCCGAACTGGACGCGGTTGGGCTGCGGGCAGGCGCAACGGCGACTCTCCGGTGGCCAGCCGGCGCCGAGCGGGTGCAGGTCGGCACGACCTTTTCGGACGTGGCGGAAGGGGAACTCGTCCTGCTGGTCGACTCCGCAGGACACCTCGCGGTGGCCCGTCGCGGCGGCTCGGCCGTGCACCGTACCGGTCTCCAGCCCGGCGTCGTGATCGAGTTGATCACCACGAGCGCATGAAGACTGTCGGTGCACCTCGGTACTGTCCGGACAGACAGAGAAGGCCCCGCAAGGGGGCCGTCGGGCCAGGGATGCTCTCCCTGGGGGGTGCCATCAAGCACTACGAGGGGGGTCCGACAGATGCAAGCACCAGCCGTGCGAGTGGTGCCATCCGGTACTTCACTGCTCGAGTGCTCGACCAGCTGGACAGCCTCGCACGCCAAGCTGCCTACCTCGATGCGCTCAGCGCGTGCTGCTCACTCCTGACGGCAACCGAAGGTCGCTTTCAACCCAAATCGGTCGCCTGCAAGAACTGTGGCCAGATCCGCACCACGTATGAGGAGAAGGAATCCGGACGTCAACCTCGCACTGGCGATGCTGGAGGACGCAGCTCTCGACCGCTACGACATGGCACTGCTCATCTCAGCGGACAGCGACCTGTGTCCTGCCGTCCGGTCCGTGCGACGGGTACGCCCGGACGCCGCCGTGATCGCAGCCTTCCCACCAGGCCGGTCGAGCAAGGAACTTCGCCAGGCAGCATCTGGAACTGTGGTGATCGGCCACGACAAGATCCGTCGTGCGCAGTTGCCCGAAGTGGTGCACACCGCCGGGGGCGTGCGGCTGCGCCGGCCTGCGTACTGGCGTCAGCAGGCACAGAGGCAGAACGGGTGGCCCGCGGGGTCGGCGTAGACCCGGAACGACGCGCCCTCGGGTCCGGGCAGCGGCCGGGCGCCCAGCGCGAGCACCCACTTCTCGTCGGCATCCAGATCGGTGCTGTCGAAGTCGAGGTGCAGCATCTGGGGCCGCAGCGGGTCGGGCCATGTCGGCGGGGCGTAGTGCTCGTCACGCTGGAACCCGAGCGTCGGACCCGGTCGCGGGCCTCGCACCGTGGCCCAGCTGTCGTCGGAGTCGGCGTCGACCGACCAGCCGAGCAACTCCGCGTAGAAGCCGGCAAGCCCGAGCGGGTCGGGGCAGTCGAGCACCACGCAGCCCAGGGTCGGGCCGCCACTCATGCGAGACACCCGGCCCGGCTCGGGCAGATCGGAGTCGGGGTGTCGATCGACGATCCGGTCAGGTCCATGGTCACTTCCGTCACCGTCCAAGATTGTACGCCGGTTGCTCACCTGCTTGTTTAGAATGCCGGTTACGCATGCCGGACGCAACCCCTGAAACACGTAAGCTGGTGACGTGACGAGCAGCGCGGTCGAACGCGACGTGATCCTCGTGCTCGCGTTCCTCAACACCCTCGACGCCGAGGGCGGCACCGACGTGCTGGACGACCCCGTGGCGTGGCGGCACTGGGTCCATGAGCGGGGGCTGGGTGCGCCGGGTGCTTCTGGCGAAGTCCGTTCCGCCCGCGACGCGCTACGCGCCGCGGCCGCAGGCGAGCCCGACGGGACCTGGCCCGGGGTCGTCCTCACCGCCGGGATCGAGCAGGGCGTGCCTGCACTCGCGGACGCGGACGCCGTCGCCGGGGTGCTCGCCGCCGCCGTCCGCATCGCGGTCTCCGGGGACTGGGACCGGATCAAGATCTGCCCTGCGGACGACTGCCGCTGGGCGTTCTACGACCGCTCGCGCAACCGCTCCCGCACCTGGTGCTCGATGCAGGTCTGCGGCAACCGCCAGAAGGCCCGCAGCTGGCGTGCGCGCGCCCGCGATGCGCGGGCCTGAGCTACAGCAGCAGTTGCGAGACGGTGTGGATGGCCAGCCCGGCCAGCGCGCCCACCACGGTCCCGTTGATCCGGATGAACTGCAGGTCCCGCCCGACCTGCAGCTCCACCTTGCGTGAGGTCTCGGTTGCGTCCCAGCGCTCCACCGTGTCGGTGATCAGCGTGGTGATCTCGGTGCGGTAGTTGGCGACCACGTACGCGGCGACTCCCTCCAGCCAACTGTCGACCTTGGACTGCAGCTCCGCGTCGCGGACCAGCCGGTCCCCCAGCGAGCACAGCCCGTCACGGACGCGCAGCCGCAGCTCCGACGACGGGTCCTCGGCGGCGTCGAGGAGCATCTTCTTGGCGGTGCTCCAGGCCGACCCGATCAAGGTCTGCACGTCGGGGTGCGCCAGCACCTGCTGCTTGACCGCCTCGGCACGCTCGATCGTCCTCGGATCGGTCTGCAGGTCGGCGGCGAACTCGACGAGGAAGTTGTCGACGGCCTTGCGCATCGCATGGTCGGGATCGGTGCGCACCGCCCACGCGAAGTTGAGCACCTCGGCGTACACCTTGTCCGCGATCAGGCCGTCGACGAACCGCGGCGACCAGGCCGGCGCCCGAGTGCTGACCACCCGCAGCACCGTGGCGTGGTTGGCCCGTACCCAGTCGTAGGTGCGGTCGCAGATCAGGTCGACGAGCTTGTGGTGCGCGCCGTCGGCGAGCACCTGGCCGAGCAGCCGGCCGAGCGGCGGCCCCCATGGCTTGTCCAGCAGCCGCTTGACCAGCGCGGTCTCCAGCACGGCCTGCACGTCCTCGTCGCGCAGCACGGTCACCGCGCCCCGCACCGCAGTGGCGAGTTCAGCGGTGACCCGGTCGGCGTTGCGCCGCTGTGCGAGCCAGGCGCCCACCCGGGACGTGATCTGCGCGCGGCGCAGCTTGTCGCGCACCACCTCCTCGGAGAGGAAGTTGGCACCCACGAAGTCGCTGAGGTTGCCGCCGAGGGCATCCTTCTTGCGGGGGATGATCGCGGTGTGCGGGATCGGCAACCCGAGCGGCCGGCGGAACAGCGCGGTGACGGCGAACCAGTCGGCCAGCGCACCGACCATCCCGGCCTCCGCGGCAGCGCGCACGTAGCCGACCCACGGTATGGCGTCCTCGTTGCTCCGCGCGATCATGTAGACCACCGCCGCGCCGAGCAGGAAGCACAGCGCCACGACCTTCATGCGGCGCAGGTCCCGCTGCTTCGCCTGCTCGTTCATGGTGAGTTCCACTTGACCGATTGTGCCCGCGGGTAGGACGTGGCGTGCGGATTCGGCGAACACGGCGTGCCGGACCGGCGAACACGGCGTGCCGGACCGGCGAACACGCGGTCAGGAGCCGGACGGGGTGATGAACACCCGCACAGGTGGTGATCCGCACCCGACCGGGTAACGAAACTCAGGCCCCGGAAGGGGGTGCCGATCGGGGACGGAAGGATGGACAATCGACCGGAGAGCGACCTCGTGACAGCCCGACACCACGGAAGGGTGGAACCGCCGGTGCCTGGCATCCGTAGCGCAGCCCGCCCTCGCGGTGCCGGACGTCCGGTGCTGGCCCGGGCGCTGCTGCGCGGTGCCGTCGTCACCGGGATCGTCGTCGGGGGCTGGATGCTCGGCTCCGCGACCGCATCGGCCGAGCCACTCGCCGTCGACTCGCCCGGTTTCGTGATCGATGAGGTCCTTCCCGATGACGGGGCCGCGCCGGTGTCCTCTGACGGGCTGCTCGACGCGGCGGGCACCATCGCGGACCGCACGGTCGAGGCCGCACCAGTGCCGCTGCCATCCCCGTCCGAGATCGTCGAACCCGTGGTCCTGGCGTCCCCGATCGAGATCGTCGAGCCTGCGGCGCCCGCGCCCGATCCGGCCGGGGAGCAGCCCGCACCCGATCCCCAGCCGGTTGCGGATCCGGTGCCCGCAGCCCCGGTCCCGCCGGTCGAGGTCGCGCCGCCCGCGATGTCGCCGGTGATGGGTCCGACGCTGGTGCAGCCACTCGCGGCGCCGCCGGTACCGGCAACCGACCACACCGTCTCGGCGCGGGCCGGCGGGGTCCGCGGCGCGATCACGCGACCGGACGCCCCCGTCACCGCCCCATGCACCAGCGGCGGGTCGACCGCCACTGGTCCCGGCTTCGCGTCCGCACTGGCTGGCGCCGACAGCGGTGTGCGGCCGCCGGCCCCGATACTGCGACGAGTGCCGCCCTCCGGGGATTCGGGGCAGCCCGGGCCGCGCGCCCAGCGCCCGTCCACTTCTCCGGACTGACCCAGGTCCCGCCGCGGCGTGCCTCTCCATGCGCGCCGCGCAGCCCGTCGGCACTTCCCGCCGCCCGGCTGCTTCCGCTCCCCGCAGACCCCCCGATCCGACCGACCGCGCCCGGGCGGATCGGGGATGAAAGGCCCCGGCGTCGCGTCCCCCCGCGACGCCGGGGCTCCTTTCTTTCACCCGAAAGGGTCCAGCAGCCGAGGTATCACGGCCCTTCGCTGCCCGCTCTGTCCAATCGCAGGTGACTGCAGCGCCGTCCGCCACCTCGAGGGCGGTGGCGGACGGCGGCGGCGCGTGACGGCGCCGTGGATGACGGGGCACCGGTCGGGTGG
>JBOHGT010000448.1:0-13000 GCA_050700385.1 Pseudonocardiaceae bacterium | reverse complement strand
GGCACGCCCTCTGCAAGGGCGTGCCGCGCCTCGCGGACGACCGCCGGCTCCGCACAGGCACCGCCGATCCATCCGTACACCTTCCCCGAGGCCGTGACGACGGCCCGGTAACCCTGCTTGCCGGAGGACGGGCCGCGCCGCCACACGACCGTCGCCAGCGCGAACGCCTCTCCCCGATGCGCCAGCTCGCGGGCGTGCTCGAGGACGTCCCACCCGTCCATCGTCATCGGGTTATCCGTCGGTCCGGACCGGGGGCGCACCGGACACGTCACGCTGGTACTTGATGGCCTCCCACACCCGGTCGGGCAGCAAGGGCATGTCGATGTTGCGCACGCCGGTGTCGTCGAGGGCATCCATCACGGCGTTGACGAACGCCGCCGGGCCACCGACGGTCGCGCACTCCCCGATGCCCTTGGCACCGATCGGATGATGCGGCGAGGGGGTTTCGACCTCGTGGAGCTCGAAGCCCGGCGTTTCCCACGCCGTCGGCAGCAGGTAATCCATGAAGTTCGACCCGACGCAGTTTCCCTCGTCGTCGAATGTGATGAACTGCATGTTCGCCATCGCGTAGGCCTCGGTCATCCCACCCATGATCTGACCCTCGACGATCATGGGGTTGATGCGCACGCCGCAGTCGTCCACGGCGACCATCCGGAGCACGTCCCAGATGCCGGTATCCGGGTCGACCTCGACCGTCACGATGTACGCCGCAAACGGCCACGTCATATTGGGCGGATCGTAGTAGGCGTTGTTCTCCAGCCCCGGCTCCATACCATCCGGCATGTTGGAGTAGGCAGCCATCGAGCATTCCTGGATGGTCACGCCTCTGTCGGCGGCGCCCCGCACGTAGAAGCGACCGAGCTCCCACTCGACATCCTCCTCGGACACCTCCAGGAGGTGCGCAGCCAGCTTCCTCGCCTTGGCGCGGATCTTGCGGGACACCATGGAAGTGGCCGCTCCCGCGACCGGCGTGCTGCGGGATGCGTAGGTCCCCATGCCGAACGGTGTGTGGTCGGTGTCGCCGTGTTCCACAATGATGTCGGCGGCGGGGATGCCGAGCTCGTGGGTGACGATCTGGGCGAACGTCGTCTCGTGCCCCTGGCCCTGAGTCTTCGATCCGATCTTCAGGATCGCCTTCCCGCTGGGGTGCACCCGCAGCTCCGCGGCATCGAACATCTTGATGCCGAGGATGTCGTACTCGCGGCTGTTTCCGGCCCCGAGCGGTTCGGTCATCGTGGAGATGCCGATCCCGAGCCGCCGACCCCGGGAGCGAGCCTGCTCCTTCTCGCGCAGGAACTCCTCGTAGCCGACGGCGTCCAGCGCGACGTCCAGGCACTTCTGGTACTGCCCCGAGTCGAGCAGGAACCCGAACGGCGTGCGGTAGGGGAACTGATCGTCCTTGACGAGGTTGATCCGCCGGAACTCGGCCTGGTCCATCCCCAGGTCGACCGCAGCCGCCTGGATCATGCGCTCCTGGAAGAACATCGCCTCCGTCACCCGGAACGAGCACCGGTACGCCACGCCCCCGGGCGCCTTATTGGTATAGGTGCCCTGGGCCGTGTGGTAGGCGTAAGGGATGTCGTAGCAGGCGAACGCCGAGTGGAGCAGCCCGACCTTGAACTTGCTGGGCTGAGCATCGGAGAAGAAAGCACCCTGGTCGGTGTCGGCGTGGAAACGCGTGGCGAGAATCTTGCCATCCTTGCGCAGCGCGAGCTCACCCTGGTAGTACATATCGCGGGCGTACCCGGTGGAGATGAGGTTACCGCTCCTGTCCTCGATCCACTTGACCGGTCGCGCGAGCAGGATGGAACACAGGATCGACGCCACGTACCCCGGATAGACGGGGACCTTGTTGCCGAACCCGCCACCGATGTCGGGCGAAATGATCCGGATCATGTGCTCGGGCAGCTCGGCCACCAGCGCCACCGCCGCCCGGATGATGTGCGGCGCCTGCGTCGTCATGTAGACCGTGAGCTTGGTCGTCGCGGGGTTGTAGTCCGCGATCGACCCGCAACACTCCAGCGGCGACGGGTGCGACCTCGGATAGTACACCTGCAGCTTCGAAATCAGGTCCGCTTGGGCGAAGGCGCGCTCGGTCCCTTCCCTGTCGCCGATGTCCCAGCGATAGCAGACGTTGTCGGTCTGGCCCTCCTTGTCGTCCCGGATCACCGGCGCGCCCTCGGCTAGCGCCTGCTCCGGGTTGACGATCGCGGGCAGCGACTCGTACTCGACATCGATCGCCTCACACCCGTCCTTGGCGATGTAGGGGTCGTCGGCGACCACACACGCGATCTCCTGCCCCTGGAAGCGCACCTTGTCGGTGGCGAGCACCGCCTGCGTGTCGTAGGAGAGCGTCGGCATCCACGCCAGGTTGTGCTGGGCCGCCATCTCGCCGGTGAGCACCATGTGCACACCCGGGATCTGCCAGGCCTTGCTCGTGTCGATCGACTTGATCCGTGCGTGGGCCACCGGGCTGCGGAGAATCTCCATGTGCAGCATGCCGGGCAGCTTGAAGTCGTCGGTGTAGTTGCCCTTACCACGGATGAATCGATCGTCCTCAACGCGCTTGCGGCTCGAGCCCAAACCCCCGACCTTGATTTCGTCCAATGCCTGCGCCATGTCGTCCTCCCTTGTCGTCGGCTCGCGCCGTCAGCCTCTCACGGCGGCCTCGGACCGCATCTTCTCTGCGGCCCACAGCACCGACTTTACGATGTTCTGGTAGCCGGTGCAGCGACAGAGGTTGCCGGACAGCGCCCAGCGGACGTCCTCCTCTGTCGGGTTGGGGTTCTCTTCGAGCAGCGCCATGGACGTCAACATCATCCCGGGCGTGCAGAAGCCGCACTGCAGGCCGTGCTCCTCCTTGAACCCTTCCTGCACGGGGTGCAGCTCGCTGGCCAGGCTCATGCCCTCGACGGTGGTGACCCGGTGCCCGTCAGCCTGGACGGCGAACATCGTGCACGACTTCACTGGCTGGCCGTCGAAAAGTACGGTGCACGCACCGCAGTTCGTCGTGTCGCAGCCGAAGTGTGTTCCGGTCAGCGACAGCACCTCGCGGAGGAAGTGGGCCAGGAGCATGCGGGGCTCGATGTCGACGACCCTGGGCTCCTCGTTGACCGTGATCGTTACTCGCCGCTGTTCCACGCAGCCCTCCTTGACATCGTTGCCGTGCACGAACCGATCCGCATTTCAGGCCGCTCGGGCCCCGCGGTTGCCCAACGCACGCGTGACGAACGTGTGCACGACGTGGCGCTTGTACTCCGCACTACCGCGATTGTCGGTCTTGGGTTCAGCCGCCTCGGCCGCCAGCCGGCCTGCCTGCTCGATCGTGCTGGCGTTCAGCGTGCTGCCGACCAGCGCCTGTTCGGCTGCGGAGGCCTGGATGTTGGACGCTCCGACACCGGTCAGCGCGATGCCTGCCCGGCTCACCGTCGCGCCGGACATCTCGAGTGCCACCGCCACCCCGACGGTGGCGAAGTCCCCGACCCTGCGTTCGAGCTTGAGATAGCCACCTGACACCGTTCCCTTCGGCGCCGGCACCCGGGCCTCGACCGCGATCTCCCCCGGCTGCAGCGCGTTCTGGAACGGCCCGGTGGAGAACTGCGATGCGGGGATGGTGCGCTCGCCCTTGGCGCTGGCGGCGACGATCTCCCCGCCCAGCGCCATCATCACCGACGCCCAGTCACCCTGCGGATCCGAATGGCACAGCGAGCCGACCAGGGTTCCGCGGGTGCGGACGATCGGGTCGGCGATGAGCGGTGCCGCTGCCGCCATGGTCGGCTGCTTGCTCCTGAGGAGCTGGGAGCGCTCCAGGTCCCGGTGGCGGCACAGCGCCCCGATCCGCAGCGTTCCGTCCGGATCCTCCCGGTGGTAGCCCAGCTCGGAGATGTTGTTGATGTCGATGATCACCTCTGGTGAGGCGAACCGTAACTTGATCAGCGGGATGAGGCTCTGGCCACCCGCGAGCACCTTCGCGTCTTCACCGTAGACCCGCAAGAAGTCGAGCGCTTCCTCGAGTGAACGGGGGGCCTCATAGCGGAAATGAGACGGATACAACCGATTCTCCTAAGTCCTCAAACGGTCCAGCGGAATATGCTGCAACTCGCCAGCTCCACCGTAAGCATCGTCGGACACCACATCGTCAGTCACCACGAAGGACGACTACCTCCATCGATGGCCAGACCTCCTAGTGGTACTTCCACCGATGGCTCGGCGTCCTGCCGGTCGTGGGTTCGCTGCTCGTGGGTTTGCTGCTCGTGCGCTCGGGCTCGGCGACCGCCTCGGGCAGGGACTCCTCCTCCGGGTCCGGCCGTGGCTGCTGGTGGGGTGGCCACGGCCCGGGCACCGGCTGACCGGCGATTCTGAACCAGTCGATGACTTCGGGCCAAGCCCAGATGGTCGGGCTCGGCCCGGTCTTGGGGGCGTGCTCCACGAGCTCGTACAGGCGGGGGTTACCTTGACTGTGCCCGGTGGACTCGATCGCCATCGTCTGTTCCCTCCCGGTCCGGGACCGCCTCTGGGACGGGCCCGTCTTGGCCCCGCATCGCTGAAGCGGGGTCGAAAGGGCTAGTGCACACGGACGCGTCGGATGTGTCAAGGGTCACAACATGACCCAAACGTGGGAGGCGCCTCGAGATGCGCGCTGTGGTGGGATGTGCTATGTGACGCCGCCGGCAAGCGGTCGTCGGAGTCGGTAGTTGGCACAGTCGCGGAGCCAGTTATCGGGGAGTCTCGATGTCTCGTAACAGCCGTACCGTTGATCTTGATGGGGTCCAGGTATGGCTGTTCGATCTTGTGTGGTGCCCGTCGGTAGGCGCTGCCGGGGCCGGGTGGCACCACCGCGAACCGGGTGATTGACTCCCTGTCGCAACCTACTTGCGACTAGGAGTGCCATTTCGACCTCCGCACCGACCGGCCAGGCTCACGTCGCACTACTGCCTGCGGTCAACGGCGCGACCGGCCAGGACCCGCCCGTGGTGGTCGAGGTCCTGGTGTTCCGGCTGGAAGGGGACGGCCGGCTCGCCTACCGCGAGGTGCGGGCGAGATGGCGGTCTTCGGCCGCACCGGACGCGCTCGCGCTGAGTGTCGCCGGGATCACCGGCCCGGCCGCCCGCTGCCGCGCCGAGCTGTGGCAAGCCATCATCGAGCTCGGAACGAGGATGGCCGTCGGGTCCCACGAGAAGATCCACGCCCGGGACGGCGTCAGGCGGACCTGTCAGCCGGTGCCCCCGGTGGGGGTCGAACCCACACTGGGACCCTTTTAAGGGGCCTGCCTCTGCCGGTTGGGCTACGGGGGCGTACCCGCAGCGTATCGGCGCGGCACGAGCAGGACGCCCCTCGGCACCGGGACTCTGATCATGTCGGCGGACCCGCCGTCAGCTGGTGGTGGCGCGGGCGAAGTCGGCTTTCGGGTCGTTGACCTGGCCCAGTGCCACGACCTCGCGCCGGAACAGCAGCGCGCCCGTCCAGTCGGCGAGGATGCGGACCTTGCGGTTGAACGTCGGCATCCGGCTGACGTGGTACGTGCGATGCATGAACCAGGCCAGGATGCCCTTGAGCTTGATGCCGTAGATCTCTGCCACACCCCGGTAGAGCCCGAGACTCGCCACCGAGCCGGCGTAGGTGTGCTGGTAGTTGCGCAGCGGCCGGCCGCGAAGCCGCGCCAGTAGGTTGTCGGCCAGCACCTTCGCCTGCCGAACCGCATGCTGAGCAGATGGGCTGGTGGTCGCGTCCGGGTCGTCCTTGGACAGGTCCGGCACGGCGGCGCAGTCACCTGCGGAGAACACGTCGGGGCAACCGGCGACCTGCAGGGTCGCCTCGCAGCGCACCCGGCCCTTGCCGTCGAGCGGGAGATCGGTCCGGCGCAGCATCGGGTTGGCCTTGACCCCGGCCGTCCAGACAATGGTGTCGGTGTCGAACTCGGTGCCGTCATCGAGCACGACGTGCCCGCCCTCCATGGTCTTCACCCGGGTGTCCAGGAAAACCAAGATGCCCCGCTCGGTGAGCCGCTCGGCAGCGTAGACACCCATTCTCGGGCTCACCTCGGGCATGATCCGCCCGGTCGCCTCGACGAGCACCCAGCGCATGTCCTCCGGCGCAATGGTCTCGTAGTAGCGGGACGCGTAGCGCGCCATGTCCTCGAGCTCGGCGAGCGCCTCGATGCCCGCATACCCGCCACCGATCACGAGGAAGGTGAGCAGCTTGCGGCGCAGCTCCGGATTCCGGCAGCCGGCCGCAGCGTCGAGCCGGGACAGCACGTGGTTGCGCAGGTAGATCGCCTCGCCGATGGTCTTGAACGCGATACCCTGCTCGGCCAGCCCGGGAATGGGCATGGTGCGGGCTATCGAGCCGGGCGCCACCACCAGCATGTCGTAGCCCACCATCTCGTTGTGCCCGTCGCAGGCCTCGACGGTCGCCGTGCGGTGCGCGTGGTCGATGCCGCTCACCCGCCCGGTCAGGATGTGGCAGCGCCGGAGCACCGTGCGCAGCGGGACGACCACGTGCCGCGGCTCGACCGAGCCGGCCGCGGCCTCGGGGAGGAAGGGCTGGTAGGTCATGTGCGGCTGGGGATCGACCACGGTGACCGACGCCTCCCCCCAACGCAGCCTGGACTGCAGCCGCAGCGCCGTGTACATCCCGACGTAGCCCCCACCGACGACGAGGATCCGGGTCGGACCCGCCTTACCAGCCATACCTCAGTTTCCCACTCCTGGGCCCGCCCACGTCGCCGCTCGCCGTGACCCTGCTCGCAGCTCAGCCCGAACTGTGCCGGGTCGGGAGGCCGGCCAGCACTGCGGCGTGGGTGAGCACCTCGGTGACCATGGCGAGAGTGAGCTTTCCGGTGAAGGTGTTCTGCTGGCTGACGTGGAAGCAGCCGAGCAGGTGCAGGCCGTCGAGTTCGACGTGCGCGCCGTGGCCGAAGCGGGGCCGCGGCACGGGGACCGTCCAGCCGGCCGCGAGCAGCGCCGGCAGCAGCGCCTGCCAGCCGAAGACGCCGAGAACCACTACGGCGCGCAGCGTGGGAGCCAGCAGCTGCAGCTCGCGGACCAGCCACGGCCTGCAGGAATCCCGCTCGGCCGGCGTGGGCTTGTTCGCCGGCGGCGCGCAGCGCACCGGTGCAGTGATCCGCGTGCCGAGCAACTCCAGCCCGTCGCCGCGGTGGGTGCTGACCGGCCGGTTCGCCAGCCCGACGGCGTGCAGCGCGGTATAGAGCACATCGCCCGAGCGGTCACCGGTGAACATGCGGCCGGTGCGGTTCGCGCCGTGCGCGGCGGGGGCCAGGCCGACGATGGCGAGCGCGGCGTCGGGCGGGCCGAAGCCGGGCACCGGAGCACCCCAGTAGGTCTGGTCGCGGAACGCGGCGCGCTTCTCGACGGCGACCTGCTCACGCCAGGCGACCAGCCGCGGGCACGCCCGGCAAGCTGTGACCAGATCGTCCAGTGTGGACAGATCGGGAGCTGGGCGTGTCACCCTTACTCTCCGGGCCGGCCGGCGGGATTGGCAGGAGTCGATGGGCCCGCCGGGGCTGCTGCCCAGTTGTGCACGTCGACACGGTAGCGCCGTTGCCCTTGCAGTGCAGGGCGTGTCACCTGCCCGGAGCGCCGTCCCCCGTGCCGCGAAGGCGTCCTTTGCCTCGTCGGAGGAGGCAAAGGACGCCTTCGCAGAGTCCGGCGTGCCACGAAGGACGCCTTCGCGGCACAGGCGGGGGCGCCACTGCCGCGAGTTATCCACAGGCAGAAGGCCAGCGGGTCGACGACCGGGAGCCCGCGCGTCACGCTGGGCAGCATGACGAGGGGGACGTGGAGCAGGCAGTGGGCAGAGGTGCACGCGCACGCCAAAGACTCCGTGATCAAGGTGGCCACACTTGTCGAATTGGGGATCGACCGGACGACGGTGTACCGGCGCTGCCGCCCGTCCGGTCCGTGGCGGTGGTTGCTGCCCGGAATCGTGGCGCTGCACTCGGGCACTCTTACCGACCAGCAACGCCAGCGGGGCGCGCTGCTCTTCGCAGGTGGCGACGCCGTGCTCACCGGCCATGTGGCAGCACGGCTGCACGGGCTGCGCGAAGTCCCCGCGAGTGCGTCGGTGCCGGTGTTGATCCCGCACTCCCGCCACCGGAGGAGCGCGGGCTTCGTTCTCATCGAGCGCACCACCCGCATCCCCTCCCTCACACTTCGTTCGGGTATGCCGTGCGCTCCCGTCGTCCGGGCGGTGCTGGACGCGGCCCGGCGTATCCGGGACAGCCGCACCGTGCAGGCCGTCCTCGCCGAGGCTGTCCAGCGCAGGTACTGCACGCCCCGTCAGCTACGCGCGGAGCTCGATGCGGGCAGCCAGCGCGGCTCGGCGCTCGTCCGGTGCGCCCTGCCCGACATCGTCGACGGGGCACGATCGGTCGCCGAGGCAGACGCGCTCGGGCTGTGGCGTCGCGCCGGGCTGCCCGAGGCGGAGTGGAACGTGGAGCTGATGACCTCGAGCGGCACGGTGATCGGCACGCCCGACGCATGGGACCCCAGGGTGGCGTTCGCCTGGGAGATCGACTCCCTCGAATACCACCTCAACCCGCCCGACTACGCACGCACGCTCGACCGGAACGCCCGGTACACCGCCCACGGGATCGCGTTCCTGCAGACGATCCCCTCCCGCCTGGTCCGCGACAGCGACGCCGTGATCGCCGAACTGCTCGCCGCATACGCGGCAGCAGCTCAGCGCCCGGCACCCGCCGGCATCTGCCACAAGCGTCGCGCCGAGCACTGAACCTCAGCCCTTGTCGCGAAGGCGTCCCTTGTGGCGGCTCCAACGCCACGAAGGACGCCTTCGCCTCCTCCGACGCGGCAAAGGCGTCCTTCGTGGCGTCACACGCGGCGGGAGTACATCGAGCGGGAGTACATCGAGTGCGCGCGGGTGGGCGACGTCGCGTCAGGCAAGGCTGAGCGCGATGCCGTCGAGGATGTCGTGCTCGCTCACGACCAGCTCGTCGATGCCGGCACGCGTGTGCAGCTCCTCGGCGAGCACCTGCACGATGAGCGCACCACCCGCGATCACGTCGACCCGGCCGGGGTGGATCGCGGGATTGGCGGAGCGCTCCTCGTGCGTGGCGGACAGCAGGTTCGCCGCGACGTCCCGCAGCTGCGACAGCGGCAACCGCGAGAGGTGGGTGCGCGCGGCATCGTAGGCGGGCAGTCCCTGGGCGACGGCGGACAGGGTGGTCACGGTGCCCGCGACGCCGACCCAGCTCCGCGACTTCTCGACCGGCACCTCGGTGAACGCATCGGCCAGGGTCCGCGCCGCGAACTCCCTGGCGGCACCGACATCGCCCTCGGCGGGCGGGTCGGCGCGCAGGTGGCGCTCGGTGATCCGCACGCACCCGACATCGACCGAGCGGGCGGCATGCACGTCGGCCCGCACACCGTCCCAGCTACCCAGCACGACCTCGGTGGAGCCGCCACCGACGTCCACCACGAGGAAGGGGCCGTCACCGGGCTCGAGGTCGCCGACGGCGCCGGTGAAGGAGAGCTGCGCCTCCTCCTCCCCGGTGATCACCTCGGCCTCCGTGCCGAGGGCGTCACGCACCATGCCGAAGAAGTCGTCCCGGTTGGCCGCATCGCGGGTAGCCGAGGTCGCTACCATCCGCGCCCGATCCACGCCGGTGCAAGTGGCGATCGCCGCGTAGTCGGCCACCGAGGCTCGGGTGCGCTCCAGGGCCTCGGGTGCGAGCCGCCCGGTGGCGTCGACGTCCTGGCCGAGCCGGACGATCCGCATCTCGCGGTGCACGTCGTGCAGCACGCGGCTGCCGTCGTCGCCGATCGTCAGGTCCGCAACGAGCAAGCGGATCGAGTTCGTCCCGCAGTCGATCGCTGCCACCCGTGGCATGCCCACCTCCGTGTCCGGCGTAGGCGATCACCGTAGAACAACCGGCGGCCGTCGGATCAGGGCAGGTCGGCTGCCCCACGCTCGCACGGGTGCAGCCCGCGGCCGGTGCCGATGTCGCCCGTCGTAGTTACTCTTCGGTACATGACCGCGACGAGACCCGCTCCGGGCACCCATGAGGTGACCAACCAGCCACCTCCGCTGGACGGGTTCGACCCGCTCGCATGCGATCCGGCGCTGACCGGTGCGCTCGCCCGGCACGGTGAGTCCTCGGTCCTGACCGACCTGGCGCGGCTCGCCGGATCGGCACAGGCCCGGGAGCACGCGCGGCTCGCCGACACCCATCCTCCGGTGCTGCGAACCCACGACCGGTACGGGCACCGCATCGACGAGGTCGAGTTCCACCCGTCGTGGCACTGGCTACTCACGCAGGCCGTCGAGCACGGGTTGCACGCGACGCCGTGGGGTCCGCACGCCGGGCCGGGCGCGCACCTGGTGCGGGCGGCCGGGTTCTACCTGTGGGGTCAGGTCGAGGCCGGCCACGGCTGCCCGATCTCGATGACCTATGCCTCGGTGCCGGCGCTGCGCCACGCTCCGGAGCTCGCCGCGGTGTGGGAGCCGGGACTCTGCGCGCCCCGTTACGACCCCGGCCTGCGCGAACCCTCCATGAAGGACGGTCTGCTCGCCGGGATGTCGTTGACCGAGAAGCAGGGCGGCTCCGACGTCCGCGCGAACACCACCACCGCGACGCCGACCGGGGACGGCAGCTTCACGCTCGTGGGGCACAAGTGGTTCACCTCGGCGCCGATGAACGACCTCTTCCTCACGCTGGCCCAGGCGCCGGGCGGGCTGACCTGCTTCGCCCTGCCGAGGGTGCTGCCGGACGGCACGCGTAACGCCATCCGGTTGCAGCGGTTGAAGGACAAGCTCGGCAACCGGTCCAACGCATCCTCGGAGATCGAGTACGACGGCGCGCTGGGCTGGCCGGTGGGCGAGCAGGGCCGTGGCGTCCCCACCATCATCGAGATGGTCTCGATGACCCGGCTGGACTGCGTGCTCGGCTCGGCTTCCACGACCCGCGCGGCGCTGTCGGAGGCGGCACACCACGTGGCGCACCGGTTCGCCTTCGGCACCCGGCTGGCCGATGCGCCGCCGATGACAGCCGTGGTCGCCGACCTCGCGTGCGAGAGTGAGGCCGCGACCGTGATCGCGATGCGGCTGGCCGCCGCGGTGGACGCGGGTGAGCGCGCACTGCTGCGGCTCGCGCTGCCGGCGGCCAAGTATTACGTGTGCAAGCGGACGCCCACAGCGGTGGCCGAGGCGCTGGAGTGCCTGGGCGGCAACGGCTTCGTCGAGGAGTCGGGAATGCCGCGGCTCTACCGGGAAGCGCCACTGAACTCCATCTGGGAGGGCTCGGGCAACGTCACCGCGCTCGACTTGCTGCGCGGTCTGGCCCGGGAAGAGTCCGCTGTGGACGTCCTGCTCGGCGAGGTCGACGCTGCCGCGGGTGCGGACGACGTGCTCGACGCCGCGGTGCAGCAGCTGGCAAACACGGTGTGCGGCTACGGCAAACACGGTGTGCGGCTACGGCAAACACGCCAGGAGGGCGCGGAGCGGGTCGGTGGCGTGCACCGCGCCGTCCCGATCCACCCAGCAGCGCACGTCGCGGACGGCGCCATCGTGGCGCACCCGCAGCCGCTCGTGCAGCACCAGTTCTCCGTCCGGCACCGGCACCCTCATCGCCGCGCAAGCGACGACCACATCGACCACCGACGCCCAGGCGACGGGCCGGCCCCCGCCGGCGTCGAGCAGCTCCGCGGTGACGGCCTCGGAGGCCAGCGGCAGGTCGAGCAGGTCGGCCAGCGCCGCCGGGTCGCCCCCGGCCACCAGCTCGCCGCCCGGCAGCACCGCGGCGAGCCACGGCGCGTCCAGTACCAGCGCGCGGTCGGCGTCGACCACCGCGCCCGTGACGGCACGCACCCGCTCCGGGGGCTCCAGGTCGGCGGGGTGAAGCTCCGCCGCCACCAGCGCGGCGTGCGCGGCGTGCGCCACAGCCGGGGTCACCGCCCGCGCGGGGTCGGCGAGGCGGGCGAGCAGGTCGGCCGCGTCCTCGGGATCCTCGACGTGCAGCGCGCCGCGTACCCCGGCGGCGGTCAGGAACGCGGCGGCGGGCCGGTCGAGCGGTACCGGGTCGTAGAGCCCGGCCAGCTCGTCGGCGCCGGGCAGCCGCCAGTGGCGCAGCGGGTACCCGCCGAGCCGGGCGTTCCGGGCGAGCCACCAGCCGGTGTACCCGCGGGGCTCGCGGACCGCCGCCGAGGTCACCGGGTCGGCGGCGAGCAGCCGCAGCGCCGCGGGCCAGGCGCTGTCGTCGACGAGATCCAGGTCACGCACCGCGAGCAGCCGCGGCGGGGGTGACGCGTCGCCGCCGATGGCGGCCCACCAGGTGTCCTCGTCGGCGAGGTCGTGGTCCGGCCCGGTGGGCTCGGGCTCGTCGAGCACGGCGAAGGAGTCGAGCACCCCCACCGCGCGGGTCCCCTCGGATGGGTAGGTGTCCGGCGCGAGTACCCCGAGCGGCGCGTCGGGCGCCAGTAGCGGCCGCAACGCCCCGTCGGGCGCCACCAGCTCGTCGGCCCGGCGGGGCTGGCCCCCGGCGTCGGTCAGCGCGAGCGCGCCGAGCCAGGGGCGCCGCGCGGGTGCGTCCCCGATCCGGGCGGCCAGCCCCAGCACCGCGCCCACCAGCGGGGCGACGTCGGCGCCGTCCTCGGCGTCGTCGACGCTGCGCTCGACTGCCGGCCGCAGCGCGTCGAGCAGCTCGGCGGGCCCCACCGGACGGGCCCCGAGCCGCTCCAGCAGCGGGTGCGCCGCGTCGGGATGCACCAGCCGCAGGCCGGGGACGTCGACCGCGGGCAGCTCCGCACCGCCGAGCAGCACCCCGCGGGGGCCGGTGACGGTGCGACCGTCGGACAGCGGGACGGGCAGCCCACCGAGTTCCTCGCGGGCGGCGGGGTCGGTGTCGGCCAGCGGGGCGAGCGCTGCGTAGCAGCGGCGCCACCAGCCCGGCGGGCGCTCGAGCCCGGCGAGCAGCTCGACGACGGCGGCAGCACTCAGCCGCGGCACCCCGAGCGCGGCGAGCGCG